>JAVYAJ010000142.1:0-36060 GCA_032229885.1 Candidatus Anammoximicrobium sp. | reverse complement strand
GCTATCATCTCTGACTCCTGGGGCGTTGCCCCAGGCTACGTTGGTGATGGCCTTCGGCCAACACGCTTCCTGTCGTCTGTGCTGCGCAACAGTCAGGCAATAGCAATTGCACCAAGCGGGTGCTAGTGCTCATAACCCACAAGTGTACTGTACAGACCGGTATACAAGATGCGCGCACGGTGCGCGCATGATACGAACTAAGACTCCAAGGCGAGACAGCGCGTGCGCAGAGCGGCGCGTTCAGGGGGGCGGTTCCGCCGCGCCGCCGCGGTCACGACGAAGCCTGCCGATCCGAGCCCCTGCCGTCGCTTGGCGGAACACGCTTCTTCGCACCGGCCGTTCCTCGTACCGTCTTCGGGCGGTGGATTACGTTGCCGTCCTGCCGGCCAAGCCGCGTTCGCTGGCTTGGCGCCGACCGCAGCCCCGCCGGCCGCCGGCCCGCAGGCAAAATGGCGTGCTGAAAAGCCAGGGCTGCTTTGCTAAAAACGGATCGAAGGCTCGACCTCCGTCGTGTCATCCCCAAGCCCGCGACGTATACTGTTGGGCCCACCGGAACAACGTCCGTTGGTGGAACGAAAGGTGATACGTTTCTGGGATGTGGGCATAGAAAGCAGAAGTCATGCGGATCGTGATCGGCTATCCCGTTCAGCCTCGCCACCTGCAGCAAATTGCGGACGCCGCGCCCGGCGCAGAGATCGTAGACGCGGGGCAAGAGCGGATTCCCGAGGAGATCTTGGACGCGGACATCTTCTGCGGACACGCCAAGCTGCGCCCCGTGCCGTGGGACGACGTGGTCGCTCGCGGTCGCTTGCGCTGGATTCAGTCCTCGGCGGCCGGCCTGGACCACTGCCTGGCGCCGTCGGTGATCGGCTCGGACATCACGGTGACGAGCGCGTCCGGATTGTTCGCCGACCAGGTTGCCGAACAGACGCTGGCCTTGCTGCTCGGACTGTTGCGCGGTCTGCCCGTCTTCTTCCGCGCGGCGTTGCGGCGCGAGTTCATCCGCCGCCCGACGCGAGACCTGCATGGCGCGTCGATTGGAATCGTGGGATTCGGCGGCAACGGCCGCCGCCTGGCCGAGGTGCTTGCGCCGTTTCGCACGCGAATCGTGGCCACCGACGTGTTTCCCGTCCAACGCCCGGATTATGTGGCCGAATTGTGGCCCGCCGAGCGTTTGGACGATCTGCTGGCGCAGTCGGATATCGTGATCTTGTGCGTTCCGTTGAACGGCCAAACGCGCGGGATGATGGCCCAACCGCAATTCGCGCGGATGAAACCCGGCGCTGCGCTGATCAACGTGGCTCGCGGACAGGTCGTGGTCGAGGCCGATTTGGTGGCGGCGCTGCAGTCCGGCCACTTGTCGGGGGCCGGCGTCGATGTGACCGAGATCGAGCCGTTGCCGACGGACAGCCCGTTGTGGGAACTGCCCAACGTCCTCATCACGCCGCACGTCGGCGCGCAGGCCGCGAGCCGCGAGAGCGACGTCACTCGCTTTTTCTGCGAAAATCTCCGCCGCTATCAGACCGGTCGGCCGCTATTGAACCTGGTCGAGAAGGACCTCGGATTCCCGCACCCCGATCGAGCGTGGTATTTGCAGCAGCAAGATGCGGGCCTCGGTCCGGAATGACTTCTCGAGCTCGGGCATCGTGACACCGAAACGCACCCGGTGGAGAGAACCGGAGATCTGCAACTCGATGGCTTTGCGCCTTGGCGTCTTTGCGTGCGACCGTTTTCGGAATGACCGTTTTCGGGATTTCGGAAACTGGTGTCGGAGCAAATCCTGAGCGTGGTTCGAGCGGTTCAGATCCCGCCCGAGCGGCGAGATCGATGGGCGGCGAGATCGACGGGCGGCGGCCAGGATCGGGCTGCGCGGTGGGCGCGACTTGTTGTCCTCGGGCCACAATTGACGTGCGTTTGGGAACGGTTGACAATGAACCGGCTAGGCGAGAGGGGCCCGGCGCTCGTGGACGGCGGGCCGGCGCCGGAGCTGTCAGATTGGCCACGTCAGCCGTGTGGAGTCAGCCATGAACAAACGCGCGTTGATCGCCTTGATTGTTGTCGGAGCGTCTATTGCCGGGGCCCGCACGGGACAAGCTCAGGAGCCAACCGCATGGCAAGCGGGCGTGGCGGTCGTCAAGATCACCCCGGAAACACCAGTCTGGATGGCCGGCTATGCCGCCCGCAAGAAACCGTCCGAGGGCGTCGCCGCCGATCTGTTCGCCAAGGCGCTGGCAATCGAGGACCCGACAGGTTCACGGCTGGTGATCGTGACGCTGGACTTGATCAGCGTGCCCCGATCGCTCAGAGACTGGCTCGAGGCGGCGGTGCAAGACAAATACGCTCTTCCACCCAGCTCGCTGCTGATCAACGCCTCGCACACGCACTGCGGCCCGGCGCTGAATGCCGCGGAATTAAAACTGAACGAACTCAAGGCGCCGTACGCGGCGGCGGCCGAGCGATATGTCGGCCAGTTGCAGACGAAACTGGCCGAGTTGGTCGGCCGGGCGCTGCAGCAGCTTGTGCCCGCGCAGCTCGATTTCCAGCGAGCTCGAGCGGGGTTCGCTATGAACCGGCGACGGCCCACCGACGGCGGGTATCGCAACGCGCCCTATTTCGAAGGCCCCGTGGATCACGAAGTTCCCGTACTGCGCGTGACCGATCCGTCGGGCGAGTTGAAAGCGGTGCTGTTCGGCTACGCCTGTCACAACACGACGATGGGCGACTATTTGATCCGCGGGGATTACGCCGGTTACGCCCAGCAATATCTCGAAGCGGATCACCCCGGCGCGACCGCCCTGTTCATGATCGGCTGCGCCGCGGATCAGAACCCGTACCCGCGCGGCCAGGAGGAGCTAGCCAAGCAGCACGGCCGCACGTTGGCTTTGGCCGTCGAAGCGGCCCTGCAGACGCCGCCTAAACCGTTGCGCGGCCCGCTGCGCACGGCGCTCGAGGACGTGGCTCTGGACTTTGCCCCGCCGCCGTCGCGCGACCAGTTGGAACGTAACGCGGCGGGCGCTCGCGAGCCCGATCGGTCGCAGGCGATCGCCTTGCTGAAAGAGTTGGACACGACGGGCCGGATCCGTACGACCTATCCCTGTCCCGTCCAGGTCGTCCGCTTTGGACGTGACTTGACACTGATCGCCATGGGAGGCGAGACGGTGGTCGATTATGCCCTGCGTCTGAAACGTGAACTGGCCGGGCCAAGCGTCTGGGTGGCGGGGTACTCGAACGACGTGTTCACCTATGTGCCATCGGCGCGCGTGCTGGCCGAAGGCGGTTACGAAGCGGGCGACGCGGCCAAGTGGGACGCGCTGCCCGGTCCGTTCACCGACACGGTCGAAGAGCGGCTGGTCGGCAAAGTTCTCGAGCTGGCGCGACAACCGATCGAGTCGCAGCCCGCCGCCGTCGATCTGAATCTCGGCCAGCAGGCCACGGTTCGACTGGCCGACGGCCGCGAGGCGAACGTCAAATTGCTGAAGATCGACGAGCGCCGCGACAGTCTGCGCCAGGCGTTGCGGTTGGTGCGGGTGACCGTCGAAGTGAACGGGCAACAGACGACCCTCGGTTCGGCCACCTACCACCTGCCCGTGACGGTCGGCGACGTGCAGATCGACTGTCCGATCACCAAGGGCTATAACGAAGGCGGCGACCACTGGGGACTGGACGCGGACGCCCGCCTGCGCCTGTGGCCGGCGGGCTATCCGCTGATCACACCCGGCACATTCGGCTATCCGGTCGATCAACGGTGGTTCGCCAGTCACACGCTGATGGCCAACCAGATCGGTGACGGCGAGGACATCGGAAAGAAGCCGATCTACTATCACTGGGGACTGGACTTCGGCGGCGCCGAACGGATGGTCGATGTGGTGGCGGCGTCCGATGGGCTGATCGTCTCGGCGGGTGGCAAGTCCGTCGACCAGGAGTCGTTCCCCAGCCTGGTCCGGCCGCGCGGCGATGTCGTCTACCTGCGCGATGGCCGCGGCTGGTATCAGCGCTACAGCCATCTGGATTCGATCGACCCGGCGATTCTGCCTGGCCAGCAGGTCAAACGCGGGCAGAAGATCGGCGCGCTCGGCAAGCAAGGCGCCAGCGGCGGCTGGTCGCATCTGCACTTCGACATCGTCGCGCCGCAGCCCAGTGGCCGTTGGGGGATCTTGGAGCCTTATGCCCTGATGTTCGAGGCGTATCACGATGCGCATCCACTCGAACCGCTCGAAGCCGTCGCGCGGCCACATCAATTGGTCGCCGTCGGCGAGTCGGTGACGTTCGATGCGTCTCGCTCGTGGAGTCGCCGCGGACCGGAGCACATCACCGGATACTTGTGGATGTTCAGCGACGGCAAGACCGCCCGCGGCCCGGTCGCCGAGCGCCGTTATACGAAGCCGGGAACCTACAGCGAGATTCTGAAAATCACCGACGCGGACCGCAATGTATCGTACGACTTTGCCATCGTCCGCGTCCGCGACCCGGACCATCCCGACCAAAAACCGCCCACCGTCCATGCCGCCTATTGGCCGACGCGGAACATTCGGATCGGCCAACCGATCACGTTCAAAGTCCGCTCGTTTGCGGTGGCGCCGGACGAGGGCCAGGAGGAATGGGATTTTGGCGACGGCTCGCCGACCGTGCGCGTCCAGTCCGATGGAAACGTCGAGGCCTTGGCCCCCGATGGCTACGCCATCACGGAACATACGTACGCCAAGCCCGGGCATTATCTGGTCAAGGTCTCGCGCACGAACCACCGCGGCGAAACGGGCACGGCCCGGCTGAGCGTTATCGTGCGACCGTAGACGCGCCCGGCTGATCCAGGCAAGCGCAAACGCGGTCAGACAGGGGACCTCGGATTTGGATCGAGGCGCTCTCGCGAACCGGGAAAGCTCCCCCGTGCAAAGTCGCCGAGGCGCCGCCCCGGAAGGCCCCGCGGCTGAGTCTTAACGTCTTGGCGCCGTGCCGCGAGTGTGCCCATCAAGGCAGTGGCTGGACGGACACGCGTAGCGGCAATGCGCCGGCGGCGCGGACCCGCGGATCCGGGCCACAGGCGCGGATCTGATCGGCCTTGAGTTCGGCCACTTCGAGCGCGCCCGACCAGACGACGCTTTGCCCGGACTCGTGGGCTTCGAGCGTCAGCCGGTACGACTTTGTCCGATCGTAGCGCAGGACTTTGCAGAGGACGGAAATCACAAAGTCGAACCCGTTGAGGTCGTCGTTGTACAGGACGACCGCGTAGGAAGGCTGTCGCTTGGGCGACGCCCGCTCTTCCGCAGCCGGTGCTTGCCGTCGGCTACGGCGAGTCACGGTCCGTCCGCCAGACGTCTGGGCGGCTGCCGATTTCATGGCCGTCTCCTATCTCGCACAGCAAGGAGCGTCGTCACGAGCGGCCCGCTTGCGTTGGGGCTTGGAACGCTGCACAGCGCGCTGGCGCCGCTCGTCCGTCGGCGGAAGCATCGCCCTGTCTGCCGGGCGATGGCTCCGTTATACTACGGGCCGTCGCGTGCGTTGGCAACTGCGGTTGGGGGCGTTCGTTCGTTCGTTCGTGCGTGCGTGCGTGCGCAAGCGTGCGTTGCGGCGTGTCCTCGCGCCGTGCCGCGGGCGGCCGCGTTCCATTGGCCCGGGCAGACGGTGCGTCCGGCTTGGCCTGTCGCTGGACAAAGGCGCTGCGACAAAAAAACCGTCGCCGCACGATTTTCGATCTGCCGGACCGAAGACGGCGCAGGCGGCGTACGTGGGTTCCCGCGTCTCGCGAGTCTAAGGTGAAGATTTATGGCGCATACGATCGTTATTTTTGGGGCCTCGGGCGATTTGACGCGTCGCAAACTGGCGCCCGCGTTGTATCAATTGCATCGCAAGCGGCGGTTGCCACCCGAGACGCGGATCGTCGGCTTTTCGCGTACGGCGTACTCGAACGACGCCTGGCGTGACGAATTGGGCGAATCGGCGGCCACGTTTCTGGGCAAGAAATTCGACTCGGCTACATGGGCCGAGTTCGCCCCGTTGCTGTGCTACCAGCCCGGCGATCTGTCGGCGCCGGACGACGTGGCCGCGCTGGGCCGGCGGCTGGACGAGCTCGAAGCAGGCTCGGCGGCAACGCGCGTCTATTATCTGGCGACGGCTCCGCAGTTCTTCGAACCGGCCGTGCTGCACTTGGCGGGGGCCGGAATGGCCAGCGACGAAAATGCCCCGCGACGGGTTGTGATCGAAAAGCCGTTCGGCGTCGACCTGGCGTCGGCGCGAAAGTTGAACGCGGTTGTGCATCAAGCGTTTGCCGAGCGGCAGGTGTATCGGATCGATCACTATCTGGGCAAGGAAACGGTCAGCAATCTGCTGATCCTCCGCTTTGCCAACGCGATCTTCGAGCCGATCTGGAATCGGAATTATGTGGATCACGTTCAGATCACGGCTGCCGAAGAGGTTGTCGTGGGCAGGCGCGCGGCGTTCTATGAAACGGCTGGCGTGCTGCGCGACATGTTCCAGAACCACCTGATGCAGTTGTTGACGCTGACCGCGATGGAAGCGCCGGCCCGGTTCGACGCGGACGCCGTGCGCGACGAGAAGGTCAAAGTCTTGCGCGCGATCCGGCCGATGACGGCCGAGCAGATTGCTCGGCGAACGATCCGCGGCCAGTACCGAACGTATCGCGACGAGCCGGGCGTAACCGCCGACAGCCATACCGCGACGTTTGCCTCGGTGCGGCTGGACGTGGACAACTGGCGCTGGCAAGGCGTGCCGTTCTATCTGCGCTCGGGCAAAGCGATGTCCTGCCACACGACGCAGATCGTGATCCAATTTCGCCAGCCTCCGCATCAGATCTTCGAGGGCGGCCCGGCGCAGTGCGGAGACGCCAATCGGTTGGTGATCCAGATCCAACCCGCCGAAGGCATTCAATTGCAGTTTCAGACCAAAGTTCCGGACGCCGGGATGAAGACCCAGTTGGTGAACTTGGACTTCACCTTCCGACAGACGTTTACAGACGATCTGCCGGACGCCTATCAACGGCTGTTGCTCGACGCGCTGCATGGCGACGCCAGTCTGTTTGCCCGCAGCGACGAAATCGAGGCGTCCTGGACGCTGATCGATCCCATCCAAGCGGCTTGGGATGCCGGTGGCGAGCCGCGGCTCGATTTGTACGAACGAGGCAATTGGGGGCCGCCGTCCTCGGTTCGTTGGATGGAGACACAAGGTCGCCAATGGTTCGACCTATGCCCCGTCCTGCACTGACCGAAGGCTCTGCCTACGCGCGGCGGCCCGCGGTTGGCGATGGGTTGGGTCGCGCGCCGTCGAGCGAAGGAAGTTGCAGTCCGAGGTACGATCGGTGCACGCGACGGGGCGACGCGCCGCCCGCATGCCGCGACGGCGAGCGTCGATCCTTGACGCGCCGCGAGACCCCGCCACAACGCGAAAACCGGTGCGCGTCTGGCAGCGACGTGCCCACGTGGCCGCGTCTCTCCGCGATGCGAGCGCGACCGATCGAACCTGCGCTATCGATGAACGCCGCGACCACACCTTCGATAACCGATCCGAACCATGGCGAGGAACACCGCCGAGATCGATTCCCGCTTGGCGATTCATGGCGGGCGCCCAGTCTTTCCGGATGGGCCTCCGGGATGGCCCCAGCCGGATCCGGCGATTCACGCGGCGCTCGAGGCGGCGTGGACCGCGGGCGCCTGGGGACAGTACGACGGACCCTACGTCCGCGGGCTGGCCCAGCGGCTGGCCGAACTGCACGATGTGCCGCACGTGTGGTGCTGCTGCTCGGGTACGGTGGCCGTGGAAATGGCTCTCCGCGGCTTGCGAGTCGCCGCGGGTGACGAGGTGATCCTGGCGGGCTACGATTTTCCAGGAAACTTTCGTGCGATCGAGGCGGTGGGCGCTGTTCCGGTCCTGGTGGACATCGCTCGTCGAGCCTGGTGCCTGGATGCCGACCAGTTGGACGCCGCCGCCGGCCCGCGCGTGCGTGCGCTGATTGTCTCGCACCTGCACGGCGGACTGGCGCCGATGCGACGAATCCGCGCGTGGGCGGACGAACAACGGGTGGCCGTCGTCGAGGACGCCTGCCAAACGCCCGGAGCGGAAATCGATGGCCGTCCGGCGGGGACATGGGGAGACGTCGGCGTGCTGAGCTTTGGGGGCAGCAAGCTGCTGACGGCCGGGCGCGGCGGCGCGCTGCTGATCCACCGCGCCGACGTATTGCAGCGGATCAAGGTCTACAGCGAACGCGGCAACCAGGCTTTTCCGCTCAGCGAGCTACAGGCCGCCGTACTGCTGCCGCAGTTGGAAGGGCTCGCGGAGCGAAACCAGCGCCGCTTGACCAACGTCGCTCGTCTGCTCGAACGCTGCCGATCGATCGTCGCGCTTGAACCGGTTGCTGAACCGGTTGCTTGGGACGCACCGACCGATCGTCCGGCCTTTTACAAACTGGGCTGGCTGTTCGTCGCCGAGCGCTGTCGAATGACACGAGACGAGTTTTTAGCGGCGATCCGCGCCGAAGGCGTCGCGCTCGATGCCGGCTTTCGCGGATTCGCGCTCCGCAGCCAACGCCGCTGCCGCAAGGTCGGCGAGCTGCCGCACAGTCGCGAGGCGAGCGCAGCCACGGTTGTGCTGCACCACCCTGTTCTGCTAGCAGCCGAGGCGGACATCGATCGCGTCTGGCAGGCGATCGACAAAGTCGCCGCGCACGCCGTCGGAATCAGCTCGCAGCCAGAAAGCCCGACTCAGAATTGTCGGCATGGTCCGACCGAGGCTCGCCATCCAACTCGCCGCGCGTGATCGTCACGCTTTGTGGCGCGTTGATTCCGAGCGCGACGCGCGCGCCCGCGATCCGCTTGACGACCACTCGGACGGTGTCTCCGATCACGATTTCTTCGCCCAATTTTCGTGTCAGCACGAGCATGACTGTTCCTCCGTGATTCTTGCCGCGATGCGCAGCGTCGATGGTCAATGCGGGCGCCTACGGGCGCTGCGGCATGCGTTCGCCGGCCCCGCGCCTACAGAGACGAACCGCACCGCACATTAGTTCCACTGCCGTCGCGTCGAACGACTTTCCTTGCGACAATTGTACACGCAAGGTCAAGCGGCCATTCGCAGGCATACTTCTTATAGACACACTTCGTCCCGGCCGGTTCGCACGCCGGTCCGGGCGACAGTCTTGTTGCCGCTGGCCGTTTCCTCTTGCGGAAATGCGATGACCGAGGCGGGAGATACGGCCAGAGGGGCCGGCACAGAGGCGGCGACCTGGGCGACCGGCCGTTTGGCGCGGCGACGCGCCGCGACTTCCCGCGGCGCGCCTGCATAGATCGCGGTCGCGAACGTCAACAGGATGGCGACTCCGCTGAACAGGGTTGGATAGCCCGGCCAGCCGACGGCCTGACCAAAGTGGACCAGCAGCCCCGCGATCGGGGCACCGATCAATAATCCCAGATCGTAACTCGCCAACATCAGCGACGTGCTCAATCCGCGATAACGGGGCGGAGCGGGGCGACACCCCTCGGCGAATCCGGCGGGAAACAAAATCGCGTGCCCGATGCCGTAGGTCAGACTGGGCAGGACAAACTGCCATTCGTGACGCACAAGCAGAAACAATCCCTGGCTGGCAATCACCAGGGCGAGTCCCGCCAAAACCACGGGCCGCAGCCCATACCGTTCGGGCAGTCGCCGCGCCAGCACGCGAGTAATGACGGCCGTGATGGAATAGGTCGTAAAGAAGACTCCGATTCGCGGGATGTCCAATTCGGCGGCAAAAGTCCGCAGAAACGTCGCCGGGAGGCCCAGGCCGAACCCCATCGCTACGCTCATCAGCAAAACGCGCCCCGGATGATAGCGACGGATCAGGCTCCACATCGGCAACCGATGCCGCGGGGCCCGGTGCTGGTAACCGGCCGTCGCCCACCAGGCTGCCGTGAATGCCGCCAGTACGAACAGGCCCGCGACGATAAACATCCGTTCGACGGCCGCGGCTGCTGACAGCGACGAGCCGCTGAATAACTGATCGCTGACCCACACGCCGGCAGTCATCCCAGCAAAGCCCGACGTGCCCAACATGCCCAGCAATTCGGCCATGCGAATCACCGGCACGCGGCCGACGATGAAGGTCATCGACGAGGCGTACACGCCGGCAATCGCGCACCACATGGCGATGCGCAGGCCAGCGCACGCAGCGACGACAAGCGGCGAGTGAATGCTGGCCCCGGGGTAACGAGCCACCAGCACGTGGGCAAAGCAGACCGCGGCCAGCAAAGCCAGGGATGCCAGCCACACCCGACGCGGCCCGCGCCCGTCGATTTGCCTGCCCACGACCAGCCGCATGGTCATGCTGCCGAGCATCCCGATCCCGACGATCCAGCCGAGGTGCAGTTCCGTCCCGCCCAGCAGCGTAACGAAGTCCGCATAACGGTATAACACGGCGACGGCGGCCGAACCGAAAAAGTTCGACACGAACGACTTCCAGAACGAAGCGTCATAGGCGCGCTCGCCATCGGCCCGGCTCGCCCGGCGGGTCAGTGGCGCCGATTCGCCGTGAGCGGTCCGCGGCGCGGATTGGGTACGGCGCGACGCGGACGCGTCCGATCTCGCGTTTGAATCCGCCGTCGGCGCCTCGATCGACGCGCAAGTGGAAGACGAGTCTGAAACGGTCAAACGCAAGCGACGGAGCCAGTGGGTCATGGACGTAAATAGCCGAGCGTGTAAGCAACCCCTCGGCTATTCTATCCTCGTTCTGCGTTTTTCAGCAATGCCATGTTGACGCGATCCGACGAATCTCCATCCTCAGGGACGCTGCGCTAGTCATTTCGATCCAGGTCGGCGTGCAATGATCGAGGTATTCCGTCAAGCTGCGCCGGAATGTTGCGGCTACCGCGGAACACGTCGCAATGGCAATCGCTCGGCAAGGCGGCGCCGCGAACCACGACGCCATCGCAGTCGGCTCGGCGGGCGCTTTGCAATGTCGTCTGGAATCAAAATAGATGGTTGCGCCCCGGCCGGGCGAGATCACGTGTGGTTGCATCGCGAGCCGCTCGCTCCTGCCTCCGACGCTGTCCGCGCTCGAGGGCCACGCGCCGCCGCGTCCGTCGATCACCATCCGCGTTCACGGCTACAGGGTTGTTCGCCGCCACGATCGAGCATGCCTCTATGCCGTCAGCCTTGCGTGTCGTCATCCGTGCCCGCGACGGCCATGTGGCGAAGATCGGTCATTCGGCAAAGGCCATCACTTCGACCAGGTGTCGCCCCGTGTTGGCCGAGTTCCGTGTCTGGGTGATCCGCAGATAACGCACCGCGCGCGGGGCAAAGCGGCAGTCGTAGCCTTCGGCGACGGACGGTTCCCGGTTGTCGCGTCGATCCGCAGCCAAGTCCCAAGTCTGGCCGTCCAACGAGGTCTCGACGGTAAAGCCGTAATAGCGTTCGTCTCCGTAATAGCAGACGACGACCACGCGGCCGACGGTCGTCGGCGTCTGCAAGTCGACTTGCCACCAGGCGGCCGGGTCTCGCGTCACATCCGTGGCCCAGTAGGCGTCCGTCGAGTTGCTCCAGCCGTCGTTGGCCAGCCGCGCGGGGTGCGCGGGCAGCGCAGACGAGCAGGTCACGGGCTTGCCGGTGGTCAAGCTGACGGCATCCGCAGAAAATGCTTCAGCATACTTGTCCCACAACTTCCGAGCTACGGCGAGACTATCGCCGCGCGGCTCGGCAGCATACACTTCCCGGCCATCGGACCACTGGGCCATCCACGGGCGCAGCGCGGCGCGAAATCCCGGTTCGTCAAAGGCCCTGTCGCCGCTCAGACAGTCCGACAGCGCGTCGAAGAACCGCCGCCAGCGCGGTCGATAATAGCCGGCGATCATCCCGGACCACTCTTTGCGGGCATAGTCGTCGATCGCCGGGCCTTCGCCCCACAGCGTCAATACCCGCCGCGCATTCCAGGTGCATCGGGCTCGTTCGGCGTCGTTGTCCCCCCAACGCTCGGCGTCCGCGAGCCAGCATCCCAGCAGGAACTCGCGGCGCGTTGCCAACAGGTCGTCCAGGTCTTGCAGCAGCTCCAAGAACCCCTGGGACGACCGTGCGAAAGCCGGCGCGTCTTTGGCTCGCCAGTCTTTGATCGCCTGGCGATACAAGAGCGTGGCGTAGGCGGACAACGTCTGTCGCGCGACGTTCACCAGATCGAATCGATACGTGTCCGCATCGCCCAATTCATCGGCCGCCGCCATCAGCTCGCGCCAGGCGTCGATGACCGCCGGGCTGGGCTGGCCGAACGCGCGGGCGTCGAGCGTAGGCAAATGGTCGATGATCGAGCTGGTGCGCGAAGGGCTGCTATAGACTGTCGCCAACAATCCCTGCCAAGCCTGCGCGGCATGAGCGTTGGCGCGGCCGTAACGACCGGTCGCGTACTGTTCGATCCACGGCGTCAGGTCAGGCGAGTCGTCGCGCCAGGCCATCTCGAACATCAGATCGTGAACCACCGGGTTATAGCCCAAACCTTCGTTGACGAATCCCAGCCCCACCAGTTGGCTCCCGTCCGGGTGGTGGCGCGCCGCCGGAAGCTCGTTCGCGATCGTGTTCAACGCGCCGCCTAGGAACACCGTATTCCCAAAATTCTGGATGTTGCACCACAACCACGGCATGCCGCAGAAGCCTTCGGTCTGGTTCCACATCGGCCGCGATTCGCAGTACAGATCCAGGACCATCATGCGGTCGCGGGGCACTTCGTCGAGAAACGCGCGGATCCGTGACTGGTCCCAAAACGTCTTCCCAAACATGAACGTCCAGCCTTGCAACACCCAGACCGCTCGCGGATCGGTGGCGGTCATCCCGCTGTAGATCGCCCGGCCCAGGCGGCGCAGATCGTCCAGTTCGCCGCTGGGCGGCGTCATTTCGATGAACGTGTCTGCCGCGTACAGATGATCCGAACCGAAACGCTGGGTCTGTTCTTCTAGGAACAGACGCGCGATTCGTGCAAACAGCGGGTCGAGTGGGTCCAGCAGACACGTCTGCCACTCGATCCACCGAATCCGGTGCGCCTTGGCAGTGGGAAACTTGGCGAGAACCGCGGCCGGCACGTGGCCCGTAAATCCCTGTAGCACGGGCGTCATGCCCAGCTCACGCTGCCGCGCGAGGATCTTTCGCTGCAATGCTTCGTGGCGTTCGATCCACGTTCGCGGCAGCGGTCCACCCCAACCGTCCAGGCACCCCATCCACTGGAACGGCAGGAACGGCGGCCCGGCCAGAAACGCGTCGATCTGGGCGTCGTCCATGCCCAAACGTCGACAGACGGCGTCCCAGACCGCCTCTTGGCCGGTGACCGACAGCGGCATGTTGACGCCATGCAGGGCCATCCAGTCGATCAACTCCTGCCACTGGTCCCAGTCCCACCAGGGCAGCGAGTAGCCGAAGCAACAGTAGTTCAGAAAATAACGATGCCGCGCCCACGCGACCCGGCGGACTGGTGGCGTCACCCCGGGCAATGGGTCCGGCAACTTCAGCCTTCGGCCATGCAGCGAAACATGACAATGGCAGAAATGGTTTAGATACCAATTCAGCCCCGTGGCCATCGATACGGCGTTGTTGCCCCCGATCACGACCTGGCCATCGCGTGTCCGGATCTCGAACACGTCCCGTCCCTGATCCGGCGGCAGCGATTCGAACTCGAACCGCTCCGCCTGCTCAGGCAGCAGACGCTTGACCAGACCGCGAGCGGCCGCCAGGCCTGCGGCGACCGTGTTTTCCGCCTGACGCGGCGGCTCGCAGTCCGTCGACTCGGCGGACCCGCCAAAGATCGAGACTGCCTGCAGATTCGCCAGATCGAATGCCTCGCTCTGGTCGATCCAACACAGTCCGAACACACACCCCAGTGCGATGATACGACGGATTGCCATCTGTTCGATCTCCGTTCATGTTCGTCAAACGATGCGTCGGCTCGACGCGAGCGTCTTGTCTCGAACGACGTCCATGCTACCGCCGCCGGGTGGCGTTTCAAGGCGCAGAGCCGCCGAACGAGCATGTACGGGAATCTCGGCGGAACGCGCCGGTGGCAACCACGGTTCACGTCTGCCAACGGCGCCAACGAAGCGCACAACGTCCGTGAGGCCGATCTGGATGGCCGTGGCGATCTCGAGATTATCGACGCCGGTCCCGGTAACCAAGGCAGCCTGACGCATGTCGAGGTGTGGTTGAACCAGTGCCATGCAAAGCTTGTCACAGGCCCCGCCCAGGATGCGCAGGGGGCGGAAACGAGCATGGGCATACCCGGCGAGGACGAGACAAACACGGGCTGGGCATTTTTCCAGATTCGCGCGACACCTTGGCCACCTCTCTTACGTTTGTATCCGTGGCGTCCGCCCCGTCGGCTTCGTCCGGTTCCCCCCGCTTCCGCCCGGCTGATCGGGGCCGGTCTGACACCGGTCCAGTTGGCCCGTGCGCCCGTTTATCAAAACAGGCGCAGCGTGTACAATCGGCGGACGCCCGCGAGTCTGTGTCTCACCGCCCCGTGGCGCTGGCAGCGTCTGTTGGCGGCCAGCGATGATCGTCTGCGCTGATGGTCAGCACCGGCGCTGGCTGGGCTCGACCGACTTGCGCGGCGCATGATGGCCGGCGCCGCGCCAGATGACGGCAAGGTCGCCTGAACGTGGCCGCGCCCACCACGGCCCTGAAACCCTCGTATTCCCGAAGTCTTCGCTTATGCCGCGTTATAATCCCGCACTGATCGAACCGAAATGGCAGCATTACTGGGAACGGCACGGGACGTTCCGCACGCCCGACTTCCCCACGGGGCCGAAGCTGTACATCCTGGACATGTTTCCCTATCCCAGCGGCGACGGTCTACACGTCGGCCATCCCGAAGGGTATACGGCGACGGATATCGTCTGTCGCTTCGAGCGGATGCGCGGCAAATCGGTGCTGCATCCGATGGGGTTCGACGCCTTCGGATTGCCGGCGGAAGAGCACGCCATCAAGACGAACACGCCGCCCCGCGAGTCGACCGAACGCAACATCGCCACGTTCCGCCGCCAGTTGAAGATGCTCGGGTTCAGCTACGATTGGGATCGCGAGCTGGCCACGACGGATGCGGACTATTTCCGCTGGACACAGTGGATCTTCCTGGTCATGTTCGACACCTGGTTCGATCCACAGCAGCAGAAAGGCCGCCCGATTGCGGAACTTCCCATCCCCGACGCCGTCGCCCGCCAAGGCGACGACGCCGTCCGCCAATACCAGGACGACCATCGACTGGCGTTCCAGGCCGATGCGCTGGTCAACTGGTGTCCGGCGCTGGGGACGGTGCTGGCGAACGAAGAGGTAAAGGACGGCACGAGCGAGCGCGGTGGCCATCCCGTTCAGCGAATTCCCTTGCGGCAATGGATGCTGCGGATCACCGCCTATGGGGATCGCTTGGAACGCGATCTTCAGACGGTCGCCTGGCCCGACAGCATCAAGCAGATGCAGCGCGACTGGATCGGTCGCAGCATGGGGGCCGAGGTGGACTTTTACATCGGCCCGCCGGATCGGTACGACGCCTGGCGACAGGCCCGCGCACGAGATGGCTATCCACGCCGCGCCGACGAAGACGTGTTGCGAATCTACACGACGCGTCCCGATACGCTGTTCGGCGCGACCTATATGGTCATCGCGCCCGAGCATCCGTTCGTCCAGCGGCTGAGCACGCCCGCACAACGAGCGGCCGTCGAAGCCTACTGTGCGCGGGCCGCCGCCCGCAGCGATCGCGACCGCCTCGAGGACAAACGCAAGACGGGCGTATTCACCGGTTCGTACGCGATCAATCCGGTCAACGGCCAGAACGTGCCGATCTGGATCGCCGACTATGTGCTGATCAGCTACGGCACGGGCGCGATCATGGCGGTGCCGGCGCACGACGAGCGCGATTTCGAGTTTGCCAGACAGTTTCAGATTCCGATCGTCGCCGTCGTCGATCCGGGCGACGTGGAAGGGCTGAATCGCGACGCCATCCTGGCCGGCCAGCAGTGCTGTGCCGACGACGGCACGGCCGTCAATTCGGGCGCTTATAACGGGTTGCGGACGTCCGACTTCAAGCAGAAGATCAGCGCCGACCTGGCCGATCAAGGTCTGGGCCGCGCGGCGGTCAACTATAAACTGCGAGACTGGCTGTTCAGTCGGCAACGCTTCTGGGGCGAGCCGTTTCCGATCCTCCACGAGCTGGACGATCAGGGCCAACCTACCGGGAGGATCCGCGCGGCGCCGGTCGAGGATCTGCCCGTCGATCTGCCCGTGCTGCAGAATTTCAAACCGCACGGCCGTCCCGAACCGCCGTTGGCCGAGGCGCCGGACGAGTGGCTGTATGTCGAGCTCGACGGCCGACGATATCGGCGCGAAACCAACACGATGCCGCAGTGGGCCGGATCCTGCTGGTACTATCTGCGGTTCATCGATCCGTTGAACGACCAAGCAGCGGTCGATCCGGCGAAGGAGCGCGCGTGGATGCCCGTCGACCTGTACGTCGGCGGAGCCGAACACGCGGTTCTGCACCTGCTGTACGCTCGCTTCTGGCACAAGGTGTTGTTCGATCGCGGCTATGTCAGCACCCCCGAGCCGTTTCAACGGCTGGTCAACCAGGGCATGATCCTGGGCGAAACCGAGTTCACGGCCTATCGCCGCGGCGATGGCGCCACGGTCAGTTCGGACCAGGTCGTTCAGAATGCCGACGGGCTGCTGGTCGAGCGCGAATCGGGCCAAGAGGTGCTCGAGACACGGATCGAGCCAGAGGCGGCGGAAAAGCGAGGCGAGCATTTCGTCCTGAAATCCGCCCCAGAGATTCGCGTCGAGAGCCGTGCTTACAAGATGTCCAAGAGCCGCGGCAATGTGGTAAATCCGGATGCGATCGTCCGCGACTATGGCGCCGACGCGCTGCGCCTGTACGAGATGTTCATGGGGCCGTTGGAAGCGACAAAACCGTGGAGCATGGCGGGCGTGAACGGCGTGCGCGGCTTTCTGGATCGTGTCTGGCGGATGATCGTCGATCACCGCAGCGAGACCGCGTGCCTGCATCCGGCTGTGCAGGACGTCGAACCCAATGACGAGCAGAACCGCGTCCTGCATCGCACGATCCTGGCCGTGACCGAAGATACCGCGCGGATGGAATTCAATACGGCGATCGCCCGCCTGATGGAGTTCACCAACTTCTTTACGCGGCAGGAACCGCGCCCCAAGACCGCGCTCGAACGTCTGGTTCTGCTGCTGGCGCCCTACGCGCCGCATATCGCCGAAGAGCTGTGGCAAATCTTAGGTCATGAGCAGACGCTGGCCTACGAACCGTGGCCGGCCTACGACGTCGAGCTGACGCGCGAGGACACGCTCGAAATACCGGTCCAGGTGCAGGGCAAGCTGCGCGGTCGCATCCGCGTTGCCGCCGCGGCAACCGCCGCGGACATCGAGCAAGCCGCCCGCTCGGACGCCCGCGTCGCCGACTGGCTCGACGGCAAGGAGATCGTCAAAGTCGTCGTCGTGCCGGGGCGGATGGTCAATTTCGTCCTTCGCTGAGCCGGCTGCGCCTGGCGCAAGGGCGATGGCGCCCGCGGCTGCGGCGCACGGATTGAACGGCCCAGCGCGCTCACTGTCCGGTACGCTCGTGCCCAGCACGCTCGTGGGCAGTGCAGACGCGTCCACCCGGCTGACAGGCGCAGGCTCTGCGAGGACCGATCAAAAATGGACCGGTCGACGTCTGCCCACGGCGCAGATATTGGCCGATGGCCGTCCGCAAGACAAAGCCGTTCGTGTTCCAGCGCCCGGCGCGCGCCTACTACTCCCTGCCACCGGCGAGCGGTTACGATATACGATGCCACCGGCCAAGCAGTTCGCCACACGTCCACGACAAATTATCCCCCGTGGATGCGGCAGCCTGCCGCATGTCTGCGAGGCCAATCGCCTCGCAACACGACCGGGACACACTAGCGGAGACGACAACGATGAAGCGTGCCTGTCAAACTCTGGCCCTGATTGTGCTCGCGGCCACGGGCTACGCGTCGGGCGACGCCCGCGGGGCAGAGGATATCGACCCGCGAATCCGGCTCGCGATCCAGACGGCGCAAAATCGACAGGCCAGCGATCCGACGGATGCGTTGAACTTCCTGGCGGGCGAGGTGGTCAAGGCTGCGGCCGCGGAGCCGGACGAGCGAGCGGAGATGGAGCGGCGGATGATCGACGGCCTGCGCGGCGCTCAAACCCGTGCGGCGCGCGACTTCTTCTGCCGCCAGTTGGTCCTGATCGGCAGCCCCGCGGCGGTGCCGGAACTGGCCAAGCTGCTGCCGAACCGCGAGTCGTCGCACATCGCCCGCTATGCGTTGGCGCGGATCGCCGGTCCCGAGGTCGATGCAGCCCTGTTGGCGGCGCTGGACCAGGTCGATGATCTGATCAAGATCGGCGTCGTCCACTCGCTGGGCACGCGCAACTGTCAAGCCGCGGTCGAGCCGATTCGCGCTTTGCTCGCTCACGCCAACCAGGACTTGGCCTCGGCGGCATGGACGGCGTTGGGACGCATCGACTCGGACGCCGCGTGCGGCGCCATCGCCAGCGCGCGCCGCGCGGCCGCGGACAGCTTGAAGTCCGTCGCCGCCGACGCCTATCTGGCGTGCGCGGCGCGGCTGCTGAAGCAAGGGCGATCCGCGGCCGCGCTGGCGATCTACCGCGAGTTGTTCGCCCCCGACGAGCCGCCGCTGGTCCGCGTCGCCGCGTTGAACGGCCTGATCGCGGCACAGCAGGAGCAAGCGACCGCGGTGGCGATCGCCGCCTTGGACGACAAGGACGCCGAGGTTCGCCGCGTGGCGGTTCCGGCACTGCGAAGCGTGCCCGGCGAGTCGGCGACGCGGGCGATCATGGCCGAAGTGTCACGGCACGGCGACGAGGTCGGCGCGCGGTTGCTGGGTGTGCTCGCCGACCGGAACGACCCGCTGGCTTTGCCCGCCGTGATCCAGGCCACCGACGCCGCCGGACCGCTGGTTCGCACGGCCGCGCTGAACGCGCTCGCGACGCTGGGCGATGCGGCGGTCGCGCCGCTCCTATTGCAGCGAGCCGCGGACACGGCGCAGGCGGACGAACAACAGGCGGCCCGCGGCAGCCTGCGCTTGCTGGCCGGCGACGGCGTCGACGCGGCGATCGCCGCCCAGTTGTCGGCGGTGGATCCCGCGGTCCAGACCGAAGCGGCGCGGGCCTTGGCTGCGCGCGGCGCGACCGACCAACTCGCCGCGCTGCTGGCCGCGGCCAAAGCCGCCCCGCCGGCGGTCGCGTCCGAGGCGTTCAAAGCGGTTCGCGGGTTGGCCAAATCGGCTGATGCGCCAGCGATCGCGCGGCTGTTGATCGAGGCCCGCGACGACGCCGTGCGCAGTGAAGCGGAAAATGCCCTGGTGGCGGCGGCGACCACGGACGCCGGGCCGAACCCGGCCGAGACGGTTCTGGGATGTCTGCCCGCAGCGACCACGGCCGAGGCGCAAGCGTCGCTGCTGCGCGTGCTGGGCCGGATCGCGCATCCGTCCGCGCTGTCCGTGCTGTACCAGGCCGTGTCCGCCGCCGAGCCGGTGGTCAAGGACGCCGCGATCCGAGCGCTGGCCGAATGGCCGACCGCCGAGCCGGTGCGCGTCCTGCGAGACATCGCCAGCGACAGCGCGCAGACCCAGGTTCACCGCGTGCTGGCGCTGCGCGCCCATGTGGGCATGATTTCCAAACAGCCCGATGCCACGGATGACGAGATTCTGGACGATTACGCCCAGGCCGCCAGACTGGCGCTGCGCAACGAAGAGCGGGAACTGGTCCTGTCGCGGCTGGGGTTGATCCGTCACCGTCGCGCATTGCAGATGGCGCGAGAACAGGCGGAAGATCCCGCTCTGAAGGCGGCGGCCGACGCGGCCGTTCAGAGCATCGAGCGGCTGTTCGCCGCGCCGGTCCGCGTGAGCGCGTGGCCCAACCCAGACAAGGCCGCGAACGCGGTCGACAAGGATCCCGAAACTCGCTGGGACACGGGCCGCGTCCAGCAAGGCGGGGAATGGTTTCGGATCGAGTTGGATGAGGACAGCCTGATCAAGGGGCTGGTTCTGGACACAAGCGGTTCCGGCGGCGACTATCCGCGAGGCTACGAAGTCTACGTTTCGCGCGGCGTCACAGGCGACGGGAAACGGATCCTCGTGGGCCAAGGCGACGGCCCGATCACGAAGATCGTCTTTCCGGAGCCGATCCGAGCCCGAGCGATCAAGATCATCCAGACGGGCAGCACGGCTGGCCTGTATTGGTCGATCCATGAATTGACGGTCGATGCGCAACCTGTGGCGCCGTAGGCCACCGCGTTCTCCGATTTCAATTTGTCGGTGGCCGCGCTTGCCAACGTGCGCGATTCCCGCGGCTTGGCGATCGCGCTATGCCCAGGCTTCGTCTTGACGCCATGCCCGCGCGTGGGCAAGGGCGGCCGGATACAACAGCGAACGGAGGCGGAACTCGGTCATGTCGATATGGCGTTTTGTCCTGGCCAGCCTCCGCTTCCATTGGCGCGTCCACCTGGCTGTCTCGCTGGGCATTGCGGCGGGCACGGCCGTGCTGACGGGCGCCTTGCTGGTGGGCGACTCGGTGCGAGGCAGCCTGCGGCATTTGACGCTGGATCGCCTGGGACGGATCGACGAGGCGCTGGCAACGGATCGATTTTTCGCGATCGACACGGTCGAGCGTCTGGCAGCCGATCCACGGTTTCAACGGCACTACACCGCCGCCGTTCCCGCCATTCTGTTCCCTCGCGGCACGCTCGAACGGCACGGATCGAGCCGCCCAGCCCGCGCGTCTCAGATCCTGATCGTCGGCAGTGATGCCTCGTTTTGGGAGCTGGGCGATCCGCGCCATCGACCGCGCCAGCTGCCCGGTCGCGACGAGATCGTGGTCAATGCGCCGCTGGCCGAAGATCTGCAGCTCGCCGTCGGCGACCGGGTGGTGCTGCGGCTGCCGAGCGCGAACCAGGTTCCCGCCGACAGCCCGCTGGGCCGTAAGTCGGAACGCGTCAGCGCGCTGTCCGATTTGCGGGTCACCGCGATCGTGCCGGCGGAAAGTCTCGGCCGGTTCAGCCTGACCGCTAGCCAGATGACGCCTCGCAACGCGTACGTCGCTTCGGAGACTTTGCAGGCGGCGCTCGACGAGCGTGATCGCGTGAACGCGATTCTGGTCGCCGGGCCATCGGCGGATCGGCCGCCCGACGCCGAGGCCGAGCGGGCGTTGGCGCAAGCCTTTCGGCCCTCGCTCGAAGACTATGGCTTTGCCCTACGCCGCGTCCGGACGACGTTTCCGGCCGACGCGAGCCAGCCAGAGGCGGTCGTCTTCGACTATCTGGATCTGACGACGGATCGTCTAATGCTTTCGCCGCCCGCCGCCGCGGCGGTGCATCGCGCCGTCGCGCCGTTCGATGCCCAGCCGGTGTCGACGTACCTGGCCAACGCATTGGACAAGGTCGGCGCGCCGCGCGGCGCGCGATCCATTCCCTATTCACTGATCACCGCGACCGCCTCGCAGCCCGTCCTCGGTCCGCTGGTGGACGACGACGCGCGGCCGATCCACCTGGCCGACGACGAGATCGCGTTGAACAGTTGGACCGCGCGCGAGTTGGAGGCTGCGCCCGGCGATCGGATTCGCGTGACGTTCTACCGGCCGGAGAGCGTACACGGACGGCTGGAAGAAGAAACCGCCGAGTTCCGCGTCAAGGCGGTCGTGCCGCTGACCGAGCCCGCGCAGCCGATGCGCCGCAACCGGCCGGCCGTGTACGCGCGGCGTCCGACGTTGGTGAACGACCCCGACCTGACGCCCACCGTCGACGGCTTTACGGACCAAGAATCGATCGACCGCTGGGATGCGCCGTTCCCCGTCGACCGCTCGCGGATCCGACCGGCCGACGACGAATACTGGCGGAACCATCGCACGACCCCCAAGGCGTTCGTGTCGCCGGCCGCGGGACGACGACTGTGGGGCAGCCGGTTTGGCGAGATCACATCGCTGCGGATTCCGATCCCGTCGGACGCCGCCGCCGCTGGCTTGAAAGACAAGGTCGCGGCGGCCTTGGTCCACGAGCTCGACCGCGACCGGGCGGCGCTGGGCTTTGCGTTCCTGCCCGTCAAGCAGCGCGGCCTCGCAGCCTCGGCGGGCACGACGCCCTTCGACGTGCTGTTCCTGATGCTCAGTACGTTCATCATTGTCGCGGCGTTGCTGCTGGTCGCGCTGTTGTTTCGGCTAGGTGTCGAGCGCAGGGCGCGTGAGATCGGCACGCTGCGAGCCTTGGGCTTTCGTCCGGCGACGATTGCGCGGCTGCTGACAGCCGAAGCGTGTGTCGTCAGCGCGGGCGGCGCGACGTTCGGCGTGATCCTGGGCGTCGCCTATGCCGCGACGATGCTGATCGGCTTGACGACCTGGTGGCTCGGCGCGATCTTGACGCCGTTTCTCCGGCTGTATATGACGCCGCCCAGCTTGATGATCGGTTGGACGAGCGGCCTGATCGTCGGCGCGCTGACGATCCGTCTGAGTCTGCGACAAGCCGTCCGGGTCTCAATTCGCCGATTGCTGGGCGGACAAACCACCGCGGCCAACGAAGTGACGTATGCCGCGGCGGGGCGCGCTGGATGGATCGTGGCCGGCGGTCTGCTCGCGGCGGCCGGCGCGTCCAGCGTCGCGGCGCGGGCCTTCGGTGGCGAAGCGCAGGCGGGCGTCTTTGTCGCCGCGGGGATGCTGGCCCTGGCCGGCTTGTTGAGCGTCGTTCGCCGCTTTCTCAAGATGGGCGGCCGCGCCGGACTTCGAACCGCGATCACGAGCCTGCGGTGGCTCGCGATCCGGAACGTCGCCCGAAATCCCGGTCGCAGCGTCTTGACCGTCGGCCTGGTGGCGGTGGCCAGTTTTTTGATCGTGGCGATGAGCGCTTTTCGTCTGGCGCCGACCGAGTCGGGAACCGGCGGATTCGACCTGATCGCCGAGAGCGCCGAACCGGTGTTCGGCGACTGGAGCACGCCGCAAGGCCGCGAGCAGCTCGTGGCCGATCGCGCGGCGATGCTCGACGGCGTCACGGTCCTGTCCTTGCGAATGCAAGCCGGCGATGACGCGAGTTGTCTCAATCTGTACCAGTCGGCGCAGCCGCGGATTCTGGGCGTCACCCAGGCGTTCATCCGCCATTTCGACGATTCCACCGATCCGGCGTTTACGTGGAGCGCCAGCGCCGCACGCGCGGCCGCGGATCGGGCCAATCCGTGGCGGCTGTTGTCCGCGACCACGCCGCGTCGCGCGGCCGCCGATCCAGACGAGCAGATCGCCATCCCGGTCGTCCTCGATCAGAACACGGCCCTGTATAGTCTGCATCTGTACGGCGGCGTGGGCGCCGAGTTTGAACTGACCTATCCCGGGGTCGGCGAGGTTCGGTTTCGCGTGGCCGGCCTGTTGAGCAACAGCATTCTGCAGGGCGTGCTGCTGATCGGCGAGGCTGATTTTCTGGCCTGTTTCCCCGATGTCAGCGGATATCGCTATTTCCTGATCCGCGCGCCGGACGGCCGCGCACCGGCGGTGGCCGCGACGCTGGAAGATCGGCTGAGCGACCAGGGGCTCGCTGTGACCTCGGCCCGCGAGCGTCTGGCCGATCTCCTGGCCGTTCAGAACACGTATCTCAGCACGTTTCAGAGCCTGGGCGCGTTGGGGCTGCTGCTGGGGACGTTCGGCTTGGCGGCAGTCCAAATACGGAATATCGTCGAACGACGCGGCGAGCTGGCGTTGCTGCGAGCCGTCGGATTCCGCCGCCGAAGACTGGCCGGCCTGGTGATGCTCGAGACCCTGCTGCTGCTGGTCGGCGGTCTGGCAAGCGGCTTTCTGGCCGCCTCGTTCATCACGTTGCCTCAAATGCTGAGCGGCGCCGCCTCGATTCCGCTGGCCGATCCGGCGATGCTGCTGGCCGTCGTGCTGGTCGTCGGCAGCCTGACCAGTCTAGTCTGTGCGCGCACCGTGCTGCGGACGCGGCTGCTGGCCGCGCTGCGCGCCGAATAACGCCGCCGTTTGCCCGTCGCCATCCGTCCTCTGCATGTGACGCGCCCGACGGCAAGCGGCAGCACATGTCGTCGTTCGACAAAATCGAGGCCGCAGCGGCGGCGCGCTAGGCGCGTGCCACGGCGGCGGCCTGGCCGGCGCGCGCAGCGGCGCCAACCACCAGCCACAGGACGGCCATCCGGACGGCCACGCCGTTGGTCACTTGATCCAGGATCACGGACTGTGGGCCATCGGCCACATCCGGCGTGATTTCGACGCCGCGATTGATCGGGCCGGGCGCCATGATCAAGATGTCGGGTTTGGCTCGAGCCATGCGTTCGCGGTTCATGGCGAACAGCAGCGCGTATTCGCGGACCGACGGAAACGGGCGGGTGTGCTGCCGTTCGAACTGGATCCTCAGCAGGTTCAAGACGTCGCAACGCGGCAGGATCTCGTCCAAATTGTGAGCCACTTCGACGCCCAGCTCGCTCCACCGCCGCGACACCAGCGTCGCCGGACCGCAGACGATTACGTGCGCGCCCAGCTTCTTGAGCCCCCAGATGTTCGAGCGGGCGGTGCGGCTGTACGCGATGTCCCCCACCAGCGCCACGGTCAGTCCCTCGAACTTTCGCCCGTGCTCGCGGATGGTCATGATGTCCAGCAACCCCTGCGTCGGATGCTCGTGGGGGCCATCTCCGGCGTTGATCACGCCGCAACGGACATTCTGAGACAACAGCAGCGGCGCGCCGGGCGTCTTGTGTCGCACCACCATCACATCCACGTTCATCGACTCGATGTTTCTGGCCGTGTCGATAAACGACTCGCCCTTGGACAGGCTGCTGCCGGACGCCACGAACTCGACCGTGTCTGCGCCCAAGCGGCGGGCCGCCAAGGAAAAGCTGTTCCGGGTGCGCGTCGAGTTCTCGAAGAACAGGTTCGCCGTCGTCTTGCCCTGCAACTCGGTCAGTTTGCGACGAAAGCCGCCCGTCGCGGATTTGAAAGCCGCGGCCGCATCCAGGATGTCGAGAATTTCAGCGCTCGACAGATCTTCCAGTCCCAACAGGTGCCGCCGCTGCCAGCCGGCGGGAAATTGCGGCGCCGGACCGAATTCCGAGACATCGTTCGTCGCAGTCACAGATCGTCCTTTCTCGCGCGGGCGCATCGCCCGACAGAACACCGGCTCGTCCGGGATGGCTCGAGAACTCCAGCAGCGGAAGTCCGCGGTCTGCTCGCGCGAATCGCGCGACGTGGCCCGCCCCGGTCGGTCGATTCCCCTCGACCGCTCGCCTTTGACAGCAAACGCATCGAGTATAACAATTGAAGGTTCCGAGACAAGCAAACATGGCCCACGATACTCGTTCCTCTGCCCCATCCGATGGCTGCGTCGTCGCCATCGTTGCGCGCGCGAACCGCCGCATACCGCCATGAATCGTCCTCCGCATGTGATGGTGCTGACCGAGGATCCGACGTCAGCTCACCGATGGGCGGAAATGCTGGCCGGCGTCGCGTTGCTGTGCAAGGCTGCGGACGCGCCGCGCGATCTCGTACCGGATCTGATTCTGACCGATCGAGCCGCGATCGATGCCGACGCTTTGCCCAACGACCGGGTGCGACAAGCGTGGCGGGCCGGAGAACTGGGGATCGTGCGCGTGGGCGAAGGCATGTCCGCGGATCTGTGCCTGCCCGCGGACTGCCAGTCTCGCGAACTGCGGATGGCGTGCACGCTGCTGGCCGAAGCGGTTCGCTGGCGACGCGAATGCCAGCGGCTTCGCCAATCACAGCGGTCTTGGGAACGTCTGGCCTTGACCGACGCGCTGACCGGCTTGCCGAATCGTCGAGCTTGGAACGAGCGTCTTGAAGCGCGCGCGGCTTCCAGCGACGCGGTGGCCGCTCCGCTCTGCCTGGCCCTGCTGGATCTGGACGATTTCAAGTCGATCAATGATCGATTCGGATACATCGCCGGCGATGAAGTCCTGTGTCATGTCGCGCGCAGGCTCGCGGGCGAAGTCCGCGACGACGACTATGTCGCCCGCCTGGGCGGCGACGAGTTTGCCCTGCTGCTCGTCGGATGCGAGCCGGAAAGCGCGATCTCCGACGTCGAAGCCTGGCGCGTCGCGGTCTGTTCCGACGCGCCGCACACCCGCGTCACCGCGTGCCTCGGCGCCGCGTGGGCTCCGCGGCTGCCCGCTGGCGGTTTCCCCGTATTATTCGCCGCCGCCGACGTCGCCTTGCGCCTGGCCAAACTGAACGGTCGCAACCGGACCGTCGTGGACCGCACGTTCGACGGTTCCGCGAATCTCGAGTCGGCAAGCCGTTCGCTCATCCGCTGAGTCTGTCGCTTCGCGGCAGCCGTCACGCTACGCCGTGAACCTTCTTTTCGGAGATGAAAAGACATCCTGATGCGCCAGACGGAAGGGGTGGCCAGTGACGTTACGAGACGCAAACCGAATCCCTGTCCGCCGTCGAAGGGAAGCGGACGTGTCGCATCGAGACCAGAGACGTTCTAGCGTCTTCAGTCCGCAGGATGCGCGCGTCACGCGCGCATCTTGTACAGTGGTTTGTGCCGTATCCTCGCACTCGTCCTCGATTGCCGGATGACGAGTACGAGCGTTTCGGGTTGCGGGCGGGAGCCCGCGTTCGTCGGCTCAGCCTGGCGGCCTACGATCATCGCCCCCGACCACGGCCGTTCGATCGGTCGGTGAACGCGGATGACGCTCGGCGACGGCCCGTTGCGACTTGGCGTTTCCCCGTCAGACGTCACAGCAGGTGACGGGCTTTGATCTGGAGATAGCGATTCACGAGCGGGGCTGTCATGTCTTCGGGAAAGACGTCCAGCATCAGCACGCCGCGGTGTTGCAGATCGCTCAACACTTGATGCCGCCACGCCAAGATGTCGGCGGCGGCCGCGGCGCGGTACAGTTCGTCGCCGACCGGTTCCGGCGTTTTGACGGCGTCGAACAATTGGTGATCGCGGAGCAGCACGCCCAGCGGCAGGTGGCGGCCTGCCAGCGCGCCAAGCCAGCGCAGGATCTGGTTGGCGTTCACCTCGTCGATCACGTTGGTGACCAGCACGACCAGCGCGCGCTTCTTGCACCGCGTCGCCAGATACCGGAACGCGTCGTCGTATCGCGACTCGACCAACCGCGGAAATCGATCGAACGACGCGTGCAGCAGGCGGTTCATCTGGTTCATCCCTCCGCGCGGCGGCACAAACGTGTGGACCTCGTCGGAGAAGCAGATCAGTCCGACCGCGTCGCCTCGCTGCAAGGCGACGTAGCCCAACATCAGCATCGCGTTCAGCGAGTGATCCAGCAAGCTGATTCCGCTGGCCTCGTTGGTCATCATGCGGCCACAGTCGATCAGGAACACGATCCGCTGGCTCTGACTGGCCTGGAAATCCTTGACGGTCAGCTTGCGGCGGCGGGCGGTCGCTCGCCAGTCGACGTGCTTGTAGTTGTCGTCCGGCGTATAGTCGCGCAGCCGTTCGAAGTCATGGTCCAGACCGATGCGGCGCGCCCGCCGCACGCCCATCATGCTCAGCCGGTTGGTGCGGGCGAGAATCGCGTATTCGCTCAACTGCCGCATATCGGGATAGACGAACAACAGGTCACGGCAGGGAATCGTCAGATGCCTCTGCCACAGCCCCAAGCCGCTGCGGACGCGAAGATGCACGGCCTCCAGGGCAAACGAGCCGCGGCGGCTGGGCGTCAAGTCGTAATGCAATGTGATTCGGCTGTGCGCGGGCAGACGCCGAGCGAACTCGCTGGGCCACGCCTCGAACTCCTGCGGGACATCGTCGCAAATCCACGTCTCCCACGCCCGCCCTCTGAGGTTCGAGACCGTCAGCGACACCGGATGCCGCTTCTTCAAAGATGCGGTTCGCACCAGCGATCGTTCGACGGCAAACGACGTTGGCGAAGGCAGTGCCACAAGATCCGAGCCGGCAATCAACAGGATGGCCAGATCGACGGTCGCCAACAGCAGAAAAACCTGGGGATAGACAATCAGGGCCAGCGATAGCGCGCATGGCAGGAACAAGACGATCGCCAGCGGGCCATACGGGGCGATCCGCCGCCAGCGGCTCAGGCTCAATAACACCGCCAACACGGCGGCCAGCAGCAGTACGGGCAACATCCGCAGTTCGGCGGCGAGGCTCTGGATCCAGGATATGGAGTCAGACATGACGGATCGAGAGCGGAACTCGGCTCCGAGCGAGCGTTCTCGTGAACAGCCTCTGCCGATCGGCCCTACCTTCGGTTGGGAAGGGTTCGGCGGCAGCCAGTATAGACGAACCCCGCGAGCCACAAAAGACGCGAGAAGGGAATTGCTTCGGATGGCGCCGACAGCCAGCAGTGGAATTGAACCAGGAAAAACACGAAGCATGCGAAAACAGACTTGTGTGGAGGGGAAAAGCTGGTGTCAGACACGGGGGGCTGGCAACCACGAACGACGCGAAGGTCACGAAAAAGAAGCCCGTTTGGAGGGCCCGGGCGCGACGTCATGCGCGCGGCGTCGTCTGACCGCATTTGTTTGGCCGTACTTGCTATAATGAAGCCTGCGCGTTGTCCAATCATGATTTATGGGTACGCCACACGCTGGCGACCGCGGCTAGCCCCATGTTTCGTCTCGACGCCTCACCAGGCGGCGTTCGCCCCGGCGCGGTAATCCTGGTTGTGCCCTCCGCGCACCGCGACGTTTACGGTCCCTATCGATCCGCGATCCGAGGCTCGGCGGACTATGCCCGATCAAGCCGATCGCCAGGCCGAGTTGTCACGCGACCCCGAGGGGGCGCGCGTGCGACGCTGTGCGTGGGGCGCGGCGGGCGCCATCGTCGCAGCCGCCGCGACGATCCTCGCGTTGGGAACGTTGAACGGTTGGCCCGTCGTGGATGCACAGTTCAGGAGACCCTTCATGCCGGCCATCCCAGAACCCGTTGCGGTTGCGCAGCCCTCACAGCGCCCCGCCCCAGCCGCCGAACAACCGCCCGCGGAGGCTGATCGGTTTGTCGAGCGGCGTAGGCAGATGGTCGAATCGCAACTGGCAGCGCGCGACATTCGCGACGAGCGGGTGCTGGACGCCATGCGACGGGTTCCGCGGCACCTGTACGTCCCCGAGTCGGAACGCGAGTCGGCGTACGCCGATTGGCCCCTGCAGATCGGGGCCGGCCAGACGATTTCCCAACCGTACATCGTCGCGCTGATGACGCAACTGGCTCGCCCGACGCCCGTCGCACGCGCGTTGGATGTCGGGACCGGGTCGGGGTACCAGGCGGCCGTGCTCGCCGAGCTGTGCCAGCAGGTGTACAGCATCGAGATCGTTGAATCGCTGGCCCGGCAGGCTCGTGCCTGTCTGGCTGCATTGGGCTATGACAACATTGAAGTTCAGCACGGCGACGGCTACCGCGGCTGGCCCGAGCGCGCGCCGTTCGATGTGATCATCCTGGCCGCGGCGCCGCCGCGAGTTCCCGCGCCGCTGGTCGAGCAACTGGCCGTGGGAGGCCGCCTCGTCCTGCCGGTTGGCGACCAGACTCAGGAGTTGATCGTGGTGGAAAAACAGGCCGACGGCACGGCTCGTCAATGGAGCGTCATCCCCGTGAGATTCGTGCCGATGACGGGCGAGGCTCAGCGACCAGCGACCGGTCGAGGGCCATAGCCGGCACGCGCCGAGCGCCTGCTACGGGGTGGCCGTCGCCGATGCTTCGGCCGCTGGCGTCGCCGATGCTTCGGCCGCTGGCGTCGCGGGCGGCGAGTCCTGCGGCGGCTGGGCGGCGTCCAGTTTGCCGCGCAGGTAGTCCAGCGCTTTCTCCAACTGAGGATCGACGAAATCGTCGTTCGCCGACGGCCCGGGCGCGGCGTCATCGGTCGGTTTGTGCACGATGTCCCGCTGGCGCTGTTGGGCGACCAACTGGGTCATTTCCGTCGAATCCAACTTGACCTCGAACCCCGCGTCCGGCACGACTCCCCAGTCGTCCGAGTCCTTGGCGTCGGGATATCGATGGATGTTCTTCCCGTTGGGCCGGTGGTATCCGGCGGTCGTCAGCTTCAGCGCGCTCGAACCGCCTTCCATCTCGACCACATTCTGCACGCTGCCCTTGCCCCACGTGCGTTCGCCGACGATGATCGCCCGATTGTGGTCTTGGAGGCACGCGGCCACAATTTCGCTGGCGCTGGCGCTGTAGCGGTTGACCAGCACAGCCATGGCAAAACCTTCGAACGTGCCTTTCTTGGTGGCGTCCCACGTGCGCGACTCGACGTTGCGGCCTTCCGTGCTCACGATGCGGCCTTCGGATACGAACATGTCGCTGACTTCGATCGCCGCTGACAGCAGGCCGCCCGGGTTGAACCGCAAGTCCAACACAAGCCCTCGGATCTGGTCCTTCGTCAGCCGTTTGAGCACTTTGCGGAGATCTTCGGCGGTGTGACGGCCGAACCCCGTGATGCGCACGTAGGCGATCTTGCGTTTTTCATCCACCAGCCATCGCCAAGCGTCGTCCGCGCCGCGCGCCTGCCCCAAGACTGTCTCGACGTGGACATTTGCCCGCTGCAAGTCGATCGTCTCGGGTTCGGTCAGTCCGGGCCGCATCACCTTGATCGTGACTTTGGTTCCGATCGGCCCCTTCATCCGCTGAACGGCCTCGTCCAACGTGATGCCTTTTGCGGCGTGCCCGTCGATCTCGACGATCGTGTCCCCCGCCAACACGCCGGCGCGGTAGGCCGGCGTGCCCACCAGCGGGCTGATCACCCGCAACTGACCGTTCTCGATCGTCACCTGCAGCCCAACGCCGCCGAACTCGTTTTCAACTTCGACCTTGAACCGTTCCAACTGTTTGGGCGGGATGAAGTTCGAGTAGGGATCCAGTTCGTTCAGCATCCCGCGAATCGCCGCCTCGACAAGCTGGCGGCGGCTGATGCCCTTGACATAGTTTCGCTCGACCTGGTCCAACGTGTCGGCGAACAGTTCGAACAATTCGAGATCTTCGGCCGCACGCTTGCTGGCCGCGGCAGGCGAGTCTTCGGCGTTGGCGTCGGCCTGAGGCGTTCCGTCGCTGGGCTTGGCAGAGGATTCAGAAGCCTTGACGGGCGCACTCTGAGGCTCGGCGGCGATGGACCGAGACTTCGGGCACACGACGCCGACGATCAACATCAGACAGATCGCCGCGCACATAGATGCGACACGGGGCTCCGCGGTGCGCAGACGCGCCGCGCACAGCCGGCCAGCCAGCGGCCCATCCTGCCGCCTGCCCGCCCGCAAGCAGACGATACAGTCCGAGCGAGCCACGTCAGAGATGGAAGCTCGGTTCACGCGCGGCGGCTCGCTCGAGCGGCGAGCCGAACGGATGATCGACATGCGATATTTCCTCGAACAAACGCTTTGCATTGGGCGACGAGCGCGACCTCGCGGCAATCCTCGTGTCCCAAATGTCACGGGCAGAACGTCCTGCGGTATGTCTTCGCGCCCTCGTTTCAGCTCGCTGCGCGGCGGAACATCACGGCGCAGGGGGCTTGGATGCCGCGCGACGACAGGCGGGAAAAGTATAGGCGCGTGCGACGAACTCGACAACTGCGACCGGTGATCGCGCTCGATCTCGCGATCGCGGCGGGCAGGTGGCGGCAAGCGTCGAATGCCAGCGACGCCCTGTTCGTCCAGGGCTGAGCCTTCGACCGCGTCACGGCGCGCCTGTCACACGCCCGCGCGACTGGGCGGCGACTGGCTATGGGCGCGCGCGTCGGCTCGACGTGGCACGGTCGCATCCGCGTCCTGACATTCATTCATCGATCGAGCGCCTGTCGACATTTGTCTCGATACTGGTTCTGTTCACCGGCTACGTTCGCGCCGTCGGCGCCGGCTTGCCAGGCGGCGCGGGCGTCCGCCGTTCGCCCCAATGCGGCGAGCGCCTGGCCGCGCCAATACTGCGCCGGCGCTTCGACGGGCTTGTTCGATCGGCCGACGTTCAAGTTCGTCGGATACGTCAACGCCGCCTCGAAATCGGCCAGCGCCCCCGCGGCGTCATTTTGCTTCAGCCGCTGTCGGCCGCGCTCGATATGGGAACGGTTGAACAGCCGCCAGGTAACGTCTTGACCTTCCCAATTGACGAAATACGGTGTCGTCTCCAACAGGCGGATACAGTCTTCGTAGCGTTGCTCGTCGACATAGGCTTGGGCCAGCATCACCGTGATCTCGGCACGGCGCGTTCCGGCGACGGGCATCGTCTCGAGCAGTTCGATCGCGTCCGGCCGCCTGTTGCGGACCAGCAGGATTTCCGCCAAGTCGCGATACCGCGTCTGGTCGTCCGGCTCGGCGGCGATGGCTTTTCTCAACTGTGTTTCGGCGGTCTCCCAATCCTCGCCCGCCGCGGCAATCAGGGCCAGATTCCGCCAGGCGATGCCCGCTCGCGGGTCCAGCTCGACGACCTTTCGCCAAGCCGCGCCGGCCTCGTCCGTTCGGCCCAGATTCGCCAGCAGGCATCCCAACTGCAAGTAGGCCTGTGCGTCCGTGGGATTCTGCGTCGTGGCGTAGCGCAAGATGGCGACTTCTTCGGGCCGCGACGCGAACACCCGCTCGCGGTGCGTTCGCGCGGCTCGTTCCAGCCACGTGCGCGCCGTCGCGTCGTCTCCGCCCTGTGACGCATACCAGGCCAGATAGTAGAACGGCAGGCCGCTGCAGCCGTCCGCCGGCGGCGCGTCGACGCACGCGGCCTGGACGATTCGAGCGGCGTCGTCAAACAGTCCGAGTTCGGCGAACGCCAGGCTGGCCTCCAGCATCTCGAACTCCGGCTCGCCCAACACCTCGTGGACGCGACGCCCCAGTGCGGACGCTGATTCGCCGCTGACGAGCCAGGCGAGCGCCAAGGCCGTGGCGGCCGTGGGATTTTCGCGAGCTCGAGCCTGGGCCGCGGCCGCGGCCTCGGCGGCGCGGGCCGCATAGCGGGCGATCAGCAGATGATCCACGGCCACCGAGTCGCGCGCATCGGTGGCCGCGGCCTGGGCAAACAACTCGATCGCCCGCTGTCGCTCGCCCAGCCGCATCGTCGCGCGTCCCGCGAGGTCGTAGCCGGCCGGAACCGAGTCGCCACATTCGGCCGCGCGATAGCCGGCCTGCGCCGCTTCGACAAAATGTCCCTGTCGCAGCAGGCTGGCCCCGAGGCAGTACCAGCTTTGGCCATCGTCGTTGTCGCGATCCAGCGCGCGGCGGGCTCGTTCGACCGCTTGGTCGTACTGTCCCGCCTCGAAGTCCAGGACGGCCAGCCCTCGCAGCGAAGCGACGTGTCCCGGGTCGCGATCCAGCGCTCGTTCGTAGTAGGCTCGAGCTTGACGCCGGTTGGTGGCGCAGTCGAACGCCCGCCCCTTCAAATACAGCTCTTCGACGCTCGCTTTGTCATCGGGCCGATCGGCCAGCGGCGTCGTGGTGGGCGGATCAACCTGGGGAATCGGCAACGGCGTGACAAACTCGGCCAGCAGATCGCCCGCGGCCGAGGCGATCGTCACCTTGACCGGCCGCGCGGCGCTGGTCAACGCGACCACGACCGACGCCGCGGGCGACAGGTTCACCGCGCGACGTTCCAGAATCCGCTCGCCGGACGCCAGTTCACAAATCGCGCCGTCGTATTTCGCCGTGGCCAGCAGCCGCAGCTCAAGACGCTCGTCGACGCTCGCCGTCTGGATCGCCACGTTCTCGTTGGCGAACTCGAATCCGTCGCCCAAACCATGCACCGGATACCAGTATTCCTGCCAGTTGACCTGCGCGTGAGGGACCAACAGGCCATAGTCCGATTGAGTCGGCAGCGGACCGCTCTGAACCTCGATGTACGGGCCGTCCGTGTCGGTCAGGTTTCTCTGGGCCACCTGGCCGAAATCCCATTGGCCCCACGTCCACGCTTTCTTGCCCCGCAACACGTTATGATTGGCGACCTGGACGATCCCGCGGTCGGCGTCCACGTCATAGGCGCCGAAAAAGTCATACGCGCAATCCACGGCGAACACCGACGCGTAGGTTTCGTAGTTCTTCAACCACGTCAGGTCGCGCCCCTCGTGGATCGGCCAGGTGAAGAACTCGCGAAAATTGTGATCCGTTCCCAGGCTCATCGGATAGATGAACCGCGTGCCCGGGCGATTCGGGAACGCCGTGCAGTTCCAGAAATAATACGGGTGCATCCCGTCGGTCGGATTCTCCAGGCGGATCCGTTCGTCCAGATAGGCGCGGCCCGGACGCAACGTGACGCGAACCGTCCACCGTGTGCGGAAGATCTGTTCCACGTTGGCGATTTCCAGATACGCCGAGCCATCTTCGCCGCGCCCCAGCGTCGCGCTGACGGGCGATACGGCGGTGACCGTATGCCCATGCGGCCCGGCGTTCCACTCGACGCCGCCGCTGATCCATGCCCCCCGCATCGCGATCATCCCCGGCTTGATCACGCTGCTGGTATGGAACATGTCTTGTCCCGTCGACTTGTCGAACACCGAGTACAGGCGTCCGCCTAGTTCGGGCAAGCACGTGACCCGCAGATATTCGTTCTCCAGAAACAGCGCCCGGTAGGTCCGATCGATCTTGGCGCGCGACAGATGATCCTGCATCACGTACGGGTACATGATCGGTTCACGAACGGTCGTCGACAGCCGGGTTCCACCCTCCAAAGCCCAGAACTTCGGGTTGCGGTCCTCCTCCCACGGATACGTCGGAAGCGTTATCTGACCGCTCCATCCGCGGACTTCGGTCGGAGGCTCGGCGCATTCGTCAGCGGCGATCGCATCAGCCTGAACCAGCGCGCCACAGCCGGCCAACGCCAGCAGAACGACGGATTGGAAACCGACGGTCATGGAACGATCCTTTCTACGTGTCACGGTTGGCCTTTCACGCGTTGCCGGCCGTCGCAGGGCCACGCCGTGTGCGGTCGAGCGTGCGTTCGTAGGCGCGAGACGGCCCGCGGAGCGCGGCTGACAGGGGCGCGCGGCTACCGCGCAAGATCGCGCCCACTCGATCTCGCCCCGCCGGGCCACGCGCCAACGTGGCGTCGTATGGACGCCGCGACGCGCGGCTGCCGCGGCAGTGTCCACGCGGCCACGGGCGAACGCCACGCGGCGTCCAGCGACGGCGCGCGTGGCGATCCTAGTCGAGGTTCTTGATACGGATATTTTTGAACTCGGCCCACATTGGCCGCCCCGCGTGAAGCTGCAACGCCAGGATTCCCTCGCGCAGGGCAAGCTGCGGATCGTCCGTGAAATCCAGGATCAGCACGCCGTTGAGATAGTGCTGAACGTGGTCGCCGCGGGCGATGATCACGACGTCGTTCCAGTCGTCGAGTCGAAACAGCTTTTTGAAGCCATCGCCATCGATCAGCGTCTCGGCGACGTGCTTCTTGCCGTCGGCGCCCCACGTGGCCCGTTCGCCGACCAGACAGATCCGGCCGCGTTTGCCGCCTTCGTCGTAGATAAAGCCGGCCACGTTCGGCAGCGTCGCTTCGTTGCGGATCTCGTGCTGATACCCACGGACGACCCACTTGTTGCGCGCGCCGTCGGTCTGGATATGTTTCGATCGGTACTGAATCCCCGAGTTGTTTGCCGCGTTGCAGCGGAAGGACAGCCGCAGTTCGAAATCCCCGGTCACGCCGCCGGTCCAGATCAGAAAGGTATTGCCCTGCGCCGGATTCTCGACGGTTGTCTCGCCGCGAATGGCGCCGTCTCGCACAGACCACAGCCGTGGATCGCCATTCCAATCGGTCAGGTCGGTTCCGTTGAAGATGCTCGTCATGCCGGCCGGCTCGGGCGGCGCCAAACGCGCATCTTCGGCAGCCAAGACGGGCCAGACGATCAGACTACAAACGCTCCAGATCCAGCAACGAACCATGCGAACCATGATGTTCTCCTCGAGGTCAACAAGCAAACTCGACGCGGCACGTACGATTTGCTCCAGTATGGTCAATCGAGCTGCGATTTCCTAGGATCCTGTCCAAGGATGAAGCACCCACAGCATATTGTGCAATCGCGATCGCTGGCCACACAACTTAACGCGGGCCATTGCCCGCAACCCAAGAATCTGTTTGGCCGAAGGCCTCCGATCACCGTAGCCTGGGGCAACGCCCCAGGGCTGGCGCCGCGC
>JAVYAJ010000141.1:0-3660 GCA_032229885.1 Candidatus Anammoximicrobium sp. | reverse complement strand
TGCGATCATCTCTGACTCCTGGGGCGTTGCCCCAGGCTACGTTGGTGATGGCCTTCGGCCAACACGCTTCCTGTCGTCTGTGCTGCGCAACAGTCACCCAACTCCAAGTCCACCTAACGCGGGTTAGTGTCAGTAGAACGAAAGTGTGATGTGCAGACTAATGTACAAGATGCGCGCATCGTGCGCGCATGATACGAATTAAGACTCTAGCGTAGCGAACGTCATTCCAATCGGCACGGCACCGCTCGCGCGGCGTTGTCATGCGCCGCGCATCGTCGGCTCGCGACTGGTCGCGGCAAATCGGCGAACGCGCCGGCCGCCGCGACGGCGTTTTCGCCCAACTCACACTTGTTCGACCACCCAGGGCTCGCGATACGGGCGCGTGAAGAAGCGCATGGCGTCGGTGTCGTCGAGAATCCGCTCCGTTTCTGGGTCGATCCGCAGCTTTCGGCCGCCGAGTCGGCAACTGATGTTGGCATAGTGAACCAACAAGAGACTGCGATGCCCCTGCTCGATGTCCGCGTTCGGCCGCTGGCGGGTTCTGACCGAGGCGACGAAGTTCGCTTTGTGATCCGGGTCGGGATAGCGACCATGCATCTGATCCTTGATCACGGGTTGGCGATTTTTCTGACGAACGTACACCTGCCAGCCGCCGCCCATCCGCCCCACGTACATGACACCGTGTTCACCGTATAGTTCGATCCGCGTGGCGTTCTGAGGCCAATAGGGGAAGATGTCGTTGTTGCGGATCTCGGCATCGCTCTCCAGCATGTACGGCGTATAGAGCGTCTGTTCATAGGTCATCAACAGCGACGGATACTCGAACGTCGCGATCTGCGTATCGGGAGTCTGCATGTCGCCTTGGCTGTTGAGGATCCCGCCGACGCAATAGACGCTGGTCGGGTAATCGACGCCGCAGAGCCAGCGGGCCAGATCGATCTGGTGGATGCCCTGATAGGCCATTTGGCCGCCGCCATAATCCCACAGCTTGCGCCACTGAGTATGGATCGCCGGGTTGTATCTGCGTTGCGGCGCAGGCCCGTTCCACATCTCCCAGTCCAACGTATCCGGCGGATCGATGTCGTGGCCCCAGTTGAAATTGGTCTCGAGCCGCTGCTCGTGGATGCGGCACAGATGGATCCGCCCCAGTTTGCCCTCTTCCAGATAGCGTTTGGCGGCGATGTTGTAGGGCGCGCTGCGGTTCTGAGTGCCGATCTGCACGATGCGCTCGTACTTCCGCGCCGCGCGAACGGCCTGCTGGCCTTCCCAGGGATTGTGGCTCTGTGGCTTCTCGCAGTAGACGTCCTTGCCCGCGCGACAGCACAGAATGGTCGCCAGCGCGTGCCAGTGGGGCGGCGTGGCGATCACCGCCGCATCGACGGCCGTGTCCGCGAGCATCTCGCGAAAGTCCTGGATACACTTGGGGCGTTTGCCGCCCTGGAGCGAGGCGTACTCGTTCGCGCGCGGCTCGTGCAACCGGCGATCGACGTCGCAGATATAACGGATCTCACAGTCGCTGCGCTGCAAGAACCCGACCGCCAACGAGTGCCCGCGCCCGCCGCCCACACCGATCATCGCCAGCGCCAGCCGGTCATTGGCCGGAGTAGCGCGAGCCGAGGCGGGATTGGCGAGGATGACCAGGCCGCCGGCCAAGCCAATCGTCGCGTGGCGTGTGTCGTCGAGAAATCGTCTTCGATTGATTTCCAGCATCGAAGCATAACCTCCAGATTTAGAGCGCGGACCAGATCATGCGCCCGGCGCGCATGATCTCGACGAGGCGAGTTTGCGGGCCGCAGCGAGCGATCGTCGCGACGCGCACTCGCCCGTATGTCGTCTCCTGTATTTATCCGGACTTCGGCTTTCCAACACAACGAAGGATTCCCCGGACGCTACGGACGCTGAACCAATCCAGCGCCAATCCGGCGGGGCCATCAATCCGCCGCGCCATCCCGCGTCAAGATCACCTTGCCGATGTTCTCGCGACGTTCTAGGATCGCATGGGCACGCTCGGCCTGAGGCAACGCCAGCGTCTTGTGAATGATCGGTTGGATTTTACCCGTGGCGAACAGCGGCCACACCTCGCGCTCGAGGCTCGCCAGGATCCGCGCCTTCGTCTCCAGGGGGCGGCTGCGCAAGGTGCTGCCGATCAGCTTGACGCCGCGCAGGAAGACGGTGTTTAGATCGATTTCGACCCTGGCCCCGCCCAGCGTCGCGATCACGATCCAACGGCCGCCGTGGGCCATCTTCGCGAGATAGGCTCCGAGCGCCGGGCCGCCAATGCAATCCAGTGCGATGTCGACGGGATGTTCGTCCAATACGGCGATCAGATCGCCGCGGGTCCGATCGATGACGACGTCCGCGCCAAGTTTCCGGACGAAAGCAGCCTTGTCGGCCGTGCCGACGGTCGTGACCACTGTGCCGCCGCGGGCCTTTACCAGTTGGATCGCCGCCAGCCCGACGCCGCTGGCGCCGGCCTGAACCAGAACCGTATCGCCAGCCTTCAAGCCGCCCTCGAGGCACAGGTTCAGATAGGCGGTCGCGAACGCCTCGGGAAGCGCCGCCGCCGCGATCAACGACAATCCATCGGGAACGGGCAGCGCCAAATCGGCCGGCACGGCCACACGTTCCGCATATCCACCTCCGCCCAACAACGCGCACACCCGGTCACCCACGCGCCAACGACCGTCCTGCGGCGCCTCGGCGACGACGCCGGCGACCTCGAGGCCCATCCACTGAGGCCACCCCGGCGGCGGTGGATAGCGACCGGCCCGCTGCAGCAGGTCCGCCCGGTTCACCCCTGCCGCGTGGACGTCGATCAACAACTCGTCGGGTTTGCGAGCCGGCTCAGGCACTTGGCCCCAGACCAGCGACCGGTCCTCTTCGATCAATACGGCGTACATCTCTCCTCCGTCAGCCGCGCGTTGCCCACAGCCGGTTGGACGCGCGATCGTACCTATCTCGGTTTCGCGACAGCCGCGTATCGGCGACCAGCGAGCGAGTCGCAGCCCATCTCAGGCATTCAGCTCGGGGCCACGCGGATGCGGCGGCTTGATGAATAACGCGGCACACGCCGCCAGAGCCAGCAACGCGGCCGAGCAGTAATAGGCAAACGCGAAGCTGCCGGTTTCGTCGTAGACCTTGCCAGCCAGCAGAGCGAGGAGAAAACCGCCAAATCCCCACGCGGTGAAGACCAACCCATAATTGATCCCAAAATTCGCCAGACCGTAGTAGTCTTTGGTCAGCCACGGAAAAAGCGCCAAGTTCGCCCCGTAGTTCGCGCCGAGCGCCAGCGCTAAATTGATTCCCAGCCTCGCCAATGTGACGCGCCAGCCGTGGTTTCTGAACGGGCGTCCTCGATCCTCAGCGTTGTCATCCATGCCAGTGCATTGTCCAATCGTGGTCTTCAGGTTGCCTCGCTCGTCAGAGCAAGGTGTTTCGGCAGCGCCAATCGCGGCTACGTCCAACATTTAGAGTCTTACTCCGTATCATGCGCGCATCTTGTACACTAGTCTGTACAGAACACTTTTGTGTTGCTGGCACTAACCCGCGTTAAAGTCTTAGTTCGTATCATGCGCGCACGGTGCGCGCATCTTGTACACTGGTCTGTACAGTACACTTGCGGGTTGCTGGCACCGGACCGTCTTAGGTGGAAGCGGCATT
>JAVYAJ010000140.1:0-35625 GCA_032229885.1 Candidatus Anammoximicrobium sp. | reverse complement strand
CGAGTTGGTTGAGACATTGACGACGGCACGTGTGGAGTTCTCCATTAGTGTTCCCTTCGAGCGGTTCGTTGAGCTGAAAGGCATGATTGAACGACAATGATGTTGGCAGAGACTGGATGACGAGACGAGTTACTTCGAGCGATTGTGGAAGCCGAAAAGCTGGGAGCAGACGTACCGGTTCTTGTTTATCCGGACCCAAGTCAAAAAGCAAATCAAGGGTCCGATTCAGCCGGAGTTGTTTGTTCCTCACGAAGTCGGTTACGAGTTCAAGGTAATCATCACCAACAAATCGATAGGCGCCTCATCGGTCGTCACGTATCATGAGGGCCGGGGGTCTCAGGAAGCAACCTTTGGTGAACTGAAGACCATCTGTCACGGCGGCTATGTGCCTGTGCGGCGCCTGCACGGCAACCAGCTCTACTTATTGGTAGGCCTCTTTGCTTACAATCTCACTCGCGAGCTGCAAATGCGAACCAGCACCCCGACTCGTGGTACGACTCCGGGGCGTGCCTCCCTCTGGACGTTCGAGCGAGTCGAAACGCTTCGCAAGTCTCTGATTCAGCGCGCCGGCCGTCTCACGCGATCCCAGGGAGCCCTCACCCTGACGATCAGCACTGGTGAATGGATCAAGGAGCGGTTCGAGCAGCTCCTGCACAGTCTCGGTGCTTAGGCCCCCGTGTTTTGCAGCGCTGGGGACAATGCAATTCGACCGCAGTTGCCCATCCATCCCTGGCCCTCCAGTATCTCTAGTCTCCCTGCAAGAGGTCGGCAGCCGCCCGCCGCGACGGATGTTCGATCAGTTGACAACAATGGGCGACCTTCCCAGAATGAACGGCTGCGATCGTTCGGGCTGAGCACGTACAGTCGAGGCCGCACGTACCGATGCGACGCGAGAGTCCCGATTGCCGGTTATCACACGGCCGATGTCTCCGTCGGCGCGTTGACCGTGCCAAAGGGATGAAACGGCGAACCCCGGCTGATGGTCGCCCGTAACGCCACGAGGGACAATCGATGTTGGGCCGCCCCCGCCGCGCCCTTCATCTTGACAACACGGAAGACTACGATAGGCGGAGCACTCGCTGACTTGCCATCCAACGCAAGGGTAACCGCAATGCGAAAGCCATGGCTCTTATTGCTGGCTGTTTTCGGCATTCCGCTGGCGCATCCTGCCGCTCGAGCCGAGCTGGTGCTTGCCGAAAACGGCGCCTGTCCCTACCAGATCGTGATTCCCGACAAGGCTGCGGACGAGGTCGTTGACGACTGGCTTTTGGGGGCCGCCAAGTTGATGCAGACGGCGTTTGAAAAGAGCGGGTTCAAGGTCGAGGTGGTGAAGGAAGGGACGCGGGCGGCGGACCAGCCTGGAATCTATCTCGGCGCGACGGAATTCGCGAAGAAGCACGGCGTCACGGTCGAGCAATTCAACGACTGGACGTATTGCCACAAGGTGATTGGCAAGGACGTGGTCATCGCCGGGAACGACAAAAAGGATCCCGTAAAGACCATCCAAGGCTCGCGCACTCCCTTGGCGCTGCTCGGCACCGTCAAAGGAGTCTGCGACTTTCTGCGCCAGTACGCCGGCGTACGTTTCCTGTTCCTGAATGTGGATGCAGGTCCGTGCCGATTGAATGAGGACGGTTCGCTCAAGCTGGATACCCGAAGCATTGCATTCATCCCGGTTGGGAGGATCGCGGTGCCAGAGAACCTGGAACTCGAGAAAACACCGCTCCTGCGGGCCTGCGCCGACGGCAACTACGAGACTTTCTACCATATCGCGAACAATTTCTTCCCGCTCCTGAGTTTCGTGCAGGGCAAATGGGTTTATTGGAACAAAGTCATCCCGCTGGCCAAGTACGGACCGAGTCATCCGGAGTATTTCGCCTTGTTGGGCAATGGAAAGCGGGCCTGCGAACACGATTTCACGTTCAGTTCGGACGAGATCGCGCAGCAGGAGTCGCCGTTGTGTCCGATGCATCCCGAGGTGCAGGAGTTGATTTTCCGGGCTGCCGAAGACTTGATTTCGAACGGCGACTCGGTGATCGGGATCTTTCCGCCGGATTCGTTTCGCCTGTGCCGATGCAACTGCGAGCGTTGCCTGCGTCTGTTTGGGACGGAGGCCAAGGGTTGGCAGGATCTTTACGCGCGCGGCCGTTCCGGCAAGCTCTGGCAGGCGTATTTCGCGATCACCGAGCGTTTGCGGCAGAAGCATCCCCAGGCGCGCGTCGTGCTGTGGGACTATCAGGACACTCCGATTCAGACGGTGAACGAGTTTCCCGAAAACGTGATTCCTCAACTGCAAATCGGCAAGCCAGCCGATTTCGAGCGGCTGAACGACCTGCGGATTCCGGCGGGGATTTGCGGCCTGGAGGAGACCTTTACCGGTTTTGGCTGGGGCGGACCTTTTGCGCCGGAGCGGACGCCCGAGTACGCCGCCGTCCTGGTGCAGGCGATGGCGCGGAACAACGTGCAGTGGACCACCCGCGACGGCGCAATCGGGTACGTGCGCGGATTGCAAGCACCGGCCTACTACGTTTACGGCCGTATGATGGACGATCCGGCGGCCGAGTGGCACAGCCTACTGGAGGAATTCTGCGCGGCCGCCTTCGGCGATGCGGCTAGGAACATGACCTCCTTCTTCGATCGCTTGCACGAACAAATCGCGCTCTACTCGGACTTTCTGGGAATTTTCATGCCCGCGGAAGGCCGTAAATACGCCGGAAGCCGTTTTCGCGACAACAAGTGGCACGTCCAGAGCATCTACACGCCCAAGTTCGTGGCCGAAGCCAATATGTTTCTCACAATTGCCGAACGTCAGATGAAGGACGATCCGGATGTTCGAGCGCGTCTTCACTTGATTCGGATCGAGTTCGACTATCTCCGCGACTTGTCGAAGATCTTCACGCTCCAGGATGTTTGGACGTTGCAGCCGACGCCCGCGAACCTGGTGGCTCTGTTGGAGGCGATCGACGCCTGGTATGCGCGATTGGCAGCGCTGGCTAAAGGCGGCGGCAACGAAGGCTTCAAGCCCTTGGACGACTGGCCCGAGATGTGCCCGTTCGCCTACCATACGTATAAGCACGCGACTTTGCAGGACGAGGGATATCATAAACTCTGGCATCTGACGAGCTTGGGTTGGGATCGGGAGGCGATCCGCGACGGGATTCTGACCAACCCACCTCGGATCCAGTTGGCCCAGGTTGGCTCGGCGCCCGCGATTGACGCCGCGGCATGGGACGACGTTGCGCCAGTCGTGCTCCGCCAGCAGCGAGACATGCCGTACCGGAAAGTTCGCACGACCCTCAAAGCGCTGCGTGACTCGGACCACCTCTACGTCCGCCTTGAATGCCGCTATCCTTCACGGTCTCCGAAGGATATGCCGGAGCCCACGACCGAGAGCGACGTCTTGAAGCAGGAATACGTCGAGCTGGGGATTCGCCCCACGGCCGAGGGCCCCATCTACCGGCTGGCTGCCAACCCGACGGGCGGCGCGCGATACGACGCGATCCTGAAGCCCGATGCGCAGAACCGATGGACAGCGGACATGGCGTGGAACGGCCGCTGGCAGTTTGACTACCGAGCGGACGACGGAACTTGGACGGGCTGGTTTCGGATTCCGTTCGCCGAACTGGGCGACGCAGCCCCGGCGGCTGGACAGACCTGGGGCTTCAACGCCGCCCGCAATTGGATCCGGGACAGCGGTGATCGGTATCTGCTCTGGCGAGATGCCCGGTCCGTCACCGACCCTGAGAGCCTGGGCTGGCTCGTGTTTTAAACCGCACCAATCAAGAGACGCGCGCAAATGAAAAACGTCATGCTTTCGCCCCTGTGGTGCATCGTGTTGCTATGCGTCGTCGGCCCCATAGCCTCGACGCAGGGACTGGACATCGTGCGGGACGGTCGGCCCTGCGCAGAGATCGTGGTTGATCGGGGCGCGCATCGGGGGATCCACGCCGCGGCCCAAGACCTCCAGGAACATCTCGAAAAGATCTCAGACGCTCGGCTCAATCTTGTTCACGCGCCGAGCAATGACGCGATCAACCGGATTTACGTCGGCGAAAACCAATACACGTCGCGGCTCGGCTATCAGCTCCCGGAGTTTTCCGGCTCCGGGTACGATATCTTGATCGGCGATACGTATGCGGTGCTGTCTGGCGCCCATACATTTTTTCCGCCTTCGAAATTCGGCGATCTGGCGGAATTCCAGGCATTCATGGGAGAAAAGTACTCCGCGGAACTCTTCACCTCCGGGAGGGGACAGTTCAACGAGTCGCTGGGAATTTATGACAACGATGACATTGGGGCTTGGTACGCGGTCAGCGCGTTGCTCGAACGGCTCGGCGTCCGCTTCTACGCTCCCTACGAAGACGGGACGATTTTCCCCAAGCTGACAAGCATCTCGCTAAAGCCCGGACGCGAGACACGGCAGGCCGCTTTTGATCGCCGTCAGTGGTGGCATTCGGCGCTGGCTACGGACCGCGACGGAGTGGCATGGCTCAAACGGCTGAAATGCGGCACTCGGACGGGGATCGTCTGCAATCATACGCTGAGAACGCTCATCTGCGACCCCGAAACGCGCGTGCGTCATCCCTCATGGTATGCGGAGGAATCGCCCGGCAGATTGTTCCCCGGCTTCCGTAACCAAGGCGGGGTTCCACGTTATACCGATCCGGATTTCCAATCCGCGTGCGTGGACTGGGCGCGCAAATTGTTCGACACGTATCCGACGTTGAGCCAGGTCACGCTCGGCGCGCCGGAAGACGCCAACGATCCCTACGACTGGCGAGACCGGGCGGTTTACCAGACACCGGGCATCGATCACCAGCAGGCCTATGCCAATATGATGTGGGATTTCCATGTCGCCGTCGCGCGGGAACTCAAGAAGTCGCACCCCGACAAAGGCGTGATCTGGTGGTGTCTGTACAACAACCGCATTCCCACGAACATCGACCCGGACAACCAACCGGACAACATTCTGTGCCGAATGGAGGCCGTACCGCCGTCGGCCTATGCGTTGGATGACGAGAAAAAGGCGTTTTTCGACGGCATCCGCTCCATGTTTTCCGCCTTCAAACCGCGAGACAAATCACAGCAGTGGGAGTGGTGGCTTGACTATTGGTGGCCAACGTCGCCCCGCTATCCTGAGTTTTTCATGCAGAAGCTCCAGCAGGCTCGGCAAGAACAGCGCGGGTACTTCGACGGTTTTTTTATGGAGGTTGCTCCCGACTCGCAGACAAACCCGACGAGGATCGGCGAAGTGCCGATCAGCCACCTGATGATGTATGTCAATTGCAAGCTCCTGTGGGACCCGGATCTCGACCTGGACGCCCTGCTGGACGAATACTACAAGCTCTGGTTCGGTCCGGCGGAAAAGGAAATGAGGGCTTTTCACGAATATGCGGAAAAAGTGTGGCTCCGGCCGGGATCGCGCTCGGTGTCGGAAGTCAACGGGTTTCTAAAAAGAGAGGATGTCCTCAAGTATTTCGAGCTTCTGCAAGCCGCTCGAGCGCGAACTAACCCCGGGACGGTCTATCACGACCGCATTGCCGCCATGGAAAACAGCTACGCGGGACTGAAGACGATTTTCGAGGATCGCATTCCGCGGGGTCAGGTGATCCGAGCCGAAGTCCTGCCGAACGATGCGCAAGCGGATGGTGATTTCGCGAAATACGCCAGCGCGTGGCTGCCCTTGAAAGACCTGACAACGGGAGAAGCCGCGGCGCAAAACCGGACCGAAGTCACGGTCGCATTGACACAGAATAAACAACAGCTTTTTGTCGCCGTGCGCTGCGCGGAGGCGAACATGGAAGGGCTTGTAGAAACGACAAAGGTTTTCGATACGTCGGGGATTTTTCGCGACGACCACGTGACAATTTGCGTCAACACGCCGGAAAAGAACTGGTTCGAAGTCACGGTTAACCCGGCGGCGGCCGTCTACGACGAATGCCGCGACCTCGAAGTCATTAACCGGGTGGCGCTTCCCATCCTTTGGACGCCCGGCACGAAAGCGGTGGTGAAAAAACACACAGACCGTTGGGAGCTTGAGGTGGCGATTCCCACCGGGGAATTCGGACACGCCGGTTCGTCTCCGCGGTTTCCGTGGGGAATCAACGTCCGCCGCGTTCGCCGGGCGGGCGGCGACTCGGAGCAACAGGCGCTCACACCACCGGGGCCTTCGGAGTGGGCGCAATTGGCCTGGTAGAGGAACCACGGTCTCGCTGCTGAGCGCAAGGCTGTGGACAATCACCCACGGACGAAGACATCTCGGCGACCGGTCGGGCAATGAAGCATCTCGGATGCAAACGAGATGTGCCTGCGGCCGGGGTCGAAGTGTGCATGTTGGCTCAATCGGCCTCTGCATTCCGGGCACGCCCGGGGTGTTGGACGCCGACCTGCTGTTGTTCGAGCCGTTTGGAGACCGTGTTCCTCGCAACGGCGTCCATAACGCGCGCGACCTCGTCTCCGATCATCTCCAGATCGGCGTTCCCCAGATCGGACAGCCTGCCGGACCTGATCAATCCATCGACAATCTTGCCCGCAGCTTCGTCCCATGGCTCCAGCTTCGAGGTCGCATCGATGGCCAATTTTCCAAACGTGACCCCCTAGATCGCCCAAACCATCTAGCTCAGCGAGGGCCAACCGTAAATCTCTTAACGCGGGCTGTCGCCCGCAACCCAAGAATCTGTTTGGCCGAAGGCCTCCGCTCACCGTAGCCTGGGGCAACGCTCCAGGGCTGACGCCGCGTGTGTGCCTCTTTTGGCCGAAGGCCATATTCATCCGGGCCGCGGTGATACGGTGATGTTGGCCTTCGGCCAACACGGTTTCTATCGTCTCTGATTCCTGGGGCGTTGCCCTAGGCTACGTTGGTGATGGCCTTCGGCCAACACGCCCCTCGTCGTCTGTGGCGCGCAACAGTCATCCCACTCCGAAGCCACCTAACCCAGTCTGGTTCCACTAACCCACAAGTGTACTGTACACACCACTGTACAGGATGCGCGCATCGTGCGCGCATGATACGAACTAAGACTCTACTTCCCTTCGTCGATATTGTTTTCACTTGGCAAACCATGGCCTGCGCCCGTCGGCGCCGCGCCGACGCGCCGACAAAGGGTGGCGATCGATCTAGGATCAAAACGGGGTTCTGTTTACAATTCGCCCCGCGCGCGAGCGAGCTTGCTGAGCCTGCTGGCAGCGTGCGCTCGCGGGGCGAGGCGATCCGATCTGTGACCTGATCTCTGCGCCCGAATTGTCGTCCAGCAACCTTCTATCGCCGAGTTTTTGCATGAACGTCAAACGACACCTGACTCGAGAACGCGATGCGTTTTCGCCCAGCCGTGTGCGCCGCCTGCGACGTTGGTTGATCGCTGTTCCTGCCGCGCTGATGGTGTTGGTCGTGCTGGTCTGGTCGATCCCGGTCATCGTCGCGAGCACGAGCTTGCGGCAGACGATCGTGTCGGCTGCGCTGGCCGATTTCGAGGGCACGGTCAGGGTCGGCTCCGCCTCGTTGGGGTGGCTGTCGCCGCTGAGGGCGCGCGATATCGAGGCCCGCGACCTGCAAGGCCAGCCACTCGGTCAGGCGGCCGAGTTGCAAAGCGACAAATCACTGCTGGGATTGCTGGCCGACACGTCTCGACCAGGGACGTTTCGCGTGCGAGATCCGCAGGTGCGTCTGGTGCTGCGGCCCGATGGAAGCAACTGGGAAGACGCCCTGGTCAAGCTGTTGTCCGGCCCGTCGCAGGGCCGCCCCGTTCGCGCGTTGACGATCCAAGTGGACGGCGGGACGCTTCAGGTCGAAGACACGGCGCACAACGGGCGGTTTCGCTTAGAGCGACTGAACCTCGCCCTGCAAATGGACGAGGCTTCGCCGTTGCCGATCAAGGTCCGGGCGGCCGCCGACGTGACGGCGGACGGCGAGCGACCGGGCCAGGTCGCGGTCGATGTCGCCTGGAAGCCGGGCGAGACGGACGCCACCTACTTGGGCGAAGGCCAGATGGTGCTGCGCGGCGAGTCGTTGTCGCTGGCAGCCGTCTCGTCCGCTGCCCAGCGTTTCTTTGGCGACGTGCGGGCCCGCGGAGCGGCCAACTGCGACGCACTGTGGCAGTGGCGCGAAGGGGGCAACCGCCATCGGCTGCAAGTGGACCGGCTGGAGACGGGCAGCGTAGCGCTCCAAGCTCCGGCATGGTTCGGCTCGGACACGCTGCGGTCCGATACGCTGCGCGGCAACGCCCAGCTCGAGGCGAGCGGCGACACGTGGAAGGTCGAGCGATTGACGGTCGATACGGACTTTGCGCAACTGGCGGCGCAAGGCGTCCTGCAGGCGAACGATATCGCCTCGGTGACCGACTGGGCTCGCTTCGTCGGCCAGGTTCCGGCCGTGGATCTGAAGGTCGATGGCCGCGTCGATCTGGCGCGGCTGGCGCAAATGCTGCCGTCCACGTTGAACCTACGGGCTTCGACGGCGATCAAGTCCGGACAGGTGACGCTGTCGCTGGTGAACCAGGCGACCAAGCCGCCGCGACTGAACGCCCGGATCGAAGCCAGCGATCTGGCGGCTGTCGAGAACGGCCGCGAGTTCGTGTGGCAAAAGCCGATCCTGCTGACGGCCAATCTGCGCCGCTCGGACACAGGCCCGGTCATCGACGAGCTGACGTGCAGGTCCAGCTTTTTGGACGTGTCGGCCAGTGGAACGCTCGACCGAGGTACCGCCAAGATACGTGGAGATCTACGGCAACTAGCCACCGACGTCGGTCGGTTCATCGACTTGGCCGATTATCAGATGTCGGGGCGTCTGGACGGCGACTTCCGCTGGCAACAGACGGCGGGCGAACAAATCGCCGCCGACGGCCAACTGGAGTTGGCCGAGTTCGAACTTAGCTCGAGCGGCCAGTTGCCCTGGCGCGAAAAGCAACTGACGGTGAAACTGGCGGCCGCGGCGGAATTGGCCGGCTCGCAGATTCAGCGGATCGCCTCGGCAAAGGTTCATTTGCAGTCGGGCACGGACGAGCTGACGAGCGACCTGCTTCAGCCGGTGAACGCGGCGGACGATGCGGTGGCCTGGCCGCTGGGCCTGAAGCTGCGGGGGAATCTGGCTACGTGGATGCCGCGGCTGCGGCCGTTCGTTCCGGTCGGCGATCGCCGCATGGCAGGCTTGGTCAACCTCGACGCCACCACGCGGGTGTCCACGCAGCGGATCGACGCGGAGGCCGTCAAGCTGCAGATCGACCAATTCCAGTCGCGCGAGTGGGATCTGGCCATCGACGAGCCAGTGGTTCGCCTGGACGGCAAAGGGACGTGGGATACGCGTCAGGGACGGATCACCGTCGAAGACGTGGCGATGACCAGTTCCGCCGTCGCGTTTCGCGCGCAACGGGTGGTCGTCCAACTGCCGGACTCGGGACCGGCGCTCAGCGGACAATTGAGCTATCGGGCCGACCTGGGACGCGTCGCGCAGTGGCTGCACGCAAGCGAGCAACCCGCCGGCGCCCAGTTGACCGGCCGCGCCACGGGCACGCTGCAGGCCACGCACGAGGCCGGGGTGACGCAAGTCAACTTGACTGCGGACGCCGAGGACGTCGTCTTCGCCACACGCAAAACGCCTGCGGGTCCGACGAACATCGTACTTGCCACCGCCTCGAATCCTTGGGTCGAGGCCTGGCGAGAACCCAGCATCAAGCTGACAGCCCGCCAGCGGTTCGATCGCGCGCGGGACGCGTTGGAGATCCAAGAGCTGACGGCATCCGGCAACGCGATCCGACTGGTCGCCTCGGGACGCATCGAACAGTTCAGCGGGGCGCGCTTGGCGCAGCTCAGTGGCGAGGCCGACTACGACTGGGCCGACGTCAGCGCCAAGCTGAGTCCCTATCTGGGAACCAGCGTCAAGATCATCGGTCGCGACAAAGGTCGCTTTGCGTTGAGCGGTCCGTTGCGCGAATCGGCGGTCTCGAGCGGGCCATCGGCGGCGGTCGTGGCGCCGACCGCCTTGACAGGCAGTGCGCGGCTGGGCTGGGAATCGGCCAGCCTGTACGGTCTGTTGGCCGGCAAGGGCGAGCTGCGAGCTTCGTTGGCGGACGGGGTGCTGCAATTCGCGCCCCTGCAGATTCCCCTGAGCGAAGGCCAGTTTCGCGCTGTCTCGCGGATTCCGTTGAACTCGCCGCCGACCCGTCTAGGGATCGACCGGGGACAGTTGCTGGACCATGTGCGACTGTCGCCCGAGCTGTGTCGCACATGGCTGAAATATGTCGCCCCGCTGCTGGCCGACGCCACGAGCGCCGAAGGCCGTTTCTCGGTCCTGCTGGACGGCGCCAGCGTGCCGCTGGCCGACGCGGACCAGAGCAACGTGCACGGCCAATTGACAATCCACGCCGCGCAGATCGGCCCCGGCCCGCTGGCTCAGCCCCTGCTGGGACTGGCGCAACAGGTCAAGAGCGTGGCTCGCGGTCAGGCATTATCCGCCAGCCCGACAGGATTCTCCGAGTGGCTGGTGATCCCCGAGCAGACCGTCCGCGTCGATGTCGAAAACGGTCGGGTCCGGCACCAAGGGTTGACGATGTCCAGTGGCGACGTCACGATCCGAACCAGCGGATCGGTGGGGTTTGATGAGTCCTTGGCCATCATGGCCGAGATTCCGATTCGCGATGAATGGGTGACGGACAAAAAGTATCTCGCCTCGCTGCGCGGCACTGTAATTCAAATCCCCGTGCAGGGGACGCTGGGCAGGCCGCATCTGGACAATCGAATGCTCAGCGAGCTGAGCGCGCGGCTGGTCGGCGGCGCGGCGCGGGGCATTCTTCAGGACGAGGTCACCCGAGGTCTGCAGCGGCTGTTCGGGCCGACGAGCCGAGGGTCCGCGACGGCGCCGCCCGGCGGTGCGCCGTAGCTTGAAACGCTCGCCAGCCCTGCGTCGCCGCCAAACGTTCGCCAACCTTGGATCCGCGCGATGGGCCGACCGCCGGCGAGCCCAAGCGAACGGTCAGCCATGCAAGCTGTCGCCCGTCCGCGGGCCATTTGGACGCAGACTCGGCGCCGCGCGCGAGCGACTTCGGCGCGCGATTTTCCCGTCGAGATGTGGTCGCCGCGGTTTGAATCCACTTACGGCTGGGGCACGATCCAGATATTGCGAAACTGTAGCGGGTTGCCGTGTCCTTGCAGTTTGAGCGAGCCCGGCGTGCCTTCCGGCTCGTTGCGATGCCCGCCGGTCGGCCCGTTGATCTCCAAGTTCTCGTGGACGATCACGCCGTTATGTCGCAATGTCAGTCGGGCGTCGGACACCTTGTTGCCGTCGGCGTCTCGCACCGCGTTCGTGAACTCGGCGTCATAAGTCTGCCAAGTCAGCGGCGGGCCGCACATGTTCACCCGCGGATCTGCCTTGGTGTAGACGCCGCCGCATTCGTTGTTCACACCGTCCAGGCCGAACGAATCGAGGATTTGGACTTCGTAATGATCCACCAGGTAAAAGCCGCTGTTGCCGCGCCCTTGGCCGCGCGCCTCGGGGCGGTACGGCAGAAGGAACTCGAGGTGAACCGTAAAGTTCTGAAACTTCTGCTTGCTGAGGATGTCTCGGCCGTCGGTGTTCAGTAGATGCGTCGCCGAGTCCAAGCGGCCGCCGTTCCAGGCGTCCGTATTGCTGCCATCGAACAGAACGGTCGCTCCGGCGGGCGGTGCTGCGCCCTCGGTGGGGCTGCGGCGCACGATTTTTTCTAGGGTAAATGGCCGACCCTCGTCGGACTCGCCCTTGAGCGTCCGGCCATTCGCCACGGCCGTGTAGGGTTTCTGACCCGGCGGCGGGAACTGTCGAGTCGCGGAAAACTCGTCCGGGTTTTTGGCCAGATACTGATGCGGGCCTTCGGCCGGCCCAAACGTCGCCCGAGCGTCCTGCAGACGCCCCGCCAGCAAGATCTTGTGCTGGCCATCCCAGCCTGCGCCGGGCAGTCCGCCGGGCAGCAACACGGCTTGGAACGCGCCCTGCCCGAGCGCGATCACCTGGCACCCGAGGGCGTCGCGGCCATCGATCTGACCGACGTATTCACCCTGGATCGCAAAGTCGATCGGCAGCGTCGGATCGTCAGGATCCGTCCACACCTGGGTGCTTTTTTCCGCGGCCCGCGCAGCCATGCCGCCGACCGCGGCAAGCATCGCCACGACTGTCAGCCGAAACACCATTGCACCGTACCACACCGACCGTGGCGTCCGTTGGCCCGCACTCTGTCTCATCGCTTGAATCTCCCGTCGGCAAAACATGTTGGATTCAGTCAAATGCGAATTCCTGTTGGACGTGACCGCTCGACGCTGAATGAACCCATGCCAAATCTTTACCAATCAATAGTTCAGTCATCTTCGCGTGGTGTGTATTCTTCATTGCGACAAGCTCAACGTTAAACCCATGGTCTCGGGCCAATTTGCGAACGCCCTCAGCATCATCGTAGGTCATCAAAAAGTCGCCCTTAATCGTCTTTGTAGCGTCAAAAAGGTCCGTGTGCTCTAGTTCATTGTGGAGATACAGGCGTTTGCCAGCCTTCTTGCCATCGGCAGTGTACGGTGGGTCGATGAAAAAGACAGCCTTCCGTTTTCTATGATGTTTGCGGATTTGCGCGATGCCATCGCCTTCTATGACGGAAAACCGATCCCGAATAGCACCAATCGCGTTAATCCGGTCTGCCAGAGTTTTGGGATACCAGCGTGAACGAAGACCTTTACCATGTTCACCATGTTTAATCAGGCTTGAACCGGGAGCCAAGATTCCGCCGTGATACATTCGATTCTTTAGGATCGTACGAAACGCAACGTCATCAATCTTCGTGGACGTCTCTGAAAGCGCTCGTTGCACGTTTTCTCTGGTGACATCGAATCGACAGATTCGATCGCTGAGGTCTTGAAAGTTTGGGCCGGTAATGGCCTTCCAGACGGCGGCAACGTCGGGATCAAGTTCCACAAGAATGACATGATCGGCGAATCCCTCGAAAGCAACCGTTAGCGAGACGATGCCGCCGCCCGCAAATGGTTCAACAAAAAGCTCCGTGCGAAAAGTGAGACTACGCATCCATTTCCGTATTTCGGGAACTAGCCAAGTCTTTCCGCCTGGATACCTAAATGGGCTGCGTTTCGGGACGGACGCTACGTTGACGATACGTCTTCTGGTCATTCCTGGCCTCCAACAATCTGATCCAAAGTTGGAGCATCAGGCGGGTTGTTCTCTTCAAGCTGCTCGGCGAGCTTATCCTGCAGGATCGCCACGAAGTCATTGACATCGCCAGGCTCAGACTTGGTGATCGTGGACAACGCTGCATTGAACTTGGTGTACACCGTTTCCGTTCGCGTCAGTTGATAAGTTGACGAGGCGGAATCGTAAATCAGCTCGTAAATCAGCCAAGCGACTTCTGCCTTGTCTTGAGATACCTGCTTGAGTTTTGGCAGTGTGCGAAAGAAGCCAGCATTGATCGCAACGGCGGACTTCTTCCGCCACGCATTGATTACGCCTCCCTTGTAAAGCAGTTGTGGTGCGAGCCGCTTCCGAGACGATGAAAGATAATCAGGATTTGGATAATTTATTTCTGATCGCCAATCCATTCGGGCGCTGGCTTCCGGTGACTGCATGAAGCGTTCAAACGGTCGTCGGACGTTGCCGGAAATGTAGACCGCTTGCACCTCAATCGCACCGAAATCAATGATCCGCCCGCGCTCATCGTAAGACACAAGAACGATGTCGATGTTTCCTGCGGATCCGCCGTTCTTGTCCTTCAAGCGAACTTCGGTCAATGACGTCCACTGAGCGTTCTTTGGAAAGAAGAAGTCTGCGGCATCGTCGGCAATGATCCAGTTTTGTCGGAATCGAATGGGGCAGGTAATCGTGACGTCAATGCCGTCAAAAATGCTGCATGTGCCCAGCGGATCGTTAGCCTTGTCCTTAGTGCAGTTAGGGACCTTGTTGTTGAACGGACAAAGCCGTTTGCTGCGGTGTCGCGTGGCAAGGTCGGAATGATTGTCGAACGGGAATCCAAAGACTTCCGCCAACGGGTGGGGTGGCGTTCGTTTCTCCGGCTCAGGGTCGCGTTTTCGAGATTTCTTTGCCATGACAGCGATTGTAGCAAAAGGCGACGAAAGCGGCATGCTGGGCGACGAGGAGCAACTTGCGGCGTACGTCGCATCGCGGAGGGCGTCTGGTTAGGCGCCGAACTTGGTTATAGAATGATCATCGTATTAGCTGTAGGCCGCATGTTTGCAGCCTATCACGCAGGTGTTGTTGTGTCATAAGTCGCATTGTAATCATTTCTTACGCATCGGTCACGCGAGTTTGTGTGTGATAGGCTGTTTCAGCCTAACGCTCATCAAACCGGCGAGCCAAAATGTCGGCGAGGCTACGAACTGCCCCCCACCTCGGTTCAAAACATGGGCGTAAATCATCGTGGTACGAATGTCCTGGTGGCCCACGAGTTCTTGAACCATCCGGAATGTCGTAGCCGCCGACCAGCAGGCGTGTCGCGAATCGCTCGTTGATCCGCTGGCCAGCGCTGTGCCCTGGGCTCACGAGTTGGCCGCCGTTGCGGGCTTCAGGCTGGCACGCCCAGAGCGATCGCGATGGGCGTGGCGAGATGGCGTTGGGCGCTGGATGAGCAGAACCGCTGGTGGCAGGGCCGCGCGCCAACCCGGCACGCCCTTCGTGCCTCAGGGACGTGCCACCCTAATGGCTGGTTTGGGGACTGGGCGTGCCGCCACGGCCCGATCGTGCAACTGCGCAACAAAAACGATCCGATCAACCATCACCCGCACGACGTGTCAAGACCAAGTTTTCAACCGCGCCAGCCCGGCCCCCCCCAAAGCTTGCGCCTCGGCCTGACGGATCGCGCCGCTGTTGGCGGCGGGGACCGAAGGCGCTCATCGAACGATCAGCATCAGTCCCCAGGCGGACAAGACCAGCAGCCCGACGGTCAGCCAGGCGAGCCCAAAGCCGATCAGATCCTCGCGATAGCGTCGTCCGAAGTTGCGCCATCGGGCCCGCGTGAACCAACCCGGCAGATCCAGCAGGATCAAGTCTTCGCCACGGTCGGCCGCCCACGGCTTAGGCTGGCCCGCGGGCAGCGTTTCGTCGTCGGTCGACCGCTGCATATTGTCGAAGAAGTGTTCAATTCGCGATCGGTCTTCGGGAGGGGTGATCAGGCTGACCACCACGAACGTGACGACGCCGGCCAGCGTAGCCCAGGCGTAGGGCGCGGCGAGCCACGCGTAGACCAAACGCAGTTCGCCCGCCTGGTGATAATTGATGGCATAGTACACGGCCAAAGACACGGCCACGGCCGTGAGGGCGCCGTACCGATTCGCTCGCCGCCACAGAAAGCCGCCCAGGACGGCGATGCCCAGAAACGCGGGCAGTGTCTCGTTGAACATGAACGCATCGAGCACCTGGTCGACACGCAACGCGAACACTACGCCCAGCATGGTCAACGCAAAACCGGACAGCCGACCCACCAGCAAGTATTCCTCGTCTCCGGCGTGAGGACGCAGGTAAATCCCGTAAAAATTTTTGGTGAACAGTGCGCCCGTGTTGACCATAAAGGTCGAGCAGGTCGACATGTTCGCCGCCAGGATGCAGGCGACCATCAGGCCCGTCAACCCGGGGCTCAACAGGTGCAGGCAGGCGTAGCCGAACGCGCTCTCGCGGTCGGCCAGGTGGGCGTCTTGTTGGATGATCAACGCGGCGACGATCAGTCCCGTGAACGCCCAGCCGATCGTGCAGAACCGCTTGACCATCGATCCGTACGTCTGGCCGACTCGGCCCGCCCGCTCGGTGCGCCCCGTCGCGTTCATCGTCAGGATGTGCGGCTGGGCGGTGATGCCGATCAATCCGTTCAGTGTCAGCATCAAGATCGTAAAGCCCGTGATCCCGCTCGATTCGTTATACAGGTCGAAGAAATGGTCGGGCAGCGCAGTGCGCAGGCCGTCGATTCCACCCACCGCCCACAGCCCCTGCGGGATCAGCAGGAACGACATCACGATGATCAAAAAACCTTGGATAAAGTCGGCGTAGGCCGCGGCGACGAGCCCGCCGAAAAAACTGTACACCACGAACGCCGCCACCATCATCAACACGACCTGATTGGGCGAGATGGTCTCGGCGCCGGCAGCGTACGACACCGCTTTGCCCGCCCCTTTCATCATCGTGCCTTGGTTGAACACGAAGAAACACATGGCAAAGATGGTGTACACCATGGCCATCCCGCGGCCATACCGATCCTCCATCATCTCGCCGATCGTGGTTCGCTCGCACCGGCGATACCACGGCGCCATCAGCCAATAGAACGGCGTGATCAGCATGTTCTTCCACTGATACCAGATCGTGGCAAAGCCGAACTTGTACGTCGCCCCGGCCTGCGCCACCGGGTTTTCGGCATGGGTGCCCGTGCTGAACGCCTGGCCCATCATGATCCACCACGGCAACTGGCGATTGCCCAGAAAGTAACCGCCGCTCGAGCGTGTCCTGCGCGAGATCCAGAGGCCGAAGACGACGATCCCGAGGATGTAGATGATCAAGACGGCCCAATCGAGCCCGGTAAAGCGCGCCGCGTTGCCAGCCATGCCGCAGATTCCTGTCGAGGTGGATGAACGCTGTCCGTCCGTCGTGTCGCGATCATATCGGGCTGGACGGGTCGATGCCAGCAGTCGTAGGCGCACGCCGTGTGCCGCGACGGGCGTGGCTTGGTGTGCGGCCGGCGTTCGGCGAACGCCGGCCGCGGCCAACGGTGCGGCGATGCGTCTCGGTGTGTTTGTCCTGATCGGCCCGCGTCGTACAATAGTAGTCATCGGGGATGGACGACGCGCGGCCGCGCGATCGGCGGCGGTTCGTGTGGCGTCCGTCCTTGTCCAGCGGAGCGGCGTCCATGGCGGGCAACCAGCAAATCGGCGGCGTGATTCACACGTACCAACGGTACGACCCCAAGCAATTTCCCAGCCCGACGCAGCCGCCGCCCGACATCGTGTCCACCGCGTTCGAACACTGGCTGATGTTCGGATCCCGACGCGAACTGACCGACGACGAACTGGCTCGCGCCATCCGGCTGGACCCGAGCCAGATCGCCGGCCTGGGGCCCAGTCTCGACGGCCTGCTCGCCATGTTGGACGAGCGCAAACGCAAGATCCTGGCGACGTACGAGACCGACACGGTCCGGCGGACGGCCGCTCGTGATTTCCAGTGCCGGGCCGGCGCGGCGCAAGTGCCCGGCAGGTTCCGCGAACGCTTTGCGCGGGCCGTGCGGGACGAGCAACTGCACGAATTGGAGCGGCTCTGGTTTGCTGTGGGCAACGACCGATCGACCTTCGCCCGGGATCTGCTGGGCGTGATGGAGCGGCTGGGAGACAAGTACCAGGTCGATGAACTGGCCGCGAAATACGACTTCACGGGCCGGACGCCGTTGTCCGTGAGCGAGGCCCTGGCGGTCAAGGAAGAACTCGAAAAGATCGACGAGCTGCGAAAGCAGCTCGAGCAGGCGCGCCAGACCGCGCAGATCGCCGTGATCGATATGCAGTCGCTGGCCGAGTACGCCGAGCCGGGCGAGCTCCAGCGCTTGCAGGAACTGCGTCAGCAGATCGAGAACTACCTGCGCGAGTTGGCCGAACGACAGGGACTGGCCAACGAGCGGGGCGCGTTCCGGCTGACCCCGCAGGCGTACAAGTTGTTCCAAGCAAAGCTGCTGGAACGGATCTTCGGCGAGCTGCAAGCCTCGCGGACGGGCCGCCATCAAGGGCCGGTCATCGGCGAGGGCGCGGTCGAACGGCCCGCGACCAAGGCCTATGAATTCGGCGACAGCATCGCCCACATGGACATCCCTCAATCGTTGATCAACGCCATGCTGCGCGGAGGGACGGATCTGCCGCTACGGCTGCGAGCCGAGGACATCGTCGTCCATCACACCCGCAACACGCCCCAGTGCGCCACGGTCGTCGTGATGGATATGAGCGGCTCGATGCGCCACGATGGCCAGTACATCAACGTCAAACGCATGGGCCTGGCGCTGAACGGCCTGGTCCGCAGCGAGCATCCCGGCGATTATCTGCATTTCGTCGAGATGGGCACCTTTGCCAAGCCCTGTCCGAGCGGCAAGATCATCGAGCTGCTGCCCAAGCCCGTGACGCTGTTCGATCCGATCGTCCGCTTGCGGGTCGACATGAGTCGAGAGGATGTCAGCGAGTTTCAGATTCCGCCACACTTCACGAACATCCAGCATGGCCTGCTGCTGGCGCGTCGTTTCCTGACCACCCAGGACACGCCGAACCGGCAGATCGTTCTGATCACGGACGGGCTGCCGACTGCGCACTTCGACGATTCGTGGCTGTATCTGCTGTATCCACCCGATCCGCTGACCGAAGACGCGACGCTGCGCGAGGGCCTCCTGTGCCGCCGCGAGGGGATTACGATCAACATTTTCCTGGTGCCCAGTTGGTCGCAGTCCGCCGAGGACATCCGCTTTGCCTACCGACTGGCGGAATCGACGCGCGGACGCGTGTTTTTCACAGCCGGGCGCAACCTGGACCGCTACGTGGTCTGGGATTATCTGCAGCGCAAACGCGAGATCGTGGCGTAGGGTCGCCTGGAAAACAGCTTCGGTTTTTCAGAAAAGTGGCTCTTCAGCGAGCAAGTCGCACTGGACCGCAACCCGAAGCGTCAGCGAGGGACTGGGGCCACGGCTTGCATCGCACGCGTTCGTTGCGACCGGGTTCGGGCTTGCATCCGCCTGGCCGGTTCCGGCAGGGATCGTTCAGTCCCTCGCTGACGCTTCGGGTTACGATTGATTTGCAGTTACTTGGTAGCAGAATCTCTCGATGTGTCCAGGCGACCATTGGGCGCCATCGCTCCAATGGCTCTGGAATGAATCAACCCGAAATAATCCGAAGTTGTTTTTCATGCGATCCGTGGCCCGCGAGCCCGCGGGCGAAATCCGGCCCACACGCTCCTGCCCGCATCACCCGGTCGCGTCGAGAGCGGGGTGGTACAGTGAAATCAGCATCAGGGCGACGTTCATATAAATCAGAATGCCCGAGATGTCCACGATCCCCGCCACAAACGGATTGCTCATCAACGCGGGATCCAAGCCGATCCGCTTGAAGAACAGCGGCAGCATCGCGCCGACCATGGTTCCGTACATCACCACCAGCACCAACGTGATCGCGACGACGACGCCCAAGAACCAATCGTGGGCCACGATCAACGCGGCCACGAATCCAAACGTGCTGAGGAATCCGCCCAGCAAGACGCCCATGATCGCCTCGCGCCGGAGAATGCGGAACCAGTCTCTCAGGTCCACGTCTCCGGTGGCCAACGCCGTGATGACGAGCGTCGCCGACTGATTGCCCGAATTGCCGCCGCACGAGATCACCAACGGGATGAACAAGACCAACCATGTATAGTCCGCGATGTACTTCTCGTGGTGCCGGAGGGCGAAGGCCGTCGACAGGGCGGTGACGAACAGGATGGTCAGCCACATGCCTCGCTTCCAGCTCAGTGTCATGATCGAGGTCCGCATATAGCTTTCTTCCAGCGGCGCGACGCCCGCGATCAGGTGCGCGTCTTCGATCGCTTCCTCGCGCAAGACGTCGATCACGTCGTCGTGCGTGATGATCCCCAGGATGCGGTGCTCGTCGTCGACGACGGGAATGGCCAACAAGTCGTAATGGGCGACCTTGGCGGCCACGGCCTCCTGGTCGTCCAGCACGTCGACCGCGGCCACATCCGTCTCCATCAGTTCGGATAGCCGCGTTTCCGGATGCTGCATGGCGCCGACCAACTGACGGGCTGTGACGACGCCGCGCAGGTGGTCCGTGTCGTCGACGATGTACAGATAATACATCGTCTCCAAATTCTCGACTTGACGCCCCAGTTCGGTAAACGCCTCGCGGACCGTCAGGTGCTCGCTCAGCTTGCCGAAATCCGTGGTCATCACGGCGCCCGCCGAGCCTTCGGGGTACGCCCGCAAACGCAAGATGTCGCGCCGCTCGTCGGCCGGCATCAGGGGCAGCAGCTCCTGGACGATCGACTCGTCGACCTCGTGCAGCAGATCGACGCGATCATCAGCCGCCATTTCCGCCAACAGGCCCGCCACCTCCCGACGGTTCTGAGTTTGGAGGATCTCGATCTGCTTGTCTTCTGGAAAAAAGCTGAAGATCTCGTCCCGCACGGCCGGCTCGGCGAACTGCAGCACGCGCCAAATCTCGTCCGTGCTCAGCCCTTCCATGAACTCGGCGGTCCGTGCCGGATGCAGCGCGGTGCAGAACTCCCGCAGTTCCTGCTCGTTGTTCTCGGCCAACATTTCTCGCAGCTCGGGTAGATACAGCGTATTGATCACGTTTCAGTCTTTTCTGGCTGAGAGTAGTTTCCCGCTGCCTGGTCGGTCGGCAGTCTGTGCCGAGCAGCCCGCGGCAGGGCGACTTGTGACGGTTTACAGAGCTGGGGTTGTCGAGGCGCGCCGGGAACTTTCGCTGAGACATCGCTGGCCCGCGGAGCAGGGCAGGACGCGTTGGGGGGGCGGGCCGTATATTGTGTGTCGCGCGGGACAGAACCGTGCAGGGCGGGCTTCAACTCGCCCGTGCCCAGACGCGACCGCGCTCCGATTCAGGCTGCAACCGAATATCCCGCCCGAAGGCCGTGCCTCGGACCGCCGCACCGAAGCGTGTCTCTCCAGGCGCCGCGCCGCACTGGGCGGACCAAGCCCTTCCCGTGCCTGCGTTCACCTGTCGGTTTCGGCGCGGCTCGGTACTCGACTTGGTGTAAAAGAGCACATTCCGCCGCGGCCGGGTTCGCCGACCTGCGGCCGGTCTGCTCAGGTCCAGACAGGCCCGGCGACAACATGACGCCGCGATCGAGGTTGTCCGGGCAGCACCCGGCGATCGAGATCGCGCGACGTGCGCATGTCCCAAGCGTCCGACTCGGCTTTACCACCGCGGGCTGCCTCAGGGCTGACGCCGCAAGGCATCCTCGGGGTACGCTTGCAGCGTGACGGTCAGCGTCACCGGGTTGCCGTCGCGCATCACTTTGACCGTCTGTTGCGAACCGATCGGCTTCTGCTCGACGACGTCCTGAAGATCGCGCGGCCCCACGGTTTTCTGATCGGCGAACTCGACGATCACGTCGTTGACCTTGATGCCAGCCGTGTCCGCCGGACCGCCTGGCAACACATCGCGGACGAACACGCCCGAACGCGGTGGGAGTTTGAGCTTCGCCGCGGCCTCAGGCGTCAGGTCTTCGATGCCGATGCCCAGGTAGGCCCGCCGCACATGGCCGTGCTCCAACAATTCCTGGGCAATCCACCGCGCGCGGTCGATCGGGATCGCAAAGCCGATCCCCTGATAGCCGCCGCTCATCGACGCAATCGCCGTGTTGATACCGACCACCTGGCCTTCGAGATTCACCAGAGGTCCGCCCGAGTTGCCGGGGTTGATCGCCGCGTCGGTCTGCAGCAGTCGGCCGCGTCGGACCTTGTCGATGCCTCGTCCCTTGCCGCTGATGATTCCCGCGCTGACCGTGGCTTCCAGCTCGAACGGGCTGCCGATCGCCAGCACCCAGTCGCCGATCTGCAACGGCTCGGATTCGCCGAGCCGAGCGGCCTCGAGCGTTTGATTCGGCGGCAGTTGAACCTTGACCACGGCTAGTTCGCTGAGCGGATCGGCCTTTACGTCGATCCCCTTCAATTCCATCCCGTCCTTCAAACGCACGATGATTTCGTCGGCGCCTTGCACGACATGATTGTTGGTCAGGACCACGCCGCTTCGATCGATGATCACCCCCGAGCCAATCGACGTGGGAACGGCCGGCAGGTCGCTTTGGCCCGAGGGCGATTCGCCCGCTGGCGACTCGGGAAACAGGCGGCGAAATCGTGGATCTTCCAACAATCTCTTCATGTCTGCGCGGTCTCGCGTCGCGTCCGGCTTGCTCTTGGCCACCAGCGTCACCACCGATGGCAGCGCGGTTTCGACCGCCTGTCGAAATGCGCGAGACAGGCCCTGGGCATGGCCGATGGCATCGGCGACATCGTCAGCCCCCCGCGCGTGCGGCCTGGACGTCCACGGTAGGCAGATCCCCAAAAAGATCGCGAGAGAAAACGCGCCGCCAAGCCATCTCCGACGCAAGTGCGACATCGGCTGCCTCCTAAACGTAACGATGGTAGAATGGTGCTTTGGGCGGCCCGGGCAGCCCTGGCACGTATCGTCCGCAGCGGACATTATAGAGCGCGGCTCCGTGCGATCGAAGGCCACAAAAGACCAAAGAAGGCGAGTTTAGATTGACATGCCGCGTCTCAATTGCTAGGCTGAAACTAGCAGTATACGGCGGACAGCTCGCAGGGTCTTCTCAACAGATTGGCTTCGGGCCACCGTTGTCCGAAAACTGAGGCGCTCCGCTCTCGGCCCCCCTTGCCTGTGCACGGCATCTCCGAACACTCAAACATGTCAGACGCGTTGATCCCGGACGGAACGGCTCTCCCGCCCCATAACGTCCGTTCATCATCAGACGATCCCTGGGAGGGCTTGCTGGCTAGGCTATCGGCCGACGCCGCGAGCGCGACACCCGCGAACGACGCGGCTGCGGCGCGTCAGCGCACGGATGACGACCTCGGCGGCGCACCCCAACGATCACCGCGGGATCCTGACAAGCCGCGGACGGCTGCGGCGACGCTGAGCGGCCCTGCGCCGGGCGAGCCGAGCGTGGACGGTGGGCGAGGCTCGAGCGCTTCCGCGGATGATCGGATGGCGCTCTGCGAGCGGCGAATCGGGTATGTTTTCAAAGACCGTCAATTGCTGCGCGAGGCCCTGACGCACGCCTCGTGCGCCGAACACCGTTTGGCGTCCAACGAGCGCTTAGAGTTCCTCGGCGACGCCATTTTGGGGGCGGTCGTTTGCGAACTGCTGTTTCATCGATTCCCGCGATATTTCGAGGGTGATCTGACCAAGATCAAGTCGGCCGTGGTCAGCCGTCAGACGTGCGCCAAGATCAGCAGCATGCTGGGCCTGGAAGAGTTTCTCGTCGTCGGCAAAGGCGTTGCCGCGAGTCAGTCCATCCCGTCGTCGCTGCTGGCCGATGTGCTCGAGTCGCTGATCGCCGCCATTTATTTGGACGGAGGCGGCGAAGCGGCGCGGCGGTTTATCGCCGCCGTGATCGAGCCGGAAATCGAGCTCGTCTCCAACGGCGAATTGACGGCCAACTTCAAGTCGCTGCTCCAACAGCTCGCCCAGCGCAAGTTCGCCAGCACGCCGAGCTATCACGTGCTGGATGAAAAAGGGCCTGACCACCGCAAGTGCTTCCAGGTGGCCGCGCGGGTCTCGGAGATCTGCTTTCAACCTGCTTGGGGGCACAACAAGAAAGAAGCCGAACAGCGCGCCGCCCGCAACGCGCTGGCTGAACTCACCGGAAACGCGCCGGTCTTTCCTGCGGAATGAACCAGCGAAACGCCCCCAGTTTCCGGTCGACGTCGTTGGCTACTCGTATGCCGCACGCTCGTACGCCGCGACGCGTGGCCCGTCGGACGCAGCTTTGGCTTCGCTCGTGTCGAATAACAGGCGGTTTGGCGGCCGACGGTTTGACTTGGGCTGCATAGGTTGCAGCCCGGATCGTTTCGTCAGCCAGCCGACCGCCTCGTCAACGGTCTTTGGGCACGGCGATCATGTCGATCGTCATCGTCCGCCCCACCATGCCAACGCCGTAGACCATCAGCTTCGAGGCCGCCGGCGGCCGATCGGGATCGAAGACGGTCGGCCGCAGGCGATCGACCCACCGAGCGGCATCGTCGTCACAGACGTAGTACGTGGCTTTGGCCAGATGCCGCATGTCGCTGTCCGTCTTGGTCAGGATCTCTTGCAACTGGTCGAAGACGTATTTTCCTTGAGGTTCGCCGCGACTGGGAGCTCGCGCATACTGGCCGGAAATGTAGATCTGGCGGTCGGCCCGGACCACCGCCACCCGGCTGAAAACAGGATGGGGACGGAATTCGGGTGGCGTGAAAAACGCGACATTTTGAGACGGCGTCGATTTCGTGTCGGACGGTGGAAGCTGGGCGACCATCTCGATCTCGAGCGGCATCGTAGCCAACCATTCGACGAAGACCACGGGCGGGGTCGCCTGGTCCGGGAAGAACTTCTGCACTTCCTTCAGAACAGCGTCCGCGGACGTGATCGGTCGGACGAAGATCTTGATCTGCGCGATGTGCTCAGGGCCGAGCTGTAAATAGCTGAGCGTCTTCAGGGCCCTGGTCATCACGCGGACGACGGCCGATTCGGTCAGTCCGCCTTCGTCCGGAACGCCGGACAGGTAGGTCACGCCGCCGCGCGGCAGCACGGCTGCATCCGCACGGCTCGGGTCGCCAGCCACGCCCTCGCACCGTTTTACGACCAGTCGCCCCGCCGCCTCGTTTTCCGCGGCTGCGTCGGTAGGGGCGGTTCCGGCCGCGACCGCGTCGACCGCCACGACCGCGCCGCGCTGTGTCAACGGCGTCTGCACGGGACTGAACGCCGGACGCACCGCGGGATCGAGCCGCTTGGCCAACAGTTCGCGCACACGGATGATAGTCTCTGGGGCCAACGCATAGACCTGGATGCGGATCAGCCGGTTCAAGTCCGACCCGGCGTCCTTCAGCACGGTCGCCAAGTTGGCCAGCACCTGTTCGATCTGCGCGTCCACCGAGCCTTCGCCGACCAGATTGCCCGCGGCGTCCAACGGCAGCAACTGCCGGGTGTAGACCAGCGGCATCCCTTGGACGACGACGGCCTGGGAGATGCCTTCGGGAGCATCCAGCGGAAGGTACTCGACCGAGGCCGCGGCAGCGCTGTCATCCGCCGCGGGCGCGGCGGATTCGGCGCTCCAGCAACTGGACGGTCCGAGCAAACAAGCCGCCAGGATGGCGGCAACAAGCGATCGCCATGTCATGGGAGTGCTCTCAAACTTCGTTGGGTAGTTCGTAGGGTTTGCGTTTCGGCACGTCAAGGTACTGATTGGCTTCGTCGTCGCCGGGAAAGATCTCCTGTTCAGGATCCCATTTCAAGCGACGCCCCAACCGACGGGCGATGTTGCCCAAATGGCACAACGTCGCCACGCTGTGCCCGGCCTCGACGGGCATGATCGGATCCTTGCCCGAGGCCACACAGGCGAAGAAATTCTCCATGTGGTTGTCGCTCTCGTAGACGCGTACGGCGTCCGGCGGAAGCGGATCTTCGTCCAATCCGACCGGATCGCATTCGTAGCCCTCGCGGAAAATCGTGATCCGGCCTTTCTCGCCGATGAATGTGGCGCCCCCGCCGATCTTGGGATCGTTCGAGCTGAGCGTCAACACGACGTCGTTGGGGTATCGATAATGGATGATGGACTGCGAGCAAGCCGCGTCGCCACGCTCGCGGGTTTCCGGAGCGTCGTAGACCACCGTGGGCAGTTTCTCCTCGGGCGTGACCCAGATTTCGACCGGACCGCTGTGATCCATGTCCAACGCCCAATGGACCATGCTCAGCCCATGACACCCCCAATTGGGCAGCTCACCGCCCGAGTACGGCCGGAACGACATCCAACCGGGGCCGACCGCGTATCGTTCCGGAGGCGTCGTATAATAGGGCTCTTCACGGGCGTAAGGGATCCGCGATAGATACAGGTCGGTGTGGTAGGGCACGACTTCGTTCGGACCACACCAGGCGTCCCAATTCAGACCGGGCGGAATCGGTTGGGCGGAGAAATTGCACTCGTACGCGCTGGGATAGTTGTAGCCGATGACCGCTTGGATCTTGCCGATGCGACCGTTGCGGATCAGTTCGACGGCCTTGCGCGTGGCGGGATGCGAGCGTTGCTGTTCGCCGGTCTGAAACACCCGTTTGTACTTGCGAACCGCCTCGATCATCTTGCGGCCTTCGCGGATCGTGTGGCTCAAAGGCTGCTCGCCATACATGTGCTTGCCGGCCTGGCAGGCGTGGATGCAAGGCAGGTAGTGCCAATGCTCGGGCGTGGCATAGATGACCACGTCGACATCCTTGCGGTCCAGCAGCTCGCGGTAGTCGTGATAGGCCTTGGCCCGATAGTTGCGCGCCCATTCCGCGGCCCGCGCCATGTTGAAGTCCGCGACCGCCACGATTCGAGCGTGGGGCGGCGGCGCGCCCTGGCCCCCTTTGCCGATCACCAATTGGCCGTTCCGCCGCCCGCAGCCGATGATGCCGACGCTGATTTGTTCGTTGGGACTGACCGCGGGACCCTTCGTGCTGGCCGGCAGGGACGCCGCCGGTGGTCGGGGCGGCTGCGGCTGAGGACACCCCGACAGTGAAACGGCCGCGGCAGTTCCGAGTGCCTGCCCGAGGAGCTGACGTCGCGAGAGCTTGTCGTTGACGGACATACAACTAATTCCCTTTGCGGATCTTCTCCAAAGCTTTGCGCCCTACCCTCCCCAGCCGCACTGCGACGCCCAGCAACGGCCCTCGTGGAAGCGGCTTCCAGCCGCTTATTGGTTCCCCAACCGCGCTGCGCGGCCGCGCCCAGCAACGGTCTGCCGCACGGCGGGCGCCGGATCGGGCCGGTCTGTACGCCGATCTGTTCTCTGCGCCGATCTGCTCGGTGCGCCGGCCCGCCTACAGGCCGACACACAAGGCCCGGACGCGACTTTGGCTCGACGCAGCGTCAGGCCGCAACCTGCGTCGCCAGGGTCGTCGATTCCGACTGCGTCGGTTCGAGAGACCCGACCTTCGGCATGCGGCGCGCCGCGCGCGACGTCGCGTCGGCCGAGCTCGTAATCTACCGCCTGGGCGTACAACCTACAAGTAGCCGAGCCGCGCGGGCCGTGCCGCGGGTCGGGTCGCAGGTCGGGCCGAGACCCGGCGTGCTTCCGCCGCGGGGATGCGATCACCATGGACGGGCGCAATCCCGTGCGTGTGTCGAAGGACAACTCTATCGCCTGTTTCACGACGCGTGAAGTTCGTCATGCCGCACAACACGAGCGACCCGATCACTGATCGTCGACATCTCATGGGCCGTAACGCATCATGAGCCGTAAAACACATCCTGTCGCGCACGTCGAATGCGCAACACAGCCGATCGATGCGTCTGAGCGATCGTGGAAGAACGTGTTTTTTCCAACCGTTGACGGATCGAAAGGCCAGGTGTACTATTACGGCAGTACGGTTGTTCGTTGATTTTTAGAGGTTCGTCTGGCGGGTCTCGAAGCCAGCGTCGAGATCTCTCGGCGCTGGCCGGATATTGACGGACGGGCCGCGGAACGTGACGGATGTTTTTTGCGATCGATCCCCAATCCGGCGTGGCGATCTACGATCAGGTCGTACGGCAGGTCAAGTTTGCGATCGCCGAAGGGACGCTCGGTTCGGGCCAGTTGCTGCCGAGCGTCCGGGCGCTCAGCCGCCGATTGGCGATCAATCCGAACACCATCGCGCGGGCGTATCTGCAATTGCAGGCTGACGAAATCGTCGAGCCATTGCGCGGTCGAGGGTTGGTCGTTTGTGCGGAAGCGCCCGAGCGATGTCGCGCCGCGCGGCGGACGTTGATCGCCGCGCGTCTGCGCGGCGTGCTGGCCGAGGCGCTGCATGGCGGTTTGAAGACAGCGGAGATCCACGAGATCGTACGGACGGAATTGGAGTCGTTGGCGGGAACGCTGGACACGATTTCCTTCAATCCCGGCGAGTCGTCCTGATGCTGATCGACGACAGTCGCACCCTGACACGATCCGATGTTTTCCGGTTCAAGGGCAAACAGCGATGTCACACGTGATTTCGACCCGTGGCTTGACGATGCACTTTCCCGGTTGTCGCGCCTTGAACGGGATCGATTTTGAGGCGCCGCGTGGAAGCGTCTTTGCCTTGTTGGGCGAGAACGGCGCCGGCAAGACGACGTTGATCCGGATCCTCACGGGTTTTCTGTTGCCGACGGCCGGCACGTGCGAGGTATTAGGGCTGGATCCCACGCGCCGGGCGCTCGAGATCCGTCGCCGCATCGGCTATGTCGCCGAAGCCTCGGTGCTGTACGAGTGGATGCGGGTGGACGAGATCGGCTGGTTTGCCGCGGCCTTCTATCCGTTCGGCTTTCTGGATCGGTATCGCGACAGCGTCCGCCGTTTCGACCTTTCGCCGGACCAGAAGATCCGCCGCCTAAGCAAGGGCCAGCGGGCCAAGGTAGCGCTGGCGTTGGCCTTGGCATCCGATCCGGCGCTCTTGATCCTGGACGAGCCGACCTCGGGCCTCGATCCCTTGTCTTTACCCAGATTTCGTGCTTCATTGGAGAGTAGAGTTCAGGGTGTTAGCGCTGATGATGCTAGCGTGCCGAAGACGGCTGGACTAAATCATTTACGATCAAAAAACGATCTTTTTGCGACCTGGATCCGTAATGAAAGCAGAGAGCCCATCAAGAGGATGGACGAGGTCGTGTCGCCTAGCAGGGACTGCCAAAGGCGACGTTCGCGGTCTCGGGCAGGGAGGTGTGATCCAGGGCATTCACGTTGGACAGCCAGGCTTGCGCGGGAGCGCAGTTCAGTGATTGCGATTTGGGCGATAAACGACGCACGAAGAGGTGATCAAGATGGCCGAACAGGTTGCCAATAATCCGTCAGCCAGCTTTTCCGAACAGATGGAAACTTGGGGTGATCTGCAGGCGGCGTATCGTCTGTTCGACCAAAACGATGTGACATTCGAGGCCATCGCGCGGCCTCATTGGGAGCAGACCCGGCGAGTGGCGTCTGGCCGATGTTTGGTCATTAACGACACGACCGAATTGGACTTCGGCAAGCAGCACGCTATTGAGGGTCTTTCGGCCATCGACAACCGCCGTGGACGCGGCTTGTTGTTGCACAACGCCATATTGGTGGCGGCGGACAACCTGAAGATCTTGGGCGTGGCCGGGCAAAGGATTCATTACCGCCAGCCGCGATCAAAGAACGACACCGCGGCGCAACGTTTGAAGCGCGAGCGAGAATCGAAAGTCTGGGGCGAGCTGATCGATGACGTAGGTCGTCCCACGGACGGGGTTCAGTACGTTCATGTTTGCGACCGTGGCGCGGACGGATATGAAGTCTTCTGCCACCTGGTCTCGCAACAGGTGGATTGGGTCGTGCGTGCCAGCTCGTTACAGCACGTGATCATGACGCCCGACGGCGAAACGTTGCCTCTTTCTACGTATCTGCCGACGTTGCCGTTGGCAGGTACATACCAGTTGCACTTGCGGACGCGTAGGGATCAACCCGCACGCATCGCGAAGCTGGAAGTTCGCTGTGGCGAGCTTCGGATGCCGGCGCCGGAGCAACCAACTCCCTACGTCAAAAGCTGCGGTCTTTCATCGATTCCGACATGGGTCGTCGAGGTATGCGAGGTCGACGCGCCGAAAGGCGTGAAGCCCAGTAGATGGGTCCTGTACACCTCCCTGCCAGTCACGACGTTCGACGAGGCATGGCTCGTCATCGAGTCCTACGAGGCCTGCTGGCGGGTGGAAGAATATGACAAGGCTCTCAAAACGGGTTGTCGCGTGGCGAAGCGTACCTTGCAAGAAGCGACCCGTTTAGAACCGATAGTGGGTCTCATGTCGGTCGAAGCGGTGCGTCTGTTACAACTGAAGTCCGTCGCCCGTAGCCTTCCCGATCAACCCGCACGCCAGGTTGTTCCTCACCTGTGGCTGGTGATGCTCAAGGCGGCCAGGAAGAACCTGCGACGAGTGTCTGATGTGACGATCCGCGAGTTCTACCGTGAGGTTGCAAAGCTGGGCGGCTTTCTGGGCCGCAAATCCGATGGCGAACCCGGCTGGATTACGATCTGGCGTGGTTGGCAGAAACTCAACACCATGGTCCAGGGCGCTGAACTCGCGTTGCAATTCCAATCCGAACTCGAAAACAGTGGGTGAAGACAAGGCGGATAACGTCGGCCTGCCGGACGTGGAACCGATGTGTCGCAAGGACGCGCGCGATGCGCGGCGTCGGCCGTTTGGATAAGGACGTGGCTGGCCCGCGAACCGACGAGCCGAATGCGAGCCATCGGCTGTGATTCCACGCGGCTAGGAGGCCAGGATACCGAACCGACGGCGGAACCGCGAGAATCGTCGCCCTGGCGCCCTTCCGCTTCAATTCTCGCTGACCGTTCTCCAAGGCTCGCTTGTCCTGCAACGCAGATTGTCGCCATTAGGCTGGCGTGACAAACCGTGAACGACTACAAATCGCCACGCCTTCCCAGTAAACGATCGGACACTAAATGATCGAACGATCTTTAATTCTACGGAGATTCGCCGCCGGCTGGCATAATTTTAAGCATCGCGACTAGAAGCCTGTCGGAGTATTCGGAAATCCCACAACAGGTTATGTTGCTAGCGATCGCGACCGCACAATATGTTGTGGGTCGAGTCCAAGTCTTGGACAGGCGCCTGGCCGTGAGAGAATTGAAGATCATGGGCCTGCGTTCCCCCGATTGCAATCGCCGCGTATAGCTGGTCTGCTTCGTCAACGGCCTGCCGCTGGTCTTCATTGAACTCAAAGCGGTTTACGAGAACATTCGGGCCGCCTTCGACGGCAACCCGCGGGACTACCTCGACGAAAACGTGATCGTCCAGGCGTTTCATCACAACGCCTTTCTGATCGTCAGCAACGGCCGCTGCGACCGGGAACAACAGGGCTCTGGATCCGTAGACCCAGCCGAGTCGGGGCCAAGAAGACGAAAACGGGCCGAAGGATTTGGCCGCGAGTCGCGACCCGGGGCCAGAATCGGCTTGTTAGCAATAAAAGAGCGCCTCTCGAAACACCGACCTTCCTCACAGCCGGGAAAAATGAGATGACAAAAAAACTTTCCTGTATCGCGGCCCTTTGTGCCGGCCTCGTCGCAGCGACGGCGTTGCCGCGTGTCCGAGCGGATGATGTCTGGTTGCGATTCGACAACGCCCCCGCCGGCGGGCTGGTGATCGCCGAGGTCGATCTGACGGCCGCCGTGCAGTGGTGTGGCGTGCCCGTCGTGGTTCCGGAAGGAATCGCCGCTGCGCCGGACAGCGGGGTCGTGCTGCAGTTCATCCCCGACGCCGACTTCGATCCGCAACGACGGGCGCGCGGCGTCGTGGTGGCGCGCGTGCCCGACGGGCGCGCGGCGGTCGTCAAGTTGATGTTCACGTCGACCGGCCCCGAGCTTGCGAGCGCTGACGGCACGATCGAGACCGACGATTTTCAGATCGTCCACGACCCAGCCAAGCAAGGCGGCCTGCCGTCGCGAATCGTGCTGCGCCAGACGGGCAAGTCGCTCGAGTCGATCCGCTGGCGGGATCGGCTGTACCAGCCCGAGTTGGGTGGGTTTCGTCTGGCCGACGACGCCCACCCGCGCGTGACGCGAATCGCCGACGGGCCGTTGTGCACGGCCGTTCGCGTGGCGGCGAAATTTGCGCGGGCCGGCGGCGGGCAACCGGAATCCAAGCCCGACGCGGTCTATCACTGGATCTATCTGCGAGACCAGCCGCTGGCGTACGTCTCGGTCGTCCAGCGTCAACAGCAGCCGTTCGCCTGGCGCGAGTCGCACTTTCTCGAGCTGCACCAGTCGGGCGACGAACTGCCGCAGTGGGCCGGCAGCGAGCCGCCGCAGAGCGGAACGTTCCAGGGCGACAAGGTCAGCCGCGCATTCTCGGACTGGGCGGCGATGCACGACGGGCGCAACGCCGTGGCCGTGTTGCGGTCGGGACGGATGCTGATCTACGACGGCAAGGGCGGTTATGGCGCGTATGTCCACGCCCACGGATCCCACTCGTGGGAGACATGGAGCGGCGTCGAGCAGCGGCTGGCAGCCTGGCTGTGGATCGGCAGCAGCGACGATCCGGTCGCCAGCGTCCGGCAAGCGGCCGAGCGACTGCCGGCGCAGGGCGGCGTGGTCGTCACGGTCGGCGCCGTACGCGAACGTCTGACGGCCGCGCGCGCCGAGCTGGCTGCGCTGACCGGCGACGCGCAGCGGCAGGCCCGGCTGCGATTGGGCGTGGCCGAACGGTTGGAGAGCCTTGGCCGCTTCGCCGACGCGCTCGCCGCCGCCGACGGCCAGCAGCCGGACCGGCTGCGAATGCTTGCCGCGGGCGACCTGGGCTTGCTGTTCGAACAGACCGACGCCGGGATCAGCCTGGTCCAACTGCTGGACGCCGCGGCCGATGTCCAGTTGCTGGCGACGGGCAGTCCGCCGCTGTTCACGCTGACGCTGCGCCGCGCGGGGCAGACGGACGACGTGCGCGTGACGGCCGATGCGGCCTGGCGGCGCACGCAGCTCGAGCCGTCGGACGACGGGCGGCTGCGGCTGGTGTGGTCCGGCGCGACGCCGGACGGATTGGAGAGGCTGCGCGTCGAGTGCACGGCTGCGCCGGATCATGCCGCCAGCGCCGTGCGCTGGACGCTGCGGGCCGAGGCGCCCGCGGGCTGGGCGTGGCGTCAAGTGGTGTTTCCCCAGGTCGCCGTGGCCGACCTGGGGACGGACGGCGTGGTCGTGTTTCCGCGCGGCCCGGGCGAGGCGCACCGCGATCTGTGGCGGCGCGCCTATCACTACGCGGGACGTTATCCCAACGGCTGGACGACCATGCAGTGGCTGGCCGCGTACGACGAGGCGCGGCGGACAGGACTGTACGTCGGCATGCATGATCCGGGCGCCGCCACGAAAGAGATCACTGTGCACAGCCAGCCGGCGGATCGCGCCGTCGCGTTGACGTTCGAGCATTGGGCGCCCGGGATGGACGGCAGCGCGACCGCCGCGGGGGCGGCCGCGTCGGACGACGGGCCGGTCGTGTTCGAACTGCCGGGCGAGGCCGTGTGGCACGTGCTGCGAGGCGATTGGTTCGACGCGGCGATGATCTATCGCCAGTGGGCCAGCCAGCACGCGAAGTGGTGGCCGACGACGGGCCAAGAAGGCCGCGCCGACACGCCACAGTGGATGCGCGAGCTGCCCGCGTGGGCGCTGGCCAGCGGCGACGCGGCGAACGTCGTGCCGCAAGTGAAACGCTTTGCCGAGGCGCTCGGCGTGCCCGTCGGCGTCCACTGGTACAATTGGCACCAGATCCCCTTCGACAACGACTATCCCCACTATTTCCCGACTCGCGATGGATTCGCAGCGGGCGTGGCCGAGCTGCAGCAGGGTTCGGTGTACGTCATGCCGTACATCAACGGCCGGCTGTGGGACACGCGCGATCGCGGGCTGGAGGATTTCGAGTTTACATCGGTCGCGCGGCCGGCCGCGACGAAGGACGAGCAGGGTGAGCCCTATCTCGAAACCTACAGCAGCAAGGAAACGGACGGAAGTCCGGTGCGGCTGGCCGCGATGTGCCCGACGCCCGAAGTCTGGCGGAGCAAACAGGCTGAGATCGTCGGCCGGTTGATGAACCAGTGCGGCGTCAAAGGCGTGTATATCGACCAGGTGGCGGCCGCCAAGCCGGCGCTGTGTTTCGACCGATCGCACGGACACCCGACGGGCGGCGGCGATTGGTGGACCGCGGGATACTGGGAGCTGTTGAAGCGAATTCGGCAGGACATGCCCGCGGATCGGATGCTGACCACCGAATGCAACGCCGAACCGTACGCCCACGTCTTCGACGGATATCTGACTTGGCACTGGCAGCACGATGGCCAAGTCCCCGCGTTTCCGGCGATCTACGGCGGGATGCTGCAGATGTTCGGCCGCGCTTACCGCGGCGGTCCCACGCGAGATCTGGCCCTGCGGATGAAGGCTGGCCAGCAATTGGTGTTCGGCGAGCAGATCGGCTGGCTCGATCCGTCGGTGGTCGATCAGACCGAGAACTTTCGCTTCTTCCGGCAGGTCGTTCGCTTGCGATGGCAACTGAAGCGGTATTTCTACGCCGGGCGCATGGCTCGTCCGCCGCGATTGATCGGGTCGATCCCGCGGGTGACCGCTGATTGGCAGTGGCACGGCGAGTGGCCCGTGACGACCGACGCCTTGTTGGCCGGCGCGTGGTCGTTGGCTGACGAAGACCGGTTGGTCCTGCTGTTTGTCAACGTGGACGACGCGCCACTGAGCGTCGCGTGCGATTTCGACGCGGCGCAGTACGGCCTGACGGGCCAGACGCTAGCCATCCAACAACTGGCGGCCGACGCCGCGGGCCCCGATTGGACCTCGCCGCGCAAGTTTCGACGCGAGTTGACGATTCCCGGCCGCACGGCGCTAGCCTGGGAGCTGCGCGGCGGCAAATAGCCCGCCCACCCCGGCGGCGGGCGGATTGCCGCGATCTGGAGGCCACGGCTACGCCCATATTCAGCCTCGACGGTGCGCTGACCGGCTTGGTTGCCCTACGGCTGGCTGCGATGCTGTTCCAGTGCCGTGAGAACCCCGTCCATGTCTGCTGGCAGCGGCGCGGCGAACTCGATTTCCTGCCGAGTTCGAGGGTGTAGCAGGCGGATGCGGTGGGCGTGGAGCGCTTGCCGCGTCAATAGGATGCAGTCGTCTTCGCGGCCCGTGGCGATTTCGCCCAAGGTAATCTGCGCCCGACCGCCGTACAGGCGATCGCACAACACGGGGCAGCCGATGTGGGCCAGGTGCAAGCGAATCTGATGGGTACGTCCCGTCTTGGGTCGTGCGCGGATCAGTGCCAACCCGCGAAACCGTCGTTCGACTTCGTAAAACGTCTCCGCCTCGCGCGCCGTCGGATGATGGGCTCGAATGGCCATTTTTTCGCGCTGATAGGGGTGGACGCCGATCGGTTGCACGACGATGTCGCGGTCTCGATCGGGCGCCCCCAGGATGATCGCCAGGTACTCTTTTTGGACCGTTCGGCGTTCGAACTGCGCGGTGAGCGCCAAGTGGGCTTGGTCGTTCTTGGCGACCACGATCACGCCGCTGGTGTCGCGGTCCAGACGGTGCACGATGCCCGGTCGAGTCGGTCCGCCGACGCTGCTCAATTGGTCGCAGTGATGGGCCAGCGCGGACGCCAGCGTTCCGCGCCAGTGGCCGCGCGCCGGGTGGACGACCATGCCCGGCGGCTTGTTGACGGCAAGTAGCCAATCATCTTCGTACAGGATGTCCAGCGGAATGGGTTCGGGCCGCGGCGATTGTCGAGGCAGTTCGGGGACGACGATCGTCACTCGCTCGCCGGGCCGCAAACGGTACGCCGCTTTTAGATGCTTGCCGTCGACCGTGACGCCGCCAGCGCTGATCGCGCGGCGCAATTGAACGCGGCTATGGCGGGCGAACCGATCGGCGAGAAAAGCATCCAGACGTTGGCCGGCTCCGGCCGGGTCTACGATCAATTCGACCGGCGCGTCACCAAAGTCGTCGACAGCCATACCACTGTGTTTTAACTCGATTTCTCCCTCGCGCAACTCGGAACGCGGTCTAGCAGGGCGGACTTTGGTCCGCCGCAACGGCGTAGGAATTACCGGCCCAGCGGTCATTCTGAGCCGAGAACCGCCGCTCGTCTGGGCCTTGTTCACTCGGGCGCGGGTTCTGACTTAGGCTCGGGCTCCGGCGCCGGTTCGGGCTTCGCTTCCGCAGCGGGTTCAGGCTTTGCCTCGGGCGCGGGTGTTGTCTCGGGCTTTGCTTCGGGCGCAGGTTCAGGCTTCGCCTCGGGCGCGGGTTCTGACTTAGGCTCGGGCTCCGGCGCCGGTTCGGGCTTTGCTTCCGGAGCGGGTTCAGGCTTTGCCTCGGGCGCGGGTGTTGTCTCGGGCTTTGCTTCGGGCGCAGGTTCGGGCTTCG
>JAVYAJ010000139.1:0-53926 GCA_032229885.1 Candidatus Anammoximicrobium sp. | reverse complement strand
TCCTAACGCGGGCCAGTGCCCGCAACCCAAGAATCTGTTTGGCCGAAGGCCTCCGATCACCGTAGCCTGGGGCAACGCCCCAGGACTGACGCCGCGCGCATGCCTCTGTTGGCCGAAGGCCATATTCATCCCGGCCGCGGTGACACGTTGATGTTGGCCTTCGGCCAACATGGGTGCTATCATCTCTGACTCCTGGGGCGTTGCCCCAGGCTACGTTGGTGATGGCCTTCGGCCAACACGCTTTCTGTCGTCTGTGCTGCGCAACAGTCATCCAATGCTGCTTCCACTTAACATGGGATGTCATTAGTAACCCAAAAGTGTCATGTGCAGACCGGTGTACAAGATGCGCGCACCGTGCGCGCATGATACGAACTAAGACTCGAATTTCGGGTAGCGACAACCGCCTGTGCCCCGATTGTCAGGCAGCGGGGATTTCGTGCGCTGGCAAGCGCAACATCGCACGAATTATGATTGGACAGCGCGCTAGTAACCGCCGCGAATTTCGGGTTCGATCTCCTGTTGGTACAGCTCGAACAACTGCTGATGCATCGCCTCGCCCAACGGCAGCAGCGAGGACGCGGCGGCATTGCTTTCGGCCTGAGCGACTCGCGTCGCGCCCGGGATGACGGTGCTCACCGCATCGTGATCCAGGATCCAGCGCAGCGCCAGTTGCGACAGGCGTTCGTCACTGGTCGGATCCAGAATGGCTTTGACTTTTTCGGTCAACAGGACGCCCTTCTCGAACGGCAGTCCCGCGAACGTCTCGCCGACGTTGAACATCTGTCCGTCCGCGTTGTAGTGACGATGATCGTTCGGGGCAAAGCGTTGGCCCGGCTTGAATCGGCCGGCCAGCAGCCCGCTGGCCAAGGGCACGCGCGCGAGTATTCCGACCTCGTGTTGGCGAGCCAGCGGCAACAGCTCGTCGGTCAGCCGCTGGCGGAAGACGTTGTAGATCACCTGCAGCGACTCGCAGCCCGGATGCTCCAAACACAACCGCGCCTCGTCGATCGTCTCGACGCTGCATCCCCAATGCTGGATCAAGCCCTCGTGCTTCAGCGTCTCCAGATGTTCGAAGACCTCGCCGCGCCGATACTCGTCCGGGGGCAGGCAATGCCATTGCTGCAAGAAAATCGATTCGACGCCCAGGTTGCGCAGCGATCGTTCGGTGGCTTCGCGGGCCATCGCGAGCGTCAACCGCTCGGGCCATCGTTGGCCTAGATCGGCCCACAGCTTGCGCCCGAGCTTTGTGGCCACGTACACGCGTTGATCGGTCTGGCGCAAAAAACGACCGATGATCTGTTCACTGACTCCGTGGCCGTAAACATCCGCCGTATCGAAAAAATTCACGCCCAGATCCACGGAACGAGCGAGGATATTGAGAGCGTCCGATTCGGGAACCGGTCCCCAGTCCGCGCCGCCCAGTTGCCACGTTCCCAGGCCGACCTCCGACACCTGTACGCCTGTCTTGCCCAACTTGCGATATTTCATGACGCCACCTCCCAACATAAACGCCCGTACTTCGAGCTTCGATCGGCCGCCTGCGCCACACTCGGGCGTCGGATCGCGACGCAGCCATCCCCGCTCGGCGGCCACGGTCCTATTCGAGGCCTTGCGCATCGGCGCAGCTTAGAGGCGGACGCGACGAAGCGCGTCCCTCCAAGGGCGGCGCCTTGAGCGCATACGCAACTTTACGCTCGTTCGGATCGGTCCCGCCGAGATCTTGGCGGCGTCTCGCCCGCGCAGGCAACTTGCCCGCCTGCCGAGGTTGGCGAAACCTCACCCTCAGGCACAGGCCGCCAGTTCGACCCCGCGTTGCACTGTGCGGGAAGATGGACCAGCGCTAAGCAAAACGCGGTCCTATCGTCCCGTCCGATCTCGATCGACAAAGGCGGGCGACGTCACGGCCCCGAGTCCAAGACCGCAGTCGCATGACGCGCCAAGTGTCCGCGTAGATCGTGTGTGTACTGGCGCAGGATCCGCTGGCCGCGACCGTCGTAGTCGCCGCATCGATACAAGGCGCGGGCGAGCATCAGTTCGCGGAGCGACTCGCGTCGCGTCTGCTCGGCGTTCGCCCCGCCGGGCACGCCCTGTGCAATGGCCGTTTGTACGTCCGGCTGGGCATAGCCCGTCATCTGGGGCTTGGCCAGCACCCGAGCCAACGGCTCGGCGGCGGACGGATCCCGCAGCAGCTCTAAGGCCAGCGCGGCAGCGCGATGGTGGCTGAACGCGACGCTGGCGTCCAGCAGGTTCAGTTTCTCGACGATGACGGGAACCGCGCGCGGATTGCCAGCGCGGCCCGCGGCGACGATCAGGTTGTCCAGCTCGCTGAGCGCCGCGCCGAACTGGCCCATGCCGCGATAGTTCCAGCCCTCGTCCCACTGCTCGGTTGTCCGGATCTTTTCCAGCAACACGTCCAGGCCCGAATCGTCGCCCAGCACGGCCAACACGCGGGCGTAGGTCAAGCGATCCGCGTCCGTGGTCGCCGCGTTCCAGGCGGTCCGCAACAGCGGCAGCGCCCGGTCGGGCGCCGTCATGATCACCGCCGCACCGTGCCCTTGGCGAAGCTCTTGCACCGCCGCCGCGATTCGTTCATCGGACAGCGGGAACGAATCCTGGTCGGTCAACACGCTGTCCGGCAAGTTGCCGATGTCGACAAGCTGTCGCTGCAATGCTTTGACGTCGATCCGTCGGATCGGCTGGTCCGTCGCCGCGGCCATCGCAGCGGCCAGCCCGGCGGCGTAACCGCCGTTCTGAATGTCGGCCTGCATCCGGATCAACGGGACGGCGTCGCGATGCGCGCTGATGCTCAGCCCCGTCACGATGATCCCGTCCAGCCCGCGCGGCAGCATCGCCCGGAACGGGATATTGACGGCGATGCCTTTCCGGTCCGGATGCTCCAGCAACAAGTACGGATCTACCGTGTAGCCGTGCGTGTCGAAGTTGCTCCAGCAGCGGCAGACGGTATCGGGATAGGTCCGCTCGTTGAGCTGGTCAATCAACGTGATCCTCGCGTCGCCCACAATCCGCCGCCGCTCGCGCGTGTCGATCAGCCGGCCATGGTCGAAAGCGTCGGGGTACTTGCCCTTGGCGTAGACCATCAACTGCCAGATATCGACCATGTCGGTCTCGTCGACGATCGTAAAGTCCGTGTTGTTGTACGAACCGCCGATTCGCAGGCCCGGCAGCCCGGTGCCCTGCATGCCGAACTCGGAAGCGTCCGTATAATCCGTCTGCGCGCCGGCCGACGCCGCGACGTCGGAATTGCCCGTGGCGTCGATCACGGTGTGCGCCAACACGACCCCACGGCCAAAGGGCGTCGCCACGACCGCGCCGATCACACGATCGTCCTGAACATAGGCGCCGCAGCCGATCACGCCGTACCATAGATCGGCGCCGGCCTTGAGCAGCTCTTGGCGATACCACTCGATGCGTTGCTCGATCACCCATCGCGACGGGTTGTCTTGGACAGTGGCCGTAAAGCCGACGCGATTGCCCCAGTAATAGCTGCTGATCGCGCCGATCGTGCCCACGCCGCCCAGGCCGTGCAGGTACTCGACCACCAGCGTCTTGGCTCCGGCCCGCGCCGCGGCGATGCCCGCCGGGGCGCCGCCCGTCCCGCCGCCGACCACCAGCACGTCATAGCGTCCCAAGACCGGCAGCGCGCGGGCGTCCTGCGTCACGGTGGGCAAGCCATGTTGCGTCGGCCGCACGCCGGTCAGGGGTTCGAGCACGTCGCCGCCCGCGGCCGGAGCCGTGGTGGGCTGGCCGGGCAGACGCGCAGCGGACGCATCTCGAACCGCGCGCGCGTCGGACGCAGCCGCCGCGCCCAGCCGCTGGCCCAGATCCATATAGGCCACGGGACGCAGCATTTTCTCGGCTTGTTCGCGCGAGACGTCGGCGCAGCCGCCCAACACGTACAATCGCTCGACGTCCGCCGGTTGGAACGCCCCGAGCGGCAGCGATTCCACGCTCGCCCAGGGGCCGCTGGCCGTCTGCCGCCCGTGCATGGGATCCGGTGGGATCTCGAACAACTCGTCCGACGTGAACTGCTGCTCGGGATCGTAGGTCATCGTCCGAGCCTGCTGATCTACCTGCATATACGCCGCATAGCTGTCGCCCTCGATCGGCAACGGCATCGTGTACTCGATCACGGGAAACTCGCCGCTGGACGTTCCGGCCGCGTTGGGATGAGGTCCGTGGAACGAAGGCGCGGCCAAGCGAGACGTGATATAGTCCGGCCCACGCTGTCGGCCGCCGATCACGACTCGCCGGAACGTGTGGGTTCCTCCCGGATAGGGACGGAACGCCGCGCCGGCCAGGCGAGCCACGGTCGCGCGAGGCGTAGCGTCGATGATCGTCTTGGCCAAGACGGCCTGCCGTCCGGCCCGGTTCGCCATCACGATTCCTCGAGGCTTGCCGTCGGCGTCGCGAAGCACATCGGTCGCATAGCAACTGTACAGGTACTGGACCCCGGCCGCCAACAGCTCGTCGTCAAGCGAACCTTTGACGTGCATCGGTCGCGGCGCCGGCCGTTTGTCGGCCGCGATCGGGTCGCGGCTCTGCGGCGGACCGACGATCTCGATCTCGCCCAGCAGCATCCGCTCGAAGCCCTCCGGCTTTTCAAACCCTAGACGGACGTATCGCGCCGTGGCGTCGATCGGCGCCGTCAGCACCGACAACTCCTCCGGCGGGCGATCGTTCTCGATCGTGGCGGCCGGACGCCACTGCTGCTGGTCGTCGCTCAATGATACCGTGATCCGTTGGACGTCGAACCCGCTTCCCCCGCCAGCGCCGAGCGGACGGCGAAACACCATGGCGCGAACCAGACGCACCGGCTGCGAGCGGCCCAAGTCCGCGATGATCTGCACGTTGTTGTCGTACTGGACGCTTTGCGACGCGGCGGAATCCCACACGCCGTCGGTCAGCCGACCGGGCGGCGTCGTATCGCGATGGATCGCGGCGCTCGGCTGGTCCGTCTGATACGTGAACGCGAGCCGATCCGGATCGACCGTCGGTTGCGCTCGATCGTCGAACACGCGCTGAGCCAAGGGCGACGTCGGCGTTTCGCCCGGTTCGAGCCACAGGCGCAACGTGGCGGTCATGTCGTCGCCCAGATATGGATAAGGGGCCGCCAGGAAAACCTTCGCGCCGCCCTGGGCCGCGGCAATGGCCGCCGAAACCGCGCCCGTACCGCCACCGACGACAACTACATCGACGTCATAGGCGACCGGGATCCGCCGCGCCGATTCGTTGACGGCATCCTCTGCCGTCGCCCCCGCGCCGGCCACGCAGCCGAGCACTACCGTAAGCCACCCAAAAGCTCGCCTCATCATCGATTCACCTGGTGAAAAAAGGAACGCGATCGGGCCGATAACGGGCCCGACGCGGCGGGTCCGACCCGGAGGGCACGTCATGCGTGGTCGCGCACGTTTCGCTCTTGGGCCGCGCCCGACGCACGGCCGCGCGACGTCGCTCGGGACGCCGAACGAACGCGGCCGGATCCCATCGCGTCTGCGGACAACATCGGACGCGGCCAAAGACGCACAAGCGCGTCACTTAAACGACTTCGTCAGTTCGAAGTTCAACCCGTTTTTCGACTCGCGGATGCTGGCCTTCAACGGTGTGAGGTGTTTGGCGTTGTATGCCTCGGGCGTAATCATCTCGTACTTGTCGCGCATCGGGCTGTCCGGCACATCCTGATACTCGGGTTCCTGACCGGCGGGCCGGTTGCCGATCACCAGGACCGTCTTCTCGCCGAGCGGCACGCTGGCCGTATACTCGCCGTCCTTGATCGCGCCGCCTCCGGTGGGCGTACCGCCATCGGTCGCCACAAAGGTGACCGTGCCCAACGGAATAGGCTCGCCGTCGATCGTGATCTTTCCCGAGACCGTGACTTCGTCCTTCTTCTCGGCGCACCCGAAGGTCGTCAGCGTCGCCACGAGCGCGACGCCGAACCAAGCACAGACAACCCTGTTCATCACGTCACCGTTTCCCTCGCTGTGTATTGCCTGGTCGCTTCCTTCGACACGCCACGAGGCGCCGTCGCTGCAGCCGTGATCGAGCTGCGCTGTCTCACGGCAATGCCAAAGCTTCGCCGCCGTCGCCGGACAAGGCTGCTTCCCAGGTGGCCTGGTCGATCGAATTGGCGACGAAACGCACCGAGCCGTCGCACATGCTCACGTTGACTCCGCCGGGATGGCGGCTGCGAGCCGCGATTTGATATTCGTTGTTGCTGCCCACCACGGCGCAAGGTATCACCAGATAGTCTTTGTGAGACGGATTCGACGACGTGCTTCGACATTTGCGACACTGGTCCGGGCTGGACGAGTTCGGCGTGAGGATCGACATGAACCCCGGGCTGCCCTCGTTGTTCAAAAAGTCGCCTCGGTTGTCATCCACCTTGCCGGCCGTCGCGATGATGATCTCCGAGAAACACGCCGTGTTCGACGTACCATCATGTATCTGGGCAACGGTATAGACGTGTCCGACCCCAAACGGGGCTCCCGTAAAGATCGCCTGATCCGCCGCATTTTGATGTAGGTGCGTATTGCCCATGTTGGTGACATAGCTGCCCAGCACTCGCCAATACGTGTCGGCATGGTCCTGCTCGCCGCCCACGATGTCGGACGGACAGCTATAGATCGGGACGTGCTGTCGGTGCGTGTCTATATTCGGCGTTTCGTAGAAGTGTTTGTTGTAATCATATTGGTCGTGCAAGAGCGTCTGTTCGACGTACGGCCACAGCGGCACAGGCCACGAGATCCGCTTGTATGTTCGCTTGTTCTCGACGGCTCGGACGTCCGGATTCGCTCCGATCGGAAAAAAGCCCTTGCCCGCATCGAGATGGTTTTGCACGCCTAGCGTCCACTGCTTCAGGTTGTTCGTACACTGAGAACGGCGCGAGGCCTCGCGCGCGGCCTGGATCGCAGGCAACAACAGGGCCACCAAAATGCCGATGATCGCGATGACCACCAACAACTCCACCAACGTGAAGCCAGTTTTCGGAAAACGACGAGACATGAGCACCGACCTCCCAGAAGAAAGCACCAACTAGACGCCGTATCAAAACACTTGGCATCCCGGAAAAAGAGATGCACGAGCCGGGGCTGACCAGACACGAAGGCCTGATTCTACTGCACATCCAGGGCGTCTGCAAGAACTTGATCGAGCAGGGTGTTAGGAACTCACGCCTCGCGGGACGGCCGGACAAGAATGCGAATTTCCGCTGCCACGCTGCAACCGCACCGGCATCCGAGGCGGCCACGATCCTCGCTCGCCCAGCCGTGGACAGCCGCCGGTCCACAGGATCAGCGGCCCAGCGGCGCCAGATCGATCTGATCGGCTACCAGCAAGTCGAAGACGGCGTCGAGATCACGGACGCACGGTGCCGCGGCGGCCGTTCGCCAGTGCGAGGATCGACGCGCGAACGTGCCCGGCCCGGTGCGCGTCGCGCTGTCGCCGACGGCGGGCCGTGGGGCGTGCCGGGAATCGGCGTGCTGTGGAGCTGCGTCAATCGAGGCAACGCCGGCGAGTGCGGACGATGGGCGCGCAGCAGCCGATGGAGGCGCTGCGCCTTGTTCGCCTTCGGCTGGCGGCGCCGGCGGCGAGGCCGGAAACGGCGCACCCCTTTCCCCAGCCGGGTATCCTCCGGAACTCTGCCTGTTCAGCTCGTTGATGACTTGCAGCACATCCGCCGGCGTGATCAAGCCATTTCCATCGACATCGTAATAAGGCGGAGGCACGTCGTTCTGCGGGACGCTCTGATCACCGCCGTGGGCATTGATATAGTTAATCAGAACCAAGGCGTCCTGCGGCGCGACACGACCGTCGCCCGTCACGTCCGTGGGCAGGGCTTGGTTTTGCCACGAGATCTCGCCCGTGTGGGCGCTCAGATTCACCGCCCCCTGTGCCTGGCCCGTGGTCAACACGACGGGGCGTCGAGATTCCGCCACCACTCGGCCCGCCGGTGAAACGGCTTCGACAAAATACGTGCCTGCGGCGAGGCCGGTGATCGCGTACGCGCCGGCGGCGTTCGTCCGCGTGGTCGTCTCAGGCCCGAACCGCAACGAGTCCAGACGCACGCCCTGGGCGCCGCGGGCCTTGGCAATCACATACGCGATGTCGGCCGTCGACCGTTCGATCCGCATCGTCTCGGCCCGGCCGACGCCCAGCGCGTCCGTGGTATAGCGTCCGATCAGCACGCCCCCCGCATCGTAGGCGTCGAGCCGCGCGCGGCTGCCGCTGGCCGAGCCGATCGCGTCCAGGCGGACGGCCGTTGTCGGCGCGGTAAAGTCTACGCGCAAGCCCAGCCCGCCCGGCTCCCAGACGGAACGCGTCACCGTTCCGCTGCGGCTGCCAAAAACCTTCTGCGAACCACCGACCGCGGCAATCACGATGCCGCTGGGATCGCCGTCGAGCGAGAGGCGAGCCTGGGGATGCACATTGTTCAACACCGCGCCTGTCGCAAACGCATCCGGCTCGACGGTCTGAGTCACGTTCAACGGCGCGCCGTCCGCGTCCACGAGCCGAACCGTCCACCCCGCCAATCGCGGTTCTGCATTGTCTATCGCTTCATCGGCGTCGGCGTCAATCCAGACGAAGCCGTTGATCCCGGGACGCAATGTCGACGTGGGGCTCGAAGTATTGCCGACAAAGGTCGGCGAAGCGACGCCGGTATCCGCGTCGATCGTGCGGATTTCGACGACATGCGTGCCGGAGGATGACACGGGAAACATCAGGTCCAGCGCGGCCGTGGGCGTCCCATAGAGGGCCGCCGTCTGCCACGCGCCTCCGTCGATCCGATACTCAGCCCGGCTGATCTTGTTCAACGTGATATCGTTCTGCAATCCCCAAGAATTCAGGTTGGGCAGCGTCTGCACGGACGACTCGCCCACGAAACGATACTGGCCCGAGCCGGGATCGAAATAGCCCGTGCCGCGCAACGAGTGCGGAACGTCCAGGACGTCGAACACGCCGTCGCCATCGGAATCTCGCCAACCGATCATGGCCAGCGACGACGGGGAACTGGTGTGCGCACTGAACGCCGCGTCCAGCGGGTTCTCGCGCATGATGCTCACGCTCTGTGTGAACCCCGGCGTCGGGTTGTTGGCCGCATTCCAATTCTGCGCGTTGTAATAACCGCGGCGGTCCGTGTACGAGCCGGCGTTGGCGTACTCGTCGCGTGCCCAGAACATGTGCCCGGTCTCGTGCGCAAAGGTACTGGGTGGACGTCCGGCCGGAGACACGATGAACTGGCCGCCGGCAAACGAAAAGGCCTGCTGGAAACTGCCGCCGTAGGCGAATCGACCGTCGCCATCGGCCGCGTCGTTGACGACGAAGATGGTAAAGGCCCAATCCGTCCCGTGCGCCACGCGTTGGGCGTGGTTGAACGCCCGAATGTCGTTGGAAAACTGGCCGGTCTGGTTGTATCCGAGCGGATTCAGAAAATCATAGATCCAGTACTGGAAGTAGTCCGAAGTCAGGCTGATCGGCTCGTAGTCGGTCAGCACAGGATTGTCGGCATAGGTGAAATCGAACTGGAAGTTCAGATGGTGCACCGTGTTGGCAAACTCGGTGACCAGCGTCTGCTCCCACCAGCGAACGCCGTCCTGAACGCGCTGTTTGGCGGCCCCGATCAACGCGGGCGTCCAGTTCTCGGTGTTGGGATTGACCGAGCTGACGTTGGCGCTGGACTCCATCAACACGACAGTCACCAACACGTCGCCCAGCATGAACTCGGCCGTGTCGTCGGGCGCGGCGCCGAACGGCGCGCCGGCTAGCAAACGCCGGTCTTCCAACAACTCGTAGCGCAACCGACGCGCCGCGCGCAAGCTGCGCGCAGGCCGACGCGGCGCCGCGCGGATTGCGATCCGCGTCGGCCAGCCGACCCAACGGGCCATCGTGTCTCGCAGATTTCGCTTCATCCTGGCATCGCACGTCCGTCGGCGCCCGGCGGTCGCATCGGCCGCCACGGGTTGAGAATTACAGCCGCAAATCGGCGAACGCGTGGTCGACCGCCGAACGGGCGCTCAACGAACGATCCACGTCCTCGAGCATCTCCAACCACGATTCGTCGCCGCGCAACACGTCGCCCAAATGGCTGTCGGAGACGGCGGGCCGCGCCGAAGCGAACTCGCCCTCGGCCACGCCAAAGTTGTTCAGACGATTGAGCTCGTTGATCACGGCCAGCACATCGGCGGGAGTGGCAAATCCATCGCCATTGACATCGTAGAATGGATCGCCGCTTGGCTTGACCGCCGGCAGCGGCGTGTTCGAGGCGCCTGGGTTTGCATTGACATAGTTGATCAACAGGAGTGCATCGACGGGCGACACACCGCCATCGTTGTTGACGTCGAACCGATTCACCGGGTTCTGCCACGGGTTGCGCTGGATGGTGACGCGATAGTCCTCGACCTCGCCGCCCTGGGCTTCGCCCGTTGGCGTCATTCCGCTCTCGGTGCTCAAGCGGAACCGAACATACGTGTCCCCAGGGACGGCCCAGGTGGGCACCGGCAGATTGCGGAACGTGATCTGCCCGTTGGCATCGAGAGCGGTTTTGGGCAGCACCACGTTGCTCAGAATCTGTTCGCCCGGATCCCGCCAATCGCCGTCGCGATTGAAATCGATCCACGCGCTGAGCACGGCAACCTTTCCGGCCGGCAGGACGTCGTTGGTGATCCCGCTGGTCGACACCGTCACGTTGAACGTGCGACCGGGAATCAGTGGCGTCGCCGCGTCGAAACTCACGCCATCGTTGCCCGGGATGTCGCGCCCGTCGCTGGTCGTCGGCAGCCCGTCGGCGCTGATGTTCACCGTCGGTCCCAGCGAGAATCCATTGATGATGACGTGCCGAGCGCCATCCTGTTCCCGCAGCGTCGGATAGGGATCGGGCGCGTTGCCGTAATCCATCCCTTCGCCGATGAAGATCGAGAAACGGGTTTCGCCATTGGCCTGGTTGGGACCGAGCGGATTGCCCGACATGTCCTTCGCGCTGCCGCGGAAGCGGACTCCGTCGCCGGCCAGCGAGCCTACGCCGTTGACGATCACCTCGGAGGTCTGACTGTCCACCGTGGCGTTGATTCCGGGCAGACTACGGCTATTGATCGCGCCGGCCGTGACGATCGCCACGTTGGCTGCCGAGAACGACGCAGCGGCCGTGATCTGGATCGGAATCGCACCGGGCAGCCCCGAGACGCCCACTTGCGTCAAGCCGCCCTCGCCCACCTCGACCGTATACCCCTCGCCTCCCAGGGCGACGATTCCGTTGCCCATATTGAAAGGCCACAACCCGAGGCCCGCGTCGCGGATCCGAATGGCCAGCGTATCGGCCAACTGCTGCGTGGTTGTGCTGGCGGTAAACGGGATCCGCACGTTCCCCGGCGTGAGCAAGTTGTTGTCGTCCAACTCGAACGTGACGCTGCGCCCCGTGCTGTCCGTGATGACAAATGTCTCGCCGTCGTGCAACAGGCCCTGGAAGCGTCCGGCCGAGGTGGGAATGCGAATCCCGAACGGCAGCCGCACGCCGGGCTTGCCCGCCAGGGCGAGATGCGATTCCGAGATGTCGACCCGATGGTTGATCTCGCCGCCCAACTGAACACGTCCGTCCCCGAACGTTCGCGCCACCATGCCGACCGGTTGCCCGTTGACGGCCGCGGCAATCGCTTGCGCGATCTGCGAGTCCGTCTGGGACGGCGCAAATCGAACGGGAATGCGGCCCGAACCGGCGACCCCGCTGGTGGTGAACTGGAACACGAACAGGCGGCTGCCGTTGTCGATCGTGAACGTGTCGCCGTCGAGCACCCCGATCGGGCCGCCCGACAGGGCGAGTGTCGCCGAATCGACGCTCGCGGTTTGCGTTCCGTCGACGCCCAGATACACGCGGCCCTGGCCGACGTTGGCGGGTCTCAAACCGACCGCGGCGTTTCTGAGCCCGGCCACCAAGGCGTCCGCGATCTCGCCCTGCGTGCTCGCCGCGGTGAACGTGATCGGAAGGTGGTCGGGATCCGCCAGCACGCTGTTGTTGTCGAACTCGAGCGTCACGCTGTACGTCGTCACCGTCCCGAACGCGTCGGTTACGCTGACATCCACGGTCACGGTGTCGCCGTCCGCGACGCCGCCCGCCGCCCCGCCCTGAACCGGAACTTGAATCGCATAGGACTGGGGCACGGTCAAGACGTAGCCCGTATCGTACTCGAACGTGTACGCGTTGCCGAACTCGTCTGTGATCCGGAACCGATCCCCGTCGGCGATCTGATCGCCGCTGCGAGCCTCGATCAGATGCTGGTCCCGGTTCTGCAGGCGGATGACGTAATTGCTGTCCACCTGCCAGACGCCGGCCAACGGAACGATGTGCAGGATGTTGCTCGTCGAGTCGTACCAGACGGTGAAATCGACGCCGCGGACCAACTCGCGATTGTCCTGCATGATGCTGACCATGCCGGTGCTGACCGTCAGCGTGTCGATCCCGCTGCCGAACAACGGCGCCTGGCCGTCGGCCAGTTGGATCGAGAACCGGTCCAGGGCCGTATGCGCCAGATGGACTCGCGACAGGGCGGGATCCAAGTCGCCCGCGCCGTTGTCCAGCGGCAGCACCAGCGATGCGTGAGGCCGTACAAAGTCCGCGCGATCCAATGCGCCGCGATCCTTGAACACGTTCTCGCCCAGGCCGGGCGGCGGCGCCACCGCGGGATCGTCCACCCGCAATTGGCCCGAGGCGTCGAACTTCGGAGTAATGATCGGCGAGGGCGCGATTCCCAACGGCCCACTGACCTGCGTCATCGCCAGACGATCTTCCAGGGCGTCGATCGAACTGTCGATCAGCGGCGAGTTCGGCGAGGGATAGAAGTTGCCGAACAACGGGTCGCGGAACATCGCCACCGTGCTGGGAATCTGCAGCGGAAAACTCTCGGCGCCGATCCCCGTCGCGTTGGTCTGGTTGTCCTGATAGACCGTTCCACCGATCACCGTCGTCGCCGACGAGGCGTCGACGCGGATCCCCGTCTCGAGTCCGACCACGACGTTGTTCAGCAAGGTCGGGCTGGCATTGTTCTCGACCGCGATGCCCGTCGTTCCCGGCTGGGCGAGCAAGCCGGTGAGCACGTCGACGACCCCGTCGAACAACGGCCGCGGATCGTTGGCGAACCCGGCGATGTCGAACAGCCGTCCGCCGGTGCGCCGCGCCAGTTCGCCGTACCTGGCATCCGTGTTGTTGGTCGCCGAATCGATATCGTTGGGCAGATCCGGATTCAGCGCGACCCCGAAGAAAATTGCCGATCGCGCGTCGAACGCTTCCAACGCGGCGTTGAAGTCCGCGGCCGAGCTGTCGTCCTCTTCGTCGGTGAACAACACGGTCACTACCTGCACGCCGGGACGGAAGTTGAACGTGGTGTTCCGATTTACGTCGTTCAAAGCCTCGCGAAGGGCCAAACTGCCGTATTCCTTCGATCCGCCGGCCGGGACCTGGAACGTCCGGAACGGGCTGTCCGGCGCCGTAAACGTGGCAAAGTCGGTCATGTCCTGGATCTGGATCGGCGCAGGCGCATTGCCGGGGAACGTCACCAGACCGTAGTGCGGATCGATGCCCGCAAACCGGAGCGACGCGTCGAACTGGTCGATCCGCTGGCGGATCAGGCCGATGTCGTCGGCCATCGAACCGGTCGTGTCCACGACGAACACGATGTCGGCCGGAATCAACTGGACGGCGTCGCGGTCCCCGCCGTAGATCGTGTTGTTCAGCACGCGGCCGAAAGGCACCGTCGCGGGCTGCAGCGGACCGTTCGCCGAGTCGCCGCGATCGCCGCTGAAGTGGATTCCGCCGGTCCGATTGTATGCCAGGACGTTGTTCGTGATCGTGACGCCCGGCGCCAATCGAGCCGTGTTGACCGTGGCCAGATTCCGCGCCGGCCCCGGTACGGCGGCGCCCGTCGCGGTCCGCGGCGCGGCCTGGACGCTGATCCCATAGCCCGCCGAATCCGAGACGAACGTGTCACGGATCACCAACTGGCCTTGGTCGCGGAACAGGTTTGCATCGCCTCGACGGCTGTATTGTTCCGTCCGCACGCCGTTGTTGACCCACGGACGGAGGATCTCGATCTCGTAAAAGCCCGTCGAGCCGGCCAGGCGGTGCGACTGGTCCAGATCGGCCACAGGCGAGACCGCCCCGCCAGCCGCCAGCCGCCACAGCTCGCGCCCCGAGGTCGTCGTAAACGCGCTGAAATACAGCCCATCGCCCATCGCGCGGAAGTCGCCGGGATCCGACGAGCCACCCGGTTCGAGATCGATCACTTGGCGAGCTGTCTCGGCCGCGTTCAATTTCCACAGTTCGCGACCGCCAGTCGGCCCCGCGGCGCTGAAGTACAACTCGTTGTTGAATACCGTCAATCCGGCCGGATCGGACGACCCAGCGGGGTTGATCTCCGCGGCCAGGGCAACGGATCCGCTGGCGTCCAATCGCCACAACTCGCGGCCGCTGCCGGGCGCTGTCGCGGCAAAGTACAGCCGGTTGTTGAAGACTCGCAGATCCGACGGATCGGAAGACCCCGCGGGGTTGATGTCGGTCGCGGGGCTGACGCCCCCAAGCGTGTTGACTCGCCACAGTTCGCGGCCCAGAACGGTCGTCGTCGCGGCAAAGTACAGGTTGCCGTTGAACTCGGTCAAGCCACTCGGGTCAGACGAGCCGTTTGATTCCAGATCCGCGACGTTGGTCACGACGCCGGCCGCATTTACCTTCCACAGTTCGCGGCCCGTGGTCGGCGATGTGGCGCTGAAATACAGATCGTTGTTGAACACCACGAAGTCCGCCGGGCTGGACGAGCCAAACGGATCGATGTCGGCCACTTGTGTGACCACGCCGCCGGCCGTCGTCCGCCACAGCTCGCGACCGCTGGCGGGCGTATAGGCTGAAAAATACAGGCTGTTGTTGAAGACCGTCAGGTCGGACGGGTCGGACGAGCCATCGGCGTAGACATCCGCGACCAGCCGAACATCCCCCAGCGAATCGATCTTCCATAGCTCGCGGCCGATGCCGGGCAGGTACGCCGTGAAGAACAGCTCGTTGTTGAAAACCAGCAGATCAGCCGGGTTGGACGAGCCGCCCGGATAGAGGTCCACCACCAACTCGGGCTGGCCCGCGGCGTTCAGCTTCCACAGCTCGCGCCCGCTCGCCGGCGTGTACGCGGAAAAATACAGCTCGCCATTGTAGACCGTCAAATCAGCGGGCGAAGACGATCCGACGCCCATCGTGCGTGGATCGTATTGCTCGTTGCCGAATCCGCTGACGCCGAGGTAGTACACGCCGTCCGCCGGCGCGGTGAAGACCAGATAAGAATCGAGGTTGGTTCGCACCGGCGACCAGAGGATGTCGCTCTCGCCGGGCGCCAGATCATCGTCGCTCGTCAAGGGCTGTGGCCGCCACTGGTAGTCCGGAACCAAGACCGGCGCGCCTGTCGAGTCGAAAACTCGCAGGACCGAATCCAGCGGCGAACCCAGCTCCGAGGCGTCGATGTCGATCGTGATTGTCTCGCCCGCCGCCAACTCGACACGGAACAAGTCGATCTCGGCGCCGAACGGCCGCACAGCCGGATTGTCTCCGATCACGCCGCCCGCGCGATAGCCTTCGCGGCCTCCGGGGCGCAGCCCCGTGTCGATCGCTCCGTCCAGCGTGTCGTTGCCCTCTGCCGCGAACGACTGACTGGTCGAAGCGCCGCTGGACGCGCCGTCGGTAATCCGCGCCGGGCCGATCAGATGCACGCGCCCGCTGGTGCTGTCCCGGCCCGCCAGAACTCCATCGCTGGACGCGGCACGGACCGCCAACTGGCCGGCGTCGGCCATGGCGTTGACGGCATCGCGGATGCGGCGCGCCATCACGACTTGGCTGTCGCCGGGATCGAACACAATCGCGGCATTCCCGTCCGCCACGCCGCCGACGAGCGTTTTATCCTGGAACTCGAACACCACGCTGGCCGTGCCGTCGCTGAGCGTAAAGGTCTGGCCATCGCGGTACTGGTAACCCGGCGCCGCCGTGATCGTCAGCCCGTCGGCGAGACGATCGTTGACGTCAAAGCCTTGATACAGGAGCAAGCCCGGTCGCGCGGTCCCGCCCGCCATGCCATATTCGGTTGCCTGGCGGACCTCCAGTTGGTACTCGCCGCGAACGATGTCCGTGGGCGAACGCTGCGCGTTGACGACAAACTGTGGATCCGCCGTCGGGGCGCTGCCGGTGACCATCTCGCCGCGGCTGGCAAACCCGATCACGATGTTGTCGATGAACACGCCCTCGTGCTGGTTGTCGCGCATTCCGAGCGCTCCGGGCGCCGTGGCGGCGGTCTGACCGTTAAACAGGGCCGTTGTCCCGAACGCGCCGAACAGATCGCCGAACAGCCCCGAGTTGGGAACCGACGTGGTCGGATCCGAAGGACCGGACAGTCCCAACGGGCCCGGATCGCCCACGCCATAACCAATGATCTGCACCGTTTCGTGTCGCGCTTTGATCGCCTCGACGTTGCCGTTGCCCAATTGCGCGGCCAGCGACGTGCGAATCGCGTCGGCCACGTCCAGCGCCGTCATGGCCAGCGTGACTCGTACAGGAACCACGGGCAAGTCGGGCAGGCCGGGAACGCCGCCCGCCAGGGGATTGGCCAAGCCGCTAGCCACGCCCGCACGACCATCGACGAACTCAGGCGGCAGGCCGACGGTCGTGACCGACCCGGCGTTGGGCAGGTTCAACCGATTGCCGATCCGCTGCAGCCCGGCGGGATCGGAAACGGTGATCGTGAACTCGTACGAGCCCTGGGTGACCGCCACGCCCGGAACCGCCACGCCGCTGCCCATCCGCGACGGATCGTAGTTCGGGTTGTGCGCCGCGCTGATGCCGACATAGTACGTTCCCCGTTGCGAAGCCGTAAACTCGATCCTCGCATCGCGGCTGAACGGATTGGTCGGATCCAGGTTGTCGTTCGCCGCCAACTCGACCCCGTTGGCGTCGAACAGCCGCAGATACGGATCCAACTGGGTGGCCGCGCGGGTGTCGGTCTGGATCACAAGTCGGTCGCCCGCGTCCAGGCGCAGACTGACCAGATCCACGTCCAGGTCGAACGGAACGTTCGCCCCCAAACCGTAGTTGTCGCCGATGAAGCCGGTGCCTTGCAGCGTCTGCGTCGTTCCATCCAGACCGCTGCGAAACGCGGCCGTCAACGTGTCGTTCTGGCCGACGTCCATCTCGTGCTGGATCAGGTTCGCCTGCAGGATCAGAGGCGTCGGCGGGTTCGCCTCGAGCACGCGCTGGATCGCGCTCGCCAGCTCGGCCCCAGTCTCGGCGCCCGAGAATGCGACGGCGATGTGCGGAATGCTGTTCGTTATGCCGACGATCCCGTTATTGTCGAACTCGTAGATCGTCCCATCCACGTCGAACAACGCGCCGTCGCTGACGGCTGCGCCCGTGGGCGCGACGATCGTGGGTCCGAAATCGAACTCGAAGCCCACGACCTCGACTCGTTCGAGCGCGTTGGTCAGCGGATTTCGCACGATGTCCGTCAACGTGAACTGCTGGCCATCGCGCAGTTCCGCGCCCGCCAAGGCCCGCAGTTCGTTGCCGGCGGTGTTCAGATCCAACGCGACCATGCGGCCTCCGGTGCTCAATCCGCCGGCCGTGCTGAACTCGAACCGCAGCCGCAGGTTTTTCTGCCCGGCATACGGCGACAGGTCCACGCGCGCTTGACGCCACGGATCGTTCGCCTGCGGATCCAAGCTGTCGAACAGATCGACGCGCTGGAAGGGCTGTTCGGGAACCCGCCGTCCCGTCTGCGGATCGGTCGTCATGAACGGGTGGAACTCGTCGACGCCGTCGGTGGCCGTCGTCGTGTTGCGGTCGGAATTGTTGGTGCTCAGCAACTTCCAGCGGCCATCGTCGCCCGAGACATAGACTCGCAGCGCGTCCCGCATCCGGTCGTCGGGTTGGACCAACGCGGTCGAGCCGTTGTCATCGGCCCGCTCGGTGTCCAACCAGTAGTCGAAATACAGCGTCGGCTTGTCCGACGCGGCATAGCCTTCCAGGCTGAAGGGATTGCTGAGCAGCGTGCCCTGCGCGCCGCCCGGAAAGTCATAGGTGTTGGCCGTCACGTTCGGCGCAAAGCCGGCCGTGCCAAACTGGGGCTGTACCTGCGGTCGCTCGTAGCCGAAATACAGGCTGCGGTTCCCCGTAGGCTGCGGAGTCAGACGGCTGTCGTCAAACGACGCCGAGACGTTGTGGCCCGGGGCCGTATCACGGCGGGTCGTCATGTGCCAGAGGTTGTCGTCCAGGATGGAGAAAGCCAAACCATTGGCTCCAAACACGCCGCTGTCCACGTAGTATTGGGCGTTGGCAAAGACCGCTTGCGGCCGCCCCCACGTGTCGAAGGCGAAGATCCGCCCCATGTCTGTGATCCCGAACAGCAGGTTTTCATAGCGGCCATTCTCGGCGTTGCTCGGGCCGGAGACCAAGCCGGCGAATCGCACCGGCATGGTCGTCTTCATCTGCAAGCGAGCGCCGTCCAGCACCGTTTCGGTCGTCAACGTGTTGCTGCCCGCCAGCGTGATCGTGCCCGGCGAAACCTGGGTGATCGTATATTCGCCGTCGTTGGCCTGGGTTCCGGAGACGACCAACGTGCCGCCGATCACAAAGCCGGCGTCGACAAAGCCGTTGTTCACGTCGATGATCGTGTCGGGGTTCGTGTTGCTGAATGTCAGCGGCGTGTGGTACACCAGATCCACCGAGACGACGTCGTTCACGGCCTGCAACAACTCGCGCGAGCCATCGATATAGTCGGCGACGTTGCCGCGGCTGCCGGCGGCGAACGCGTCGCCGGCCGCGTTGGCGATGCGGAACAGGCCCCCCGTGTCGGTCACCGCGTACAGTTGCGGCCCGACAAAAGCGATCCCCGTGATGTTTCCGCCCGGGGCGGCGCCGCCGGTCGGCAAGGGGCAGTCGGGGATTCCCGGCGCACCGATCTGCGGCGGCGTTCCCAGGCTGACGCAGACGAAGCGAGGTTGGGCGGACGGCGGCGGAGGCGGCGTCAACAGGACCGTCGTCCCAGTCTGCGAAACGCTCAGGTTCGCTCCGGCCAGCCCCATGTGAACGCGATCGGCGATGTCGGCAGCCGTGTCGCTGACCAAAAAGGGAATCGGCAGGACCAGTGGCAGCCGCGTTCCAGCCTGGCCCGTCTGAAAGAAAATTCCCGGATTGCGAATGTTCGAAAAGTCCGCGTCCAGCGCGCCGGCAAAGTTCAGCCGGTTGCCGGCGGCGCCGGCCCAAAACGCCACTCCGGGATCGGCATTGACCGCGGCCGCAATCGCCGCGCCGACCTCGGCCGCCGAAAACGTCTCCTCGACGGGCACGGCAATTGCACCGCCCGTGACCCCCGGTTGGCCGACGATCGCAATTCCGGCGGCGTCCGTCGTCGCGCCCGCCGTGGCCGATTCGCCGATCAGCGTCAAACGGTTGGTGCCGGGCAGTTGCACCGCTTGCACCCCAAAGTTCGGCACGCCCGCGATGGCCGCCATGATGGCGCTGATGATCGCTTGCTGGTTGCTGGTTTGGTTGAACGGGATCGGGATGTTGCCGCCCGCGTCGTTGTCGTTGTCGAACTCGAACGTGACCGTCTGGGGCGTCGCCGCGTTGTCGGTCAGCGTCAACACGGCGCCGTCGACCAACTGGCCGCCGTTCTGCGCGGTCACGACGATCACGGACCCGGTGTCGAACTGGAAGGGAACGCCGTCCACGGTGAACGTGTCGCCGTCCTGAGGGACCAGCGGGTTGGCGGCATTCGCCGAACTGACCGTGATCCGGAATTCGGGCCCCGAATCGAACTCGAACCCCTGATCGCCCGTGCCGTTCCCATCGCGGTCGACGAAGAAGAAGTCTTCGTCCTCGATGTTGACCTGGGTGACCAGGTTGCCGGCGGCACTGAGCGTGACGCTCGTCGCGTCGATGCCCGTCACCGTGGTGTTCGTGCCGCCCGCGGGAAAGCGATCCATGTTCGTGTTCAACAGGCCGCGTTCCCAGATCTGCGTGCCGCCCGCCGACACCAGTTGATTCTTGTCACGGTCCGCCACACCCTGCGGGTTGAGCGCCTCGCCCGTGCTCGGATCGAACTCGAACAAGATGTTCGCCGGCGATGGTATGCGGAGGGCGCCGGAGAATGTCTGTCCCGTCACCGGATCGATGAACACATCGCCCCGGTTGCCAACCGCAAAGCCTCGGACGTTGGCGCCCAGCGATTGGCTTTGCCCGCTGAACGTCACCGCGTTGAAGCGGATCCCGACCCCGTCCTTGCCGTTGCCCGCGCGGATCGCCGTGCCGGCCTTCGTGGGATCCTCCTCCCACGTCTCGATGCCGCTGTCGCCCACGGCTTCGCCCAGCGTGGCCGGCGTATTGAGCCCGGGATTCACCTGCCAGTAGATGGCCGATGTCTTGTCGTTCTGCGGGCCCGTCTGCGGGATGGAAAAGCCGAACAGCCCACCCGCATTGCCGACCGCGGGCAGCGCGCCCTGCGGATGCATGGCGATGTCGCCCACCGCGGCTCCAAACGCGCCGATCCGCGACTCGGTCGCGCCCGTAAAGGCATCGACCGACAATAGTTCGCTGCGATTGACCTGGCCCTGTTGGGTGACGAACAGCGTCACGTCGCCCAAACGATAATCGGCGACGGCGGGCCGCGATACGAACACCGCCGTGTCCGCCTCGCCGGGAGCCAGCACCTGCCGCACGTGGGGCTCCTGGACGCGGGTGGTCTGGCGGGTGAGCGGCATGAGCTCGATTAGTCCGGTGAGCGGATCGGTCTGCGCCACTTCGTTCAACAGCGTCCGCGTCGTCACGCGTTCCTGGAGGACGAGCTGGCCCCCCGCGCCGCTGCCGATCGTCAGCTCGGAGACAACGACCGGAGCGCTCGCCGTCGGATCGGGCAACACGTCGCCGAGCGTCAACGATGGCGGCGGAAACAGGCTGATCGCCTGGGCCGTCAGCCGACCCATCATGTCGGACGTATCGTCGTAGAAAAACGGGATCGGAACGTTTCCGGGCCGCACGGACCCGTCGGCGTCGAACTCGTATGTCATCGCGCCGCCGGCCGCGTTGGTGATCGTGAAGGCTTCGCCGTCGGTCAGCCCGTTGCCGGCCGGGATGAACAGCGTGACCTGGTCGCTCGCCCCGAACAGGACCGGGATCGTCGGCGCCTGGGCCGTCGCATACGTTCCGCTTGCGCCGATCCGGTCTTCGGCGATCCGGTTGATCGAATTGATCGGTTCGAGCCGCACCAGCGGGTTGATCGGCGACGGCGTCAAAAACTGTTGCAGTTCCTCCGGGATCCGGGCGCTCGACGACACGGCGACATAGTACCGTCCAGTCGTCAACCCCGTCGCGGCCGGCACTTGGACCGGCCCGATGAACGGGTCGAGCACGCCGACCGAACCGCGCGACAGATCGCTGGCCAAATCCGACGATGTCGCCGGACGGTCGTCCAGCGTGTCCGAATCTCCCCCGACCAAAATCAGTCGGCCTTGCGAGTCAAACACCCACAGACTGGTGTTGGCCCGAGCAAAACCATCGGCATAATCCACGTCGACAACCAGCGACGCGGACTGCGCGGCGTTCGGATTGGTCGGCTTCATCGCGTCGTAACGGACGTCGAACTGATACCAGTCCACGTCCCCCGCATTGGCCAACGCGCCGGCCACGCTGATCGCTCCGCGATCGCTGTTGAACAGGTTCCCCAGATTGTCAGCGGTGCTGCGATTTCCGTTGCCGTCGTTGCCCTGCCCGTCCACGGCCTCGGCCGCTTCGCCGGTCAGCGGCGAATGCCGCGGCCCGCCGATTACCTCGATTCCGGTCGACGCGTACCGGATATCGGCCATGCGAACCGTCGAGCCGGGGATTTCGTCCAGTTCGCGCAGGCGAATCTGCAAACGGTAGACACCCGTTGTCAACCCGGCGTTCAGATCGCCCAATCGGGCACTGCTGCTGCGGACCCGCACGTAGTACGTGTTGGTCGATCCCGGAGGGCCGGGCAAGACGACCCGCATCCCCGCGTCCAGCGGATTGGTCGTCCAACGGTCTTGCCCGTCGACGACCGACTTGCTCAGCGGGCTCACCGTCAAGGCATCCACCAGCGCCGGGTTGCGGTACAGCAGGCTTGGATCCTGGCTTTCTCGCGCCGAATCGTCGGAACGAGCCAGCACGCCGCCGCTGCCGTCGATCAACTCGAGCACCGTGTCCAACCCGTGCGAGGTCCGGTCGATATCCAGCCAGACTTCGGTACCCGCGTCGGCCTGAAATGCGTAGACATCTAGATCGCCGGGACGATTCAGCGCGCCGCCGACTTCGAGGCCCAACCGGCGGTTGTCATCGGCCGCTTTCTCGTGCGGCGCCAGCATCCCCAGATACTGCGCGCTGGTGGGCGCGTCGTTGGTCCCGGACACGGTGGCGTCGCCGGTCTCCCACTCGACCGCGGTGTCCACGTTCCGATCATGGGCATCGGCCAGGAACTGGACGCTGCGCCAATCCCCGGGCTGCGGCGGACTGCCCAGCGCCCCGTGGGAGAAACTGCCCCACTGGAGGAAGACGGCCGAATCGACGTCCCTGTCGCCCACGTCGGAGATGGCCAGCTTGATGGTGTGGACTCCCGGCCCGATGCCCAAAGCCTGGGCCGTGAACACGCTGGTAAACCCGTCGTAGCCGAACAGGTTCAGGTACGAACCATTGTCGACAATGCTGTTGTTGCGATAGAACTGCGGGTTTCCCGGCTCGGCGCCCGACGGCGGCGCGCCGTTGACCGTGTTGCTCGAGATCGGCGTGGTCGTGCCTGGCAGGACCGCGAGATTGACGCCGTCCAGAAAGAACGCGAACACGTCGTGATTCGGGTCGTTGACCTGCTCGTTGTATTCCTCCGAGGCGAAGACGAAGTTGAAGAACAGATTCTGGGCCGCGCCGGGATCCAGGCGGAAGCGGAATTCGAGCGACGTCGTGTCCTGCGTGGCCGTCGCGCTGCCCGGAACTCGACCAAAAGCCGCGTCCAAATCGGGATCGCCCTGACCCGACGCCAAACCCGAGTCGGAATCGTTGACGTTCGGTCCGGCGGCGACGTCGATATCGCCGGTGGCGAGGATGACTCCCGAGTCGATGCCAATCGACGCCAGACCGTTGCGGAAGATGCCCGCCGACCGCTCGCCGCCGATCAACGTGGCGTTGCCCACGGGCGTAATGCCTGGTCCCAACAGGGCGTTGCGCAGCTCGTTCGCGTCGTTGGTCGCCTTCTCGATCTCCAGGGGGCCCAGCCCGCCCGCGCCGGGACGATCCGGAACGCCGCACGCGCCCTGTTTGGTTTCCACCTGCGGATTGCCCGACGGCGTAAAGCCGGCGCCGACCGTACAGTCGTTCAGCGAGGTCATCACGACCGGGTGACCCGGCTGGCCCAGGACGTACAGCGCACCGCCGATGCGGTCGGTGATCTCCAGCGGACGGCCCGTCGCGGTAAAGCCGGCCCGTTCGCCCTCGAACTTGATCACCAGACTCTGCGTCGCGCTGCTCTCGAGCCGCAGGCCGCCGTAGGTGTGGAAATCGGGAACATAGATCGTCTGATCCTGGACGATGTGCACGATGTCCGTATCGTCCCAAATGCCCTCGGTGGTCAGCGTCCCGCCCCGCACGGACATGCCGTTCAGCTCGTTGCCGCCGAGCCGATTTCCGCGAATCAGCGGGCCGGCGTTGGCGACGATCTCGCTGCGGCGGTCGATGGCGCCAGTCGCCCGCCCCGGGTCCGTGACCAACTCGTGATTCAGCGAGTTGACGTCGATGCTGATCGCCGCGCCGCGGTTGTCCGACATCGCATTGTCGATCACGACCGGCTGGGCGCCGCGGACGAAGATCGTCGCCGGCGCATTCGAGCCGCGTCCGCCGCGGGCGGCCGTCGCCTGGCCGCCCATCCCGTCGCCGTTGTGTTCGAACACCGAATTGGCGACGCGCGCCTCGGCCTGCTGGATCTCCAGGACGTTGAACGAGGCGAAATTTCCCGGCACCTTGGACACCCCGCCGCCGTAGGCCAGCCGGGCGTGATCCAGGCTGATCTGACTGGCTGGCCCTGCATACAAGCCGGTCCACGCGCCGCGCGTCAACTCGCCGCGATCGCTGGTGGTGAACGTCCCGCCCGCGCCATAGCGATTGTCCTGGATGGCGGTGAACACCACCGGGGCGCCGTCCAGCCCCTCGGCAATCAGGTGCGCGCCGAATCCGGTCTCGATGCCGGCGCCGTTGAACTTGACGGTAACGCCCGGATCGATCACCAAGCCGCCGGCCAGCCGCCCCTGCAAGGCCCACGGCGTGTCCGCCAGCAATCCGCCCAACACGCGCCCCGTGTCCAGATAGCTCGTGCTGGCGGCGTCCAATTCGGCGACCAGCACGAATTCCGCTTTCTCGGATCGATACAAGCGGCGCCCCACATAGCCTGCCGGCGCCGCGGGCAGGTTCTGCAACAGAACGTTCTGCGTCCGTCCGCTGTCCACGTCGGTCACGTGAACGAGGATCTCGGCCGTCGGATCCGACGACGGGCTCTCTCTGCCGTCCGCGGCGACGAACGTGAGTTTGTATCGCTGCGATCCCGCTGGCACGCCGCCATCCGTCGCCGGCGTCTGACGCGTCAGCGTGACCGAGCCCGTCTTCGGCGCAGTGATCGTCTGAAGCGGACCACCGGCGTTTCCGGCGATCCGTAGATTCTCCGCCAGGACGTACACCACGTCGGTGGCGTTCCAACGTCCCGAGACGGTCAATTTTTGCGTCTGGCGCCCGGCGGGCGTGCTCACCTGGATGAACAGGCCGTTGATCGAGTTGTTGACGATCCGATTGCCGTAGATGACCGGTCCGACGCGGGTGTAATCCGAGGTGAAGGGAACGGCCTGAAAACGAGGCGCATGGAAGTTCGTCTCTTCGAAGCTGTTTGGGCTGGCGGCCATCGCCGCGTCGGCGCTGTAGGTGATCGAGTTGAACGTCACCATCGGCCGAGCGTCGATCATGTGAACCGGAGAAACCGTCTGCGGCACCGTCCCGACGGTCACCACACCGCCGCCATAGCGAATGTCCGCCTGGCCGACGTAGTTCAGAAAAATGCCCGCGTTCTCGCGATCCAGCCGGCCCGCCGACTGGTCCAGATCGCGGCGGAACAGCAACCCGCCCCAGTCGCCGGCGGCCGGCGAGGTGGCGATGCCCGGCGTACTGTCGCCGCCCAACGACTCGTCGTTGTGCGACGTGAAGACCACGCGCCCCGAGAGCGGATTGCCGCTGGCATCCCGGACCACGAACCCGCCGGCGTCGACCAGATGCGGCGTGCCCAACACCTGGAGCGCACCGCCGCTGAGATCGGTCGTCGCCGCATAGCTGCCGACCCCGATCCGGGCTCGGCGGAGCTTGACCACGGCGCCTCGGTCAATCATCACCGTCACGCCCTTCGGGACGTCCAACGTACTGCCGTCTCGCAGCGGCAGTCCCATGAGATTGAACCCGATCTCGTACGGCATCGCATCCGCCGCTGTGCCCAAGTTGCCGTCCGTCCCGCCGTTGCCGACGATCCGCACGATGTCGCCGCTGCGAGAGGCCTGCAAGGCCGCGGCGATGGTGTTGAACGGCGAACTGAGCGTTCCCGAGCCGCCGCTGGGAGCGGATTTGTCGACGATGATCGGCGTCGCCGAGGCGCGGAACCAGAAGTTGTACACTCCGCCCGGCTCGCCATCTCCGTCCCCGTCCAAGGCGGTCCGTTGCGAGACGAGGCTGGCGTCCGTGTTGAACGCATTGTCGGCGTCGATCAGACTGTTCGCCACGTCCGCCCGAACCGTCAATCGCAGCTCGTAACGGCCCTCGGACACGCCGCCGAACCCCGTGCCCTCGACCGATGGGTTGTAATCCGTGTTGCCGGCCGCCGAGACCCCAACATAATACACTCCGGGCGTGACCGGCAGCTCGATGAACGAATCCTGGCTGAAATAGTCGTCGTTGCGGCCGATCAACTCGCGGCGACCGTTCTCCTCGCGATACACGGCGACGACCGTGTCCAGCAGGCTGGCGTCGGCCAGCCGCTGAGCCATGGTCTCGATCGACAACGTCCCCGCCTGCGCGATGTCCACCCGGTACAGGTCGATGTCCTGGCCTTCGTTGCGGTACAGATGGCGACCGTGGACGATGTCGTGGTCGCCGGGATAGATCGGCTCCGGAAAGTCGAGGTTGTCGAACGCCAGCGCCGAATCGCTGCCGGTGACCGTCCCGGGCGGCAGGTCGTCGGTTTCACCGACGCCCAACATCAGACCGATCACGGTCATCGCGCTCTCGAACCAACTGTACGGTCGCAACGGATCATCCGACGCGCCGAACGCCTCGTACCAATTCTCCGCGCCGTCGAGGATCACCGTTGGCTGGTCCGTGACCGGATGGAAACCGGCCACCCCCTGGATCCCTCCCTGGCCCGTCGAAACCAGAGGATTCACCGCGCGCAGATCGCCCGTCGCGACCACGATGCCCTGCGAAACGGTCTCGACGAACTGGGCGCCGATCGCGCGTCCCCAAAGCTCGAAGGCCTCGCGGGCTCGAGCTTTCTGCGCGTCGTTGATCAAATTGGACAGCTTGTTGCCACTCGGGTCGGTCCCATAATCGCTGCGAAAATTGTAGAAGATCGTGGCGATGCCGTTCTCCGAATCGGCCGGCTCGCTCAGGTGCGATTGAAGATAGTCGGGAATGTTCCGATGGCCTGGCTCGTCGCTGGCTCCCGGCAGGGCCAGATTAAACACCTGCGGATCGATGGCCGCAGAGACGATCAAGCTGCCGTTTAGACTGCCCAGCGAGTACGCCGTGTCGAAGCTCGAACCGGCGTCATGGCCCCGCAAGTCCACGCGCGTCGGCGGGGCCAGAGGCGCTTCGTCCGTCCCGATGCGCAGCCGGAACGTGCCCGCGCCGCTGCCCAACTGATGCAGCGGACGACTGAAGGTCAGCAGGGCCCGATCCGACTCGGCCGAGTACTGGACCGCGATCGGCTTGTAGACCACGTCGTCGGTGGTCTGCACCGTGTCGTTGGTGAAGATCAATTGGTAAAAGCTGGGGTTCGTCGCATGGACGGGCGAGAGATCGTCGTCGTTGAAGTAGACCTCGATCTGCGACGTGGATTGGGTCAGCACGCCCGCCGAGTTGCGCGTGATCGGCTGGGGCACCACCGCGACGACCTGGGGCCCCAAATCCAACGAGAAGACACGCGAAAAATCCCGCCCGTTGTCCCGCCCGTCGTCGGTCGTGTCGCCCAGGGCAAATCCGTTCTTGCTCCGCAACGGCGCCGATCCCGTGCCCGCAATGTCGATCCGGTACTGGTCGTTCGGCAACGTCTCGGCAAACCGGAAGATCACGTCGCGCGGCGAATCGCCCAGCCCCACATAGCCGGGCGTGAGCGCCACGTCGTTCGCTCCACCCAAAACCAGCGGCGAATAATTGATCGGAACGCTCGCCAAACCGATCTTCGTGGCGGCGCTGCCGGTACGGTGCGAGGCGACCGCCAACGCGCGCACCAGCGGGTTGGCGTTGAAGACGCTGACCAACTCGCCAGCCGTCGTCTCGTTGCCAGGATTCGAGTTCAACGCGATCTTGATCGTCCGACCGTTGACGGTGATCGTGGGACTGCCGACGCCGCCACGATTCACCTTGCTGACCTCGATCTGAATCCCGTTGCCCGCGGCGCCCGCCGCGGTCGCCGTAAAGGCGATATCCAGATTCGTGCCCGAGTTGAAGTTCGACGAGACGGAAGCCTGGTTTCCGCCGCGCAATTGCAGCGGCGAATACGTGACGGACGAAGCCGCAATGTTCGTCGAAGTCGGTCCGGAAATGACGACGGCCTGGACCAAGTCCCGGGCCCGCGGCGTCGCGTTGATGGCGTTCACCAACTGCTGAGCCGTCGTCTGCTTGCCGGGCGTCGTGTTCAATTCCACGAAAATCGTCCGACCCTCGACCGTCACGGCCGGCAGACTGGCAAGGCCCACGTTGCGACGGCTGAAGATCAGCGACACGTCGTTGCCCGCGCTGCCCGGCGCGGCCGCGCGAAACTCGACGACCACTTGGCCCGCCGTGTTGAAATCGGTCCGCGCCTTGGCCGTCGAAAACTGGCCGTCTCCGCCACTGCGCGTTACGGTGATCGCCCCCAGCGTCGCTTCGTCGATGACGGCCGCCTCGTCGAACCGAAATACGAGCTCGCGCGGGGCAACATTGCGGATGTCTCCATCCGCCAAGAGGTCGCCGCGATTGGGCTGAATCCCCACCAACTGAGGACCCGTGGCCAACAGTTGACGCTGTTCGAGGGATTCGATCCGTAGATTCCGTTTGGATCGTCTGCGCCGGGCTTCTTCGCGCCGCTTGTGTGCCCGTTTCGCCATCGCCGACGACTCGCGAAAACGACCAATGGTCATACCAGCCTCGTGTCTGTCAAATGACTTTCCCGCGCCAACAGCATCGAATCGGTCCGCGTGCCAGCATTGCCGATCCAAGAACGAACCCTCAGCCTGATGCTGACAACGCACCTTTATTTTACGTCAAATCGGGGCAACTCGAATTGAACATGAGAGATCTAGGAAAGATGCGAAGATATAAAAACACCCAGTCGGATAATAGTTGCTTGTAGCGATTATGCAAGAACAGCCAGTGCGTCCCCTTGCCGAGTCCGGCGCTGTCCGAGCCATCATCCGACACGACGCTCGAGCCTATCCGATGCCCTTCCAGCCGTTATAAACCGCTCGCATTCCACACCCGATCCAACCGCCTTTGACGAACGGCAGCCGGGCTAAGTTCCAGTGCGACCGGCCCTCGGGCGGCGCCATGTCGCAAACCCCGGGGCAGCGCACCCGGAGTCTCTGAATTGTGCAGAACCCAACCGGACGTTACAATCGTGCCTGCACATCCGGAATCGAGAATTTGAACGGTTCTTGGGCGCGCCGTATTATCGGCCTGCCGTGTTGTCGTATACCCTGGGCCGGTGACGCTGGACGCGGAAACGTCGAGTTCTGTGCGCAAGCGATGGACGGAAGCCCACACCCTACGGCATCTTGCCCGCAAGCCGGAAAAGAACCTAGTGGGGTCAGAAGTCTGTCGGAGAATCGGGATCGACCCACAACATACTGCGCAAGCGCGGTCGCTAACAACGCGACCGCTTGCGACCACGCGTGGAGCGTGGCCCTCCACCGCGACCTAGGCCCCAAGAGCGTGTGTTTCGACTGGTCGGCTAGGTAGAGACTGGCCGTCATGGGCCGAAAATCCCGACGTGCAGGCCGTGTGGCCGGGCCTCGTTTCTAGGACGACCCGGCGCGGGTTTCATCTTGGCGTGTCCTGTTTTTGCGCAGTACAATCGGGTCATGGATTCTCAGACGACTGACAGACGCGACGCCGAGCCAGCTACGGCCCCTGACTCGACGAGCCCGACCGCGCCCGTTCCAGATATTCCGGTCGATATCGAGCGAGCCAAGGCCAAGGCTCGCTCGCTGGCTCGGACGGGCCGGTTCGACGAGGCATTGCATTGCTGGCGGCATATCGAAGAGCTGGATCCGTACGATCCGGAGCCCAGCCACATGATCTCGGCCTTGACGCTGAGCAAGACGCGCCGAACCGACTCGGCCAACATCGACGACGCGTGTGCTCCAGACTCGTGCCAAGCCGATCCGCCGTCCGCGCCGACGCCATCGGACGTTTCGCGGCAAACGCCGCCCGGACCGCGGCAGGTCTCGTTGACTCGTCGCCAGCAGTTGGAGCTCGACATCTCGCAACGCCCGGAGGACGAGACCAACTATCTGGCCTTGGCCGAGTTGCACCTGGCCGAGCGGCGGACCTACGAAGCGCAGCGCACGCTGATGCGGGCCAGTGCCGTATGCAAATCGACGGCGATCACCGAACGACTCGAGGACGTCAACATGCTGCTGGCCAGAGAAAGGGTCAAGCGAGCCGAGGAACGCGCCGCCGTCGGAGGCGAGCCCGACCTGCAGGACGAGGTGCAGCGGCTGCGCAACGAATTGTCCCAATTGGAACTGGATATCTATCGCAACCGATGCGTTCGGTCGCCGGATGACAAACGCCTCAAGTTCCAACTGGGGTTGGCCCTCAAGCAGAGCGGTAGCCATCGCGACTCGCTCGAACTGCTGCAGGCCGGACTCGAGTTTCCCGACCTCCGCGCGCAGGCTTCGTTGGAGATCGGCGAAGTTCTGCAACGCCACAACCTGTTGCCGAAGGCCCTGCAATGCTACCGACAGTCTGCGCAGTTGGCCGCCGGTGATCCGCGCGCGGAGGAATGCCGCAGGCGGGCCCTGTACCGGGCCGGTGTCCTGGCCACTGCGATGACCCTGACCGACACCGCGCGGGGATACCTGACCGAGCTGGTCAAGATCGCGCCGAATTATCGAGATGCCCAGACCCGGCTGGACAAATTGGAGGAAATCAGCGAAACTAGCCGATCCGATTTTCGAGAGCCAAGCGCGTTCTGAACGTCGCGCACCAGCAAGGGAGAGAAGACTGCCGTATGCCAAGAACGAAAAGCGCCGAGAAACGGCTTCGTCAAAACACGGTTCGCCGACTGCGCAACCGCGCCGTCAAGTCCGTAGTCCGGACTCAAATCCGCAAAGTGCGCGAGTCTGTCACGGCCGGTGACGCCCAGAAAGCGGAAGCCGAGTATCGCGAAGTCGCCAAAAAGCTCGATCAGGCCGGTGCGCGCGGCATCCTCCATCCGAACAAGGTGGCCCGCACCAAGTCTCGGCTGCAGTCCGCGATTAAAAAAGCCAAAGGTGTCTCGACCTGACAAACGGTCGGCGAAAAATGTTCGACCGAAATCTGGCCCGAGAATTCTGCTTGGCAATGCCTGCGCGGCAAGAGACGCGGACAAGAATGACCGCGTGACCGTCAAATGCCGCGCGACGAAGACAGGCCGAAGTCCGCCCGACGAGGCCTATTCCGGACCATGCGGTGAAGATCCGGCGCCGCTCGGATTCCGCACCGCCCGGGCCAATCACCGTCCGAACCAACCAGCCTCGCGACGCGCGGAGTCCGCGAAGAGGGGGCTCGCGTCCCGCCACTCGCAACCCGCGCATATTTTGTCTGAACGGTAGTCTCGATTGCGGGCCGGCGTTTGCGTGCATCGCGGACTTGCAGGCTGCCCCAGAGGTCGGCCCCTCTTGATTTTGGTTCTGCCCATCCGGCGCCGCGATCGGCGCATCGACGGCAGACGCCCATTTTTCGCCATCTATCTGCCAACAACAGGGAGCAGCGCCATGCAGCTTCGGCAGGTCTTGTCCGGCGCCCTGAGCGGCGCGCTGGTGTTCGGCCTGGGGATCTGTGGATCATCGGTCGCCCGGGCTGCGGAAGGCGCGGAAGTCTTTGTGTCGCCCGCTGGCGACGACGCCTGGTCCGGTGCGTTGAACGAGCCGAACCGGGATCGGACGGATGGGCCGTTCGCCACGTTGCAGCGAGCGCGCGAGGCGGCGCGCCGCTTGAAGGCCAGCGGACCGGTGACGGTTTGGGTTCGCGCCGGAACGTACCGTCTGACCCAACCTCTGGTGCTCGAACCGCAGGATTCGGGAACTGCCCAACGGCCGATCGTCTATGCAGCCTATCCCGGCGAGCGGCCGGTGCTCAGCGGCGGCCGACGAATCACCGGCTGGAAACCGGGACCCGGCAAACTGTGGCAGGCTGAATTGCCGGAGGTCCGCACAGGCGGCTGGTACTTTAACCAGTTGTTCGTCGGCGGAGCGCGGCGCCAGCCGGCGCGCTCGCCCAACGAGGGCTATCATCGGATTGCCAAGCTGCTGCCCGGTCCGCCGATTCCCAACGCCAAGCCGGTCGCCCGCGACAGGTTCGTGTTCGCGCGCGGCGATATCCAATCGTGGTCCCACCTAAACGATGTCCGCGTCGTGTTGATGCATTCGTGGGAGACGTCTATCCACCCGGTGAAAACGGTGGATCTGCAAACGAACACCGTCGAATTTGCCGGACCGATGCGCGAATGGTGGAGCATCGGACACTGGGAAGAGGCTCAACGCTATTACGTCGAGAACGCTTTCGAACTGCTGGATCAGCCGGGCGAATGGTATCTGGATCGAGAAACGGGCGTGCTGAGCTATTGGCCACTGGACGGTGAACAGATGGAGACCATCGAGGCGATCGCCCCCGCGCTGACCGAGCTGGTCCGTCTAGCAGGCAACGCCGACCAAGGGCAGTTCGTCGAACACGTCACGCTGCGCGGTTTGACGTGGCATCATGCCGATTGGGTTCTGGCGCCGGAAGGCAACAGCAGCACCCAAGCCGCCGTCAACGTCCCCGCCGCCGTGACGGCCGACGGCGCGCGAAACTGTGTGATGGCGGACTGCGAAGTCGCCCATATCGGCACGTATGGAATCTGGTTTCGCCGCGGTTGTCGAGACTGTCGCATCGAACGCAATCGATTGTTCGATCTCGGGGCCGGCGGCGTTCGGGTGGGCGAAGCAAAGATGGCTCAAATCGATGAGGCCGAATCGAGCCGGATCGTGGTCGACAACAACTATATCTTCGACGGCGGACACGTTTATGCCGCCGGTGTCGGCGTGTGGGTGGCGCAGAGCAGCCACAATCGGATCTCGCACAACGATATCCACGATCTACGGTACTCGGGCATCAGCGTCGGCTGGAATTGGGGGCTGGAACCGAATCGCACGCATCACAACACGATTGAATACAACCACGTGCACAATTTGGTCCAGGGCGTGCTGAGCGACGCCGGGCTGATTTACTGTCTGGGCGTCTCGCCCGGCAGCGTGATCCGCAACAACGTGTTTCACGACATCTGGCCCTACGACACGCCGCCGTTCGGCTGGGGCATCTATCTGGATGGTCAATGCGGCAATTATCTGGTCGAAAACAATTTGGTCTACAACACCCGCAGCGGCGGGCTGATGTTCAACAACGGCGGCCACGCGCATACGATTCGGAACAACATCTTTGCCCGATCGGCGGATTACGGGCTGTGGCCATACTCGGAAAAAAGCCCCAGCACGGTCCAGCGGAACATCGTCTATCTGACGCAAGGCACGCTGCTGATTCCCTACGGCGAACGATCCTTGAACGCCCGCCTGGCCGCCGGCGAGTCGCCGGGCGATTGGGATCAGAACTTGTACTGGCACACTGGCGGCGGCGACCAACTGCGTTTCTATCGCCGCACGTTCGACGAGTGGCAGGCGTTGGGGCTGGATCGCCGAAGCTGCATTGCCGACCCACGGTTCGTCGACGCCGCTGGTGGCGATTTCCGCCTGCGGCCGGAGTCGCCGGCTCTCGAGCTGGGTTTCGTGCCGTTCGAGATCGACACGGTCGGCCTGTACGGCGATCCGGCGTGGGCGAACGAAGTCCGCCATGCGGATTGTCCGTGCCGTCCGTTGCCGCCCCCGCCGCCGCCCCCCGCGCCGCTGCGGCTCGACGACGGTTTCGAACAGACGCCGCTCGGACAGCCTCCAGCCCAGGCGCACGTCAGCGGCGAGCAGGCCGGAGCGTCGATTCGCGTAAGCGACGAGCGGGCAGCCAGCGGGCGGCAAAGTCTGAAGATCACCGACGCCGCGGACGTGCAGCCCTCGTGGCAGCCGCATTTCTATTACGTGCCGCACCGCGTCACGGGCGTCGTGCGGCATCGCTTCGACGTGTGGATGGAGCCCACGGCCCAGTTCTTCACCGAGTGGCGGGATGACGGCGCGTATCCGCAGAACGTCGGCCTCAGCGTCCGGTTCGACGGCGGCGGCAACGTGTCCGTGGCCAACCGCGTGCTCGCCAAGATGCCTGCCAAGACTTGGTTCCGCGTCGAGATCACCGCCACGCTGGGTCCGGAGGCGCCGCGCACGTTCCAACTGACACTCGCGTCGCCCGGCGAGCCGCCGCAGACTTTTGCTGATCTGCCGATGACCGCTTCCCAGTTCCGTGAACTGCACTGGCTGGGCTACAGCAGCACGGCCGCGGCCGACACCGTGTTTTTCTTGGACAATATGGTGATCCAGTGAACTCGTTCGACCACCCGGACGAACGGCTCCGCAGCGCGACGCGTCCGCCACAGGCGGATCGGGGGCGCGTTTTGCCATCCGGGCTGGCGACGGCGCGGACGCGCCGATCTGCCCGAGACTGGCGGCCAGCGCCCGCGCGCACCTCGCGCCTACCTCATCCGCGGCCGCCCGAGCCGCGCGTCTTGGGGAACCAGCCGGGCCGCCTCGCTCAGCTTCTGCTGGTATAGCAACTGCTGCTGATGGAACTGCGTCAGTTGAGCCGTCGCCAGATCCTCGCCCGCGGCCAGCAAACGCAGGCGGGATGGCAGTTCGGTCGCCAAGTTCGGATTGGCGCCCACTTCGACGATCTGAACCACGCCACGGGCATCCATGACTACCAGCGTCGGCGCGTACGGAATCTGAAAGATATCGCGGCCGAACGCCTCCAGATCGCGGACCACCGGAATATCGACGCCCCATTGCCGAACCAGAGCCTGCACCTGGGCGTGGCTCATCGTGCTCGGCTCGGTGCATACCGCTCGAAACAGCACCGCTTCGTCCGTCGCCATTGCCTGGCGGATCCGCTCCAGTTCGCGGACCGCCGTTTCGGATGCTGGATGGTCGTTGAACCAGAGCAGCGCGGCGACATGGCCCAATAGCGAATCGCGCGTCACCTGCTCGTTGTACAGGCCGGCGAAGTGGAAGTCGGCGGGCAGTTGCCCCAGCATTGGGGACGCTAAGGGCTGCGGAGGCAGTACGAATCGACTGACTTGCTTGGCAGTCTCCGGCGCGGCAAACGCAAAGTCTGCATCGGGCAGAGCTTCGTCGATGCCCACTTGCAAGAACTCGGCCGTCAGGCTCACATCGGCACAACCGCCAGCCGCCATCTCGCGGGTCAACCGCTCGGCCGGATACTGCAGGCGGTGCAGGACGCGCGACTGGCGATCCACCCAGAACACCAGGGCGCCATCGTCCAACTGGACCGCGACTCGATCACACGCGCGGCCGCGAACCGTCTCCGGTTCGTCGAGCGTCACGCTCCGGCTGGTGGCGAGCAATTCGCGCAGCGGAGCGTCGCTCAACAGCAGTTCCAACGTGACCGGCGGACCGCCCATCCCGCCGGACATCACGTCCAGCATGATCTGGTCTTGATAAATCGTGTCCAATTCAAACCGCTCGGGCGCCCGACGAATTACGATCTGGCCATCCAAATCGTTGCTGTCGGGATCCGCAATCACGGCGCACAGGTGGCTGCCGTCACTGACCAACGTCAGTTGGTATGCCCGCAACTGCAGCTTGTTGGGACGCGCGAACGATACAGACAGCTTGCCGTCGTCTTCGAACCATTGTCCCTGTTGGCGGTATTTGAGCCGCACCACCGCCTGGTCCCGATATGTCTTCGCAGCCTGGTACGCGGCGATCATCTGCCGCAGCACCTGCTCGGCCGGAGACGCCTCGACCGCCGTCGGCTCGACGCTCACTTCCGCGACCGGCGACGCCGCGCGATTACAGCCGGCGCCCGCCACCGCCAGCATCGCTAGCATGACGACACCGCCGACAAGGCTGCGCGACGCGTCGGCGCCGCGGGGCGTCGTAAGCCAAGGCGACGCTCGCCGCGCGGCCACTTGGCCTACGAGCCGCGTAGTCGTCCGACCAACCAGCGAGCGCAGGCGACAGCACGAAACAAAATGGTTAAATCGTTGCATGACAGACGCCGAGACGAGAGACGAGATGTTGAACCGTAACTCGTATATCGACTGGGCGGGCCAGTTTGCTTCAGTCGGACTGGCCGTGACAGCGCACTCGTGCCGCAAATCGGAATTGACGGGACATGGAACGGGAAGCTGTCCCAGATTACCAGAAAACCGAGCTGGGACGAGATATCTGGCAATCGAAATGGTTGGACAGCGAACGCAGGGAAGTGCGTCGCCCTCGAGGGACGCGCTCCGTCGCGTCCGTCTGGTTGCGGCCACGCGTGGGGCGTGGCCCTCCCTCGCTGTGTACGCCACCCAAACGATGTGCTGCGGGCTGGCAGACTAGCTAGAAACTGGCCGTCATGGGCCGGAAATCCGGACTTGCGATACTACGCGGACTGGCGAAAGGCTGGCTGTAGCGCCCTGGCAATTGTGACTTGCGGCACTATACCGCACGCGGGTGACCGCGAGACGTAATCCGCGGCTTGAGCGAGGGACTCGGGCATTCCCTCGCTTACGCTTCGGGTTACTGAGTGACTCTCTCACTTTCGCTTCGGGTTACGATCAAACGTGCCATCCTCGACAGCGCGCGGTATCGTTCCTTGTCCAATCGTGATTTTCAGGCGCCCGCACTCGCCAGCGTCCCGGATTCCCGTGATCTGACGATCGCCGACACCTCGATCTTGAGCCTGGACACTGCACCGGGCGCATTATCGACGAGATTCGTCGCATGAAGTCCAAGGCGCGGCCAACGAACTGCCGAACTCGTCGCAGACCGCATCGATGATCGATGATGTTTCGATTTGCGGAGGCGTCCACGATTTCCCGGTTGGCCAGCCGGCCCGCTTGCGACGTTCACGCTCCGACCAAGTGCCTTGAATCCGCTCGCATTCTCGCCGAATAACAGCCGGTGACGGCGCGTAGGTCTGATCCGATCGAGTTCCCGGTTTCCACATTTCGCCCATGATTCGTCCTTCCCGTGCCTCTGTGCCGATGCGGCATGACAAGTCTGAGACAGGACAAAGCAACCATACACTGGCGTCTTCGTACGTGATGGCAAAAAGTATTCCCGTAACCTCAATAATCGGTCTGTCGCGGAACGTCGTGTCCGGAAAAAAGGGTTCGGTAAAATACACTACTTCGGTTCGGCGCGGGATCTCGGCCGCATCGCCTCTGTGTCTTACGCGCGAGCTGTGCCATCGCCAGACGCCCCAAAAACACCGCGAAGCTGCCCAAGTCGCGTGATCAAGAACACTGGGAAAACACATTGTCACCAGGCTCGGGTCGGGGAGGGACGTCTGCGCTACGCCACCGCACGGACGCGGACCTTTCACGATCCGATCGCGGGATCAAGGCGCAAATACGGTTGACCAACCGGCTTACCGTCGCTGACCCGTCGCCGTGGGATGGCCGGCATATATCCCATGGGTTGCTGCCCATGCCGCGGGCTGCGGGGAACACAACCTCGTCGAGTGGGCTTCTGTCCACGCGCACGGCGCACCGCGTGGCGTTCGTGGCCCTGTTCGCCCCGCGCACGGCCCAATCGCCACCCGCCGGCGCGTCACGTCGGCGGTGGCACGGGCGCTCGGGGCGATCCGGTCGCGACGAATTTGGGAAAATCCGGCTCGGGAATGGTCTCGATCAACCGATGGATCAAGTCGTCGGTTCCCAAGCCTTCGGCCTGGGCCTGAAAGTTCGTGCTGAGACGGTGCCGCAGGACGGGGACGGCGATCTTGCGGACATCGGCGATGCCGATCGAGAAGCGGCCTTCCATCGCGGCCAGCGCCTTGCCGCCGTTGATCAGGAACTGGCCCGCACGAGGGCCGGCGCCCCAATCGACCAATTCACGGACGAACGGCGGCGCGCTTGGGTCTTTGGGGCGCGTGGCGCGGACGAGCCGGGCAACGTACTTGATGATGTGCTCGCTGACGGCCACCGAGTTCACGAGCCGTTGAGCCGTCACGATCGTCTTGGCCGACATCACCTTTCGCGTCTCGATCTTTTCCTGCCGCGTCGTCACGGCCAGGATGCGTTCTTCTTCCTCGGCGGTCGGATAGTCGACCTTGATGTTGAACATGAACCGATCCAACTGAGCCTCGGGCAGCGGATACGTGCCTTCTTGTTCGATCGGGTTCTGGGTCGCGATCGTGAAAAACGGTTCGGGCAGCGGATACGTGGCGCGGCCGACGCTGACCTCGCGCTCTTGCATCGCCTGCAACAACGCGGCCTGAGTCTTGGGCGGCGTGCGGTTGATCTCATCCGCCAGCAGGATGTTCGTGAACACCGGACCTTCGACAAAGCGAAAGTTACGGCGGCCGCTGTCGTCTTCGTCCAACACGTTCGTGCCCGTGATGTCGGACGGCATCAGATCTGGCGTGAATTGGACGCGTTTGAACGTCACGTCGAGGATCTGCGACAGGGTGCTGACCATCAGCGTTTTGGCCAACCCCGGTACGCCCTCGAGCAGGCAGTGGCCGCGGGTGAAGATCGCCGCAAACAGTTGCTCGATGACGTCCTGCTGGCCCACGATCACCTTTTGCAGCTCTTGTTGCATCAGGTTTCGGTGCTGGGCGAACTCCTGCAAGATGTCGCCAATGCTGCGGGTTTTACCGGACACGAGTGCTGATCCTCCGTGGAGTGCGTCCTGCGTCGCCAGGCGCGCTTCGATTCGCGAGGCGCGCTTCAATTCGTCAGGCGACGTTCGACGCTGCGCATGTGCGCGATGCTCCGCCGCGCGATCGTCTCGCCGCCCGGCGACGTGTCAAAGACCTCGACGGAAACGTAGTGGCGATAGCCTACGTCGCGCAGGGCTCGAAACACCGCGTCAAAATCGAGGTCGCCCATGCCCGGCCCCTGTCCGTTGCGGTCGTTGGCGTGAAAGTGGACCAGATGTCGATGGTAGGTTCGGATCAGGTCAGCGGCGGCGATGGTTTCGGAACTCATCGCCAGACAGTCCAGCAACAGGCGACAGTTGGGCGAATCAACCTGCTCGGCCACCGCCACGGCCTCGGCCGCGGTCGTCATGAAGGTCGTCGTCCGGTGCGACAACGGTTCCAAAGCCAGGATGACGTCCAGATCGGCCAGCGCAGGCATGATCGCGCGAAAGACTTCGACCGCATAGTCCGTCGCTTGCTGGCGGCTGACGCCCGGCAGCAGGTTTCGCTGCTGGGGCGATCCGAACACCATGACGCGCCCTCCCATGTCGTGGCAGAAACGGCCCAGTTCCCGCAGATACTCGGCCGTCTGGCGTCGCACGGCAGGGTCGGGGCTGGTCAGATGAAAGCCGCGCGTCTTGGCCAACAGCCAATGCAAACCAACCAGCTCGATCCCGGCCCGGGCGGCCTGATCCCGCAGACGGGCCCGCGTCGTCGGCGGGATCTTCCGCACGTCGGGATCGATCGTGAACGGGGCAATCTCGACGCCCGCATAGCCGCACTCGGCCGCGAATTGAAAAATCCGCTCGGGCGGCCAATCGCCAAACGTCTCGTTGCAGATCGCGTACTTCCAGGTGGGCGCTGTGGTTTTGGGCTTTGCCGTGTCAGATGTCGCCGCGTCCGACGTCGCCGCACCAGGCGTTGACGACGCCTTCGCTGCCCTCGGCGTCGGGTCCGCGTCTGCCGTGACCGGAGCTTCTCCACCGGTCAATACGGCGGCTGACGACGCGCCCGCGGCGAGCGCCGCGCATTGCAAGAACGCCCGTCGCGAGACGTGCGTCTGGACCGTCGGTTGCTGGCTGAGCTTCGTCATCGGTGGATCGCCCTCCTGTCAGTGCTCTAACGCGGCCAGGTACCGTTCCGCATCCAGGGCGGCCATGCAGCCCGCTCCCGCCGACGTAATGGCTTGGCGATAGTAGTCGTCGGCGACGTCGCCCGCGGCGAATACTCCGGCGACGCTCGTCGCAGTGCGGAACGGCGTCGGTCGGAGGATGTACCCCTGTGCGTTCATGTCGAGCTTGCCGCGCAGGAACGCCGTATTCGGCGTGTGGCCGATCGAGACGAACATTCCCGCGACCGGCAACTCGCGATGTGTCTCGTCCTTGGTGCTTTTCAGCCTCAGACCCGTCACGCCGTCCTGTTCATTGCCCAAAACCTCGGCGACCACGTGGCTCCAGACGATTTCGATCTTGGGGTTCTCGGTGGCCCGCTGCTGCATGATCTTCGACGCACGGAGCTCGTCGCGGCGATGCACCAGGTAAACCCGCTCGGCGAAGCCCGCCAGATAGGCCGCTTCTTCAATGGCCGAATCGCCTCCGCCGATGACCGCCAACGGCTTGTTCCGAAACCGAGGCAGCGCTCCGTCGCACACGGCGCACGCGCTGACGCCGCGATTCTTGTACTGTTCCTCGGACGGCAGGCCCAGATAGTTGGCCCGCGCGCCGGTCGCTACGATCACGGTTTGCGTCTGGACCGGCGTTCCCGAAGCCGGCCGCACCTCGAACGGGCGGCTCGCAAAATCGACGTCGACGATATCGTCGCCGACGACGCGCGTGCCGAAGTTCAGCGCCTGCTGCTTCATCAATTCCATCAGCTCGACGCCTTGGACCGCGTAGTAGGGCCGGCCGTCGCGCTCGTGCCCCCGAGGAACCGGCGGCAGATTATAATGGCGGTCTGTCGCGACCGCGCTCTCGACAAAAGCGCGGATGTCGCCCGCGGGAAAACCCGCATAGTTTTCGATTTCGGTCGTAAAGGCCAACTGGCCCAGCGGAATCATCTCCGGGTGCGGTGTTCCCTCGAACAGCAACGGTTGCAGATTGGCTCGAGCCGCGTAGATGGCTGCCGACCAACCCGCGGGGCCGCTGCCGATGATGACGACCTTTTCCGCCATGTCTCCTGCTCCTGCACGTGATGCGTCTGCCTGCCCGCCGTCGCGGGCGCTGGCATTCGGGAAATCGGCATTGTAGGCGAAGCGGGCCGTCCGTCCAGTATGCCTTGCGCTGCTCTACCCGATCCGACCCATTCGACCAGCGCGAGCGTCGAGGCTTCGTGCCGCCTGCCGCCCTCGGCCGAGCGCCGGTCCAGCGCGACGGGGGCCGCGCATAGCGAGACGACGCCAAGCGCGGTAGACTAACGCGGCGTCCGAACCGGCCCGCCCCTGCTTTGCCGTCGGCCATGCGCCGGAGAACTGGCTCGCGAAATCAAGGTGCCTGCGTGTTCGATAAGCTCAAGGCCCGGTTTCTTTTTCACACCCTGTCCGAAGACGAGTATCGACGTCGTCGGGAACAACTGCTGGATCGCGCTCCGGTGCCGACGTTCTGGCTGTTGGGCAAGACGGGCAGCGGCAAGACGACGCTCGTGAAATATCTGACGGGGGCCGAGCGAGCCGAGATCGGCTGCGGCTATCGCCCGCAGACGCAGCGGTCCGAGCAGTACGACTTTCCCTCCGTCGAGTCGCCCCTGGTCCGCTTTCTGGACACACGGGGTCTCGGCGAAACGCGCTACGACCCAACCGAAGACATCGCGCGCTTTACGACGGCCGCGCAAGTGGTGATCGTCACCGTGCGGGCACTGGACCATGCGCTGTCCGACGTCGTCGAACCGCTGCGTGCGATTCGCAAATCCGTCCCCACGCGGCCGGTCCTGTTGGCGCTGACGTGCCTGCACGAAGCCTATCCGGGACAACAGCACCCGCATCCCGACCCGTTCGACTCGGATCCGCCGACGGCGCCGCTGCCGGGCGATTTGCAGCGCACGTTGGACGCCCAGCGAGAGCGTTTTTCCGGGCTGGTCGACCAGATCGTTCCCGTGGATCTGACGCAGCCGGACGATGGTTTCGATCAGCCGGACTTTGGCGGCCAGCGGCTCAAGGATGCGATCTTGGCCATGCTGCCGGCCGCCTATCGACAGTCCTTGCTGGCGCTGCACGAAGCGATGGCGTCGCTCCGCGAGCTGAACGACCGCCGCGCCCTGCCGCTGGTGATCGGCCACAGCATGCTGGCCGCTTCGGCCGCCGCCGTGCCCGTGCCGTGGCTGGACATTCCCGTCGTCGCCGCCGTCCAGTCGCACTTGGTCTATCGTCTGGCCGCGGTCTACGGCCAGCAGCCAGGTGTGCGCACGCTGCTCGAACTGGCCGCGCCGATCGGCGGACGCCTGTTGGCTCGCCAGATCGTCCGCGGGACGCTCAAGTTCATTCCGTTCGTGGGCGCCGCGGCCAATGCCGCGATGGCCTATGCCTACACGTATGGATTGGGCAAAGCCTGCGGCTGGTATTTCGGACAAGTTCGCGCGGGCAACGCACCGTCGGCCCGCGAGTTGGAACGGGTCTGGCGCGACCAGTTGGCCGAGGCCGCCCGGATGTGGAAGACGCATCACCGCGAGCCCTCGGCGTAGCGACCGCCACGCAACGTCCGTCGAGTGGGCACACGGCGCCACAGGCACTCGTAGAAGCGGCTTCCAGCCGCTTGGCCGCACAGGTCGCACCGACATCGCGGAGCCGCCGGACGCGGCCGCCGGACTTCAGCCCGCAAGCTGCGGTTCGATCAGCTCGAGCGCCCCGTCCGCGTCGCCCGCGGCCAGCGCGGCCAGCGCAGCGCGAATCGCGCCGACCTGGTCGCGGGTGTACGGCACCGCGGCCCCGGGCGGCGGCGGCTGTGGAACGAGACGCCGCGCCAGCGCGTCGATCAGCGGCTCGATGCCGATGCCGCGCGCAGCGCTGACGATCAAGCCCGCCGGCCTGCGCGAAGAAGCGCTCGGAGGCAGATCATATTTATTGTGGACGATCAATGCGCGAGGCCACGCGCTGCCCAGTCGGTCGTCGTCGCTCGTCCAAGGCGCAGACAGATCGAACACAGTCACAACCAGATCCGCCCGGCGAAGCTGCTGCGCCGCCTGCGCAAGGCCAGCCGCTTCGATCTCGTCGTCCGCGTCCCGCCAGCCGCCGGTGTCCGCCAGCTCGACCGGCCAGCCGTCCAAGGCCGTACTGGCCGTCACAACGTCGCGCGTCGTGCCCGGCTGGTCGTGGACGATGCACCGCTCGAAGCCCAACAGCGCGTTGACCAGGCTGCTCTTGCCCACGTTGGGACGTCCGGTCAGAACGATCCGCCACGGCTCGACCAGGTGCAGGCCGACGTCCGAGCGCGCGTCGAGCTCGCGCAACGTTTCCGTCGCTTCGCTCGCCAGACCTTGCCGGACGAGGCGCGCCGCCTCGGCAAGCGCCCCGCGCAGCGCGCCCCGCCACTGGTCCAGCAGAATCGCCGCCGCCCGCTCGGTGCGCACCGCCGACAGCGCGATCCGAGCCTCGGCCTCGATCGCGTCTGGCGTACACTCGCGCACCAACTGTTGCCAAGACGTCTCGCCAACGGCGGCCGTCTTCAGCGACCGCAGGATCGCGGCCGCCGCTGCCCGCCCGCCATGACAATGGATCTCGACGCGATCCGGCGCGCGGCGAACGACCACCACTTCTTCCGCCGCCGTCTCGTCGCTGGCCCAGCGGCCAAAGACGATGCGCTCGCACGGCGTCTCGTCCAGCGGACACCCGCTGGCCGCTTGAAAGCGGGCCGCGACCACGCGAGCGGCCTGCGGTCCCACCACGCCGATCGTCGCGATCGCCCCGCGCCCTGGCGGAGTCAGCATGGCCGCACGGCAACCCGCGTCGCCCCGCCCCATCGCCGCCCCCAAGACGGCCCGCGCCACAGGCGGACGCGCGGCTTCGTCGCGTTCGTCGGCCGGCAGCGCAGGCGTTTTCGACATGGATTCGGCCATCGTCTGTTCGCGGTCTGTTCACGGTCTGTTCACGGCCGACGTTCACGCCGCCATCGTGTGTGGGTCGAGCAGCCATCCCGTCTGTCGCGGCCCAGCACGTTATTCATTGCCTGGCGTGTCATTCCTGGGCCAGCGGCGGCGTACGGTTGTTCAGTGTCGCCGTTCAGTAGCCGCCCAGCGAGCTGATTCGGATCGTGGGCGTTACAGCTTGCATTTCAGTCGGGTCGAGAGCTCGGCGATTCATCACGACGTACAGTTTGCTGAGGCTGATCGGATAAGTGATCTGGCGGTTCGATCCCTTGCGGCGCTGGCAACGACCGCCGGGGGACGAGTAGATGATCGGCGAGCGGGTGTCGATCGGGAATTGGATCAAGTGCCACCCATCGAAGTCGATCGATAGCTCGCCCGGCCAATCGTGCCATTCGTTCCCATGCGTGCGCCAGACACAGCCCGCCGCATCCTGGAATTCGAATACGATCTTGCCCCACGACGAGTTGCCTTTCACCCACAGGCCCAACGTGTGCGGCTCGCCGGCCAGCGGCGCCGCCGTGTCGGCCGCGATCGCGCAGTACTCGCCTATATAGTCCGACAGGCTGCTGTCCCCGTGCAGTTCCAGTTCGAGACACGCGCCGCGTTCGGCGTCGTCCACCGCCCGCAGGCTGAACTTGCCCGGCACGTGGCGAGGCAGTTCGCCGGTGGTCTTCGTCAGGCTGTCATCGTCCACCAATCGCCAGGCCCGGGCGCCGTCCAGCGTGTCGGCCACGCGAAAGTCTGGCGGGGCCGACTCGGTGATCTGCCGAACCACCTGCGCAGCCGCCAACGCCCGGTCCGCCAGCAGATACCGCGGCGCGGGGCCGACGATCAAGCTGAGCGGTCCGGCCGCGGCCGCGGGTGCCGAGACGCCCCCATAGAAATCGGTCAACTCCGGGGCCACGTCCGGCGGGAACCGCAGCGCCAGTTCGACCGTCGCCCGCGGCGTCCACAGGGCATAGGCCCGTCGGCCGTCCGCGCGATCGAACTCGAGCGCATAGACGGTCAGCGAACCCGTGGGAACCCGACGACGGAACTTCACCTGATCGAGCGCATTGGTCAGCGCGGCCAGGGCGACATAGGCGGGCTTGGGGTACAGCAACGGGTTCCGCTGACAGACTCCGCCGCCGCCCCACAGCGTATGGGCATAGGCATTGCCCGCGTCGTACAGCAGACCGGGCGAGATGTGCTGATAGTTGTAGGCGTGCGCCATCAGGATGTCGCGAACATAGAACTCGGCGTGCCGTTGGGCGCCCAGGTTGCGCTCGCAGCGCGCCGTGTATTCATAACAGCCGGTCACGGGTAGGTTGCAGCCAAAGCGTCGAGCCACATCGCGCGTCAGATACGCGCCCTGGGGCCCTCCCTCCCACAGCTTTTCCGGAATGCCCGTCTGTCCCGCGGCGGTCTCGATTCCGAGATAGTCGGCCAGCGTCGGATCAAAACCGTGCCGCAGCAACGAGGCGATGATGGCGGCCGACGCGCTCGTGTTGCCGATGATGATCTTCAGATCCGGAAATTGGTCGCGATACAGCCGCGCGGCGGCGGTGGCGATCTCGACCCGTCGCCGCGCCTGCTCGGTGACCTGGGCGTCGTCCTCTTGCGGAATGCCGAACAGCTCGGCGGGCAGGTAGTTGCGATAGCTCTCGTGAAAGATCAGGATCGATTTGCAGTGCGGAAACTTGTCCATCAAGTCCGCCACCCGCTGCTGCGTGCCGGGCACGTCGTCGGGCTTGAAGACCCAGCCGATCTGGTTGAGCGTCACGTGCCAAGGCGCAAAGTCCGCCTCGGTGTACTTGGTCCAGCCGAACGTCGTCTTGCGAAAGCCGGCTTTGTGCAGCATCGGGCCGATGGTCGCCAGATCGTCGCAGCCGTAGTGGGCGCGACCAAACCACCAGATGCCGTACGGCGAATCGTAGCCGGCCTGGCGGCGGTCGCGACCCAGCAGGGCAAAGGCTGCGCGATGGGCAAAGAACGGCCGATCGTCGCCCTGCCGGGCAAGCGCGAATTTCAACTCGTACCAGCCGACTCGCGGTGCGCGCAGATCGATCGTGTGACGCCGCTGCTCGCCGGCGGACGCAAAGTCCATGGCGACACTCTCTTCGCGCACCAGCGTCCCCGTCACGTCACGGATGTGCCACGACAGGGTCGTTTGGCACGGCGCCACGGCCGTGACCTCGACCATCGTCTCCGGCGTTTCGTCGTTGTGAAAGATGTTGCCCGGCTGCCGGGGGACGAGCGCAAACTCGGCCGGGCTGCGTTCGAGCGTCAGGCCGAACACGTGCACGGCGCTGGTCGAATCCCGCGCCGGCTTGATCCCCGCCATCTTGCCGAGCAGATCGATGTCGAGGTATCGACCGTCCAGCATCGGCCAGTCGCGATCCGCGCCCGGCCCAAGCAGGTCGACGATCGCTCCCACGTCGAGATCGAGTCGGGCCAGATACAGCGGCGTCTCGACCGCCCGGTCGTCGACGTCGTAACGGATCGTCCCGACCTGCCGAAGATTCTCGGCCGGCCGTTCGTCGCCGCGCGGCAGGGTCACCGACGTGTGCGACATCGCTTCGCCGCGGCCCGAGCGGGCAAACCGCGTCATGCGGAGCGTCAGCACGGGATCCTTCGCGGGATCCGGCTCGGCGGCGCACAACACGTACGCGCGGTGGTAGAAGGCCGGCGGAACGGAAAAGTGGAGCGTCTCGGGCATGCCGTCAAAAGGCGTCCGCGACAGGTGCTCGTCGCACTCGAGCGCCCACGAGCCCTTCATCTCGCGGACGACCCCGACGTCGCCATTGCCCGACCCGTCGGCCACCAGCAGCGGGACGCCGTCGACGCGATGCGGCGCGGCGGATGCGCCCGCTGAGTTCGCGTCCGAGCCGGCCGTGTCCGAACTGGCCATATCGACGCCGGCCGTGTCTGCGTTGGCCGCGTCTGCGCCGTGTTCAAGCCACACAACGCGCGCATCGCGCATCGCGCCGGGTTTGGCGATCCGGCTGATGTCCAGCGCGCAATAGGGCTGTTCGATCGTCGGGCGTCGAAACGAGGCGTCGTCGCGGATCGCCGCATCGGGCGGCAGCGACACCCGGACCTGCCGCAGACCGCCAACCGCCGGAAACATGCCCGCATAGCAGCCATTGATCCACCTCTCGACGCGATCGGGCAGGCTGCGGAACTCGTGGTGGATGAACGTCTGCGACGCGCCCGGCAGAGTGTCCCATCGCTCGAGCAGTTCATCCTGCTGGGGATCGGTGTAGCGAAGCAGATTGGGCCGCGCATACAGCCGCAGATTCATGCCCGAGACGGACACGAACGCGTCTTCGGCGCGTATCGGTTCGTTCGGCGGCGTCGCGCCGCCGGGCGACTTGCGCACGCGACGCGTGAGCGTTTGCGCCATGACGGCCAAGGTCAATCGCTTTTCACTGCCATCGGCAAACTCGAGCGCCAACTGGGTGAACGATTTGCTTCCCGGTGTGACCGACAGCCGGATCGTGTCGTCGCCGGACGCCAGCGGGATGGCGACGACGGTTGGCTTGACAGCCTGGTCCGCCGCGCGGCTCGGACCGCATACGAACAGAAAACAGACGGCCATCGCCGTCGAAACCGCGAGAACACGTGGCATCGGGATGCTCATCGAGTGGGGTCCGGAATCAACAGAAACGCGTGCAAGACGTGGCGTTCGGTCCTGGGCCGCGTCCGCCGAGCGGCTGGGTCGAACGCGGCCCAGGGTCGCCGCCAACCGGCGTGCAACCAATATACAGAACGCCTGCCCAACGTGGAAAGCTCGTGCGGCCAGCATCTGTACGAGAGCTGTACGAGATCTGCGCGGGGCCGCGCGGGACAAGGTTGGCGATCTGTCGCCAGCGGCGATGCACCGCCACCCGCGCCGCAGGGCCTCGGCGCCCGGCGGATCGACGGCCGCGAACGCCGGTGGGGCCACAAGCGTCGGGCGCGCCGGTCGCGCGTCGGTTCCTCGCGTCGGCCGGTTCCGACGTTGCGCTCATCCGCGCGGCGTCGTTCACCGCCCGCGTCGTCCCACCTGCTGGTTGGACCGGTGCGCTAGGATCACCTGGCGCGTCTATCCCGTCAGGCCAGCTTGCCGAGCACTCCCAACAGCGCGGCGGTCATCTCTTGGGTTGCCGTGGGGATGAATGGCGGAACGTCGAGGATCTTGGGCACGACGACCGCCGCGTATTCGTTGTTCTTGTAACCGTTTACGTCGGGCGCATAACCGATCATCCCATCCGTGTAACCCACGACCAGAGTATTCGGCACGGGCGACGCGCGGCGGATCGCCAGTCCATAGTAGCTGTACAATTCAGCCGGATGGAACACCAGGGCCAGTTCGCCCATCCCGATCCCCGCCAACGTGATCGGCATGTGTGTCTGGTTCAGATCCTGTTTCGACGCGCTTTCAAACCAGGCTGCGGCAAATCCCGCGTCGACCCACGTGCCGCTGCGGCAGGCGTCGGGGTTCTCGCGGTACTGCGCCAGCCAGGTCTTGAACAGGTCCATGTCCAGCGGCATCCGCGACGGCTCGACTACGACGCGCAGGCCGTCGACCTTGACCGGCCGAGCGTCGTCGCAGGCCTGGTTCAACGCGGCGCACACGGCGGTCGTCGTCGGATCGGCGTCGCCGATCCACTTCGTGCCGTCGCCCGGGTTCACGTCGCCGGCGTGGCCTTGGAGAAAGACCGGCGTAAGCTGCCGCTGCTCGGCGATCCGAGTCGCCACCATCCCCGGCCAGTCCGGCCCGGCCAGGCTGTCGCGGAAGCAGACCGGATGATTCGAGAAATGATACCACAGCAAGCTCCGCCGTCCTCCGCCACGCTCGAACCGCATCGCGTGCAGCGTGGTGTCGAGCCATCGCTGATCTTCGGTGGAATCCTGCGTAAACTCGGCGTCGGTCTGATAGTTCTTCGTCGTACGGTTGAAATTGGCGCCCTGGGCACGAGCCTTTCCCAGGTGCAATTCGGCCGGGGCCAGATCGTCGTTCGCCAATCGGCACGCTTCGACGATCTTCTTTTCGACGGTCGCCATGTACTCGGTGGGCACCTTGCCCCATTGATGCAAGAACTGGAAGGTCGGCGTGCTATGGCTGTGCGTCGCGCACACGCGGATGTGCGCGGCGGGGATCCCCGTCTGCCGCTCGACCTCGGCCCGCACGCGGTCGGTGAACTCGTAAGACACGTCCAGGATGTCCAGCGACACGATCGCGACGCGAACGTCGCCGTGCGCCAACACCAGCGCCCGCGCGGATATCGGCTGGCGGATCCCCGTGATCACGCGAGGATTCTCGGGCGGCCGGTGAAAGCCGGCCAGTTCGATGCCCAGTGGCGGCGTCGTGTCGACCACCGCCTCGCCGGCCCGCAGGCCGGCAGCGTTGGCGAATCCATAACCGGAGCGCGGAGCCAGCGTCGCCCCGGCCACGACCGCGCCGGCTGCCACGCCCTGCAAAAAACTACGTCGGGATAGCGTGCGTCGAGTCGGTTGTGTCATGTCGAGTTCCTTTTCCTTGGCAGTGAAAGGACGATTCAGAATGATCGGCGGCGTGTCATCATGCAAGGATCCTATTCCGGCCTATGTTCCGTCGGATCGTGCGCGATTGAAGTGTCATCCGTCGAACTGTCGCGATCGGAGGCCAGCCCTGCCAAACGCCAATCGATGGCTCGCTGTTCCATCCGGTCGTCGCGTCGGCAGCGGTTACGGCGCCCGGCGGAATGCGCAGCGCCTGGCAAAGGTCGGCGTGATCGTGTTGTAGCCGACGTAGAACCTCGACACAAGTGCGCCGATAATGATGAGAATGCGAGACGCCCAAGGGGCTTGTCAGCCTCGACGTGGTGGCGAGCCCGAGCCCAGGCGAGTCCACCATGTGGACTTCGTCAGCAGACCTTGCCGTGAAGCACATGGGGCAGAATAGAACGGCATCCAGCGGCGGGACACGATGAAGGCTCAGTCTGTTCCAGGCTGTCGAACGTCGGAGGATGTGCGCCTACGCGGTCCTCATCCGCCGTTTTGCGCTCAGATCTATTCCCGCTGCAGCCCGTCGACGAAATCGTTTTCGACGCTGCGCCACTCGGACCATCGTGCGCGTGTTGTGTCGCCCGCCCAAGCCGTGGGCGTCGCAATTCATTCCTGCCAAACGCCCGTACGAATCCGGTCAGCTCCGCCGCGGCCGTTGGGATTCGCGCTCGCCTATTCTTGATTTTCAGTAACCGCATGTGTAGATGTAAATCCAGCAGTTGAATTCGGCACGCCTCTCGAATCGTGCTCCCGCCGACCATCCGCCTGCATCGCCCGCCCCCATGTTCGACGGCTCGCCGTGAGCCATCACGTTTTTGTATCTGTTTTTATCGAAAGAGCTCAGAGAATGTCCAACCGACAACGTATGTCCGACAGACGACGTATGCCCCGCCGGCATTGTGCCACGGGCGACAGCCGGCGCGCCGGCTTTACCCTGGTTGAACTGCTGGTGGTCATCGCGATCATCGGGATCCTGGTTGCCCTGCTGCTGCCGGCGATCCAGGCGGCGCGCGAAGCCGCGCGTCGCTCGCAGTGTTCGAATCACCTGAAGCAGTTGGGCTTGGCGCTGCAGAACTATCACGACGCGATCGGAACTTTTCCCTACAACGCCCAGGTCCAGACCAGCTCGGGCGCAACCCGGCAGCGCGGCCCGTCCTGGTTTTTCCGCATCCTCCCCTATCTGGAGCAGGGCGCGGTCTACGACCAGGCCGTGTTCGCCGGCGACTGGTCGTTGCAGGACGGCGCCAGCCCGAACGTCGCCCTGATCGACAAACTGGTCGTTCCCGGGTTGTACTGTCCATCCACCCCGCTGCCGAAGACCAAGAGCCTGTCGAATGCCGTGAACGGCACGGTAGTCGTCCAATTGCCCAGTTATGTCGGCATCGAAGGCTCGTTCTACCGAGGCGGGACGTCCGGCGTCGAAGCGCCGCAGCCATACTTTGACACCTATGGGCGAACGGTCTTCAATGGCGTAATCCAAAACGCGGATTACCCCGTCGCCATGGCCAGCATCACGGACGGAACGGCCAACACGATGGTGGTCAGCGAACAGAGCACGTTCCAGATCGACGCCTTGGGCAATCAGATCGATCGCCGTTCCTCCGGGCATTGGGGCGGAGCGTGGAGCTGTGGAGGCGGGACAAACACCTGGACGCAAAACGTAACCACCGTCCGCTATCCGATCGCCGGCGGCGTGGGGCTGGCGGGCAACACCCAGCCCTACGAAGTCAACATCCCGCTGTTCTCCGCACATCCCGGCGGCGTTCAATGCACCATGGTGGACGGCGCCGTGCGGTTCCTCTCGGAGAACGTCGATTTCACGGTGTTGACTGCGCTGGCCGATCGCGCCGACGGCCAGGTGGTGGGGGCGTACTGAGCGCAGGTTCGTCGGGCCAGTGCCCCGCGCGTTTTTGCCACGCGATGCGATTTGGCTGGGATGTCACCTGGCGCGTCTCGCTGCCCTGTGGCCGCAGCCAGATGCACCGGCCTAAGGTAGTGGGCAAACGACGGAAGCGACGGCCACGACGGAGCGCGTCCCGCCAGACGGCGCGGCGCGGTCGCCCGGACACAGGGCATTGGTGGACGCTGGGCATTGGTTTGGAGGGCCACGCCCCGTCGTGGCCGTGCGGCCCGCAAACGGCGGCCGACAGTTTACGATGATGAGAGGTTAATATGACGATGCAACACGTGACAAGTCTGACAGGCCTGGTCGGCCTGGCAGCGCTGGCGATGTTCGGTCTCGGCTGCAGCGGCGGCGGGCCGGATGTCGGGCTGGTGCGCGGAACCGTGACGCTGGACGGAAAAGCGTACCCCGACGCTCAGGTCGTGTTCACGCCCGCGCACGGACGGCCATCGACGGGGATCACGGACAGCAACGGCAGCTATGTGCTGGTCTATCTGCGCGATGTCAAGGGCGCGACGCCCGGAAAGCATACGGTACGGATCACGACGGTCCAACGGTCGACCTCCGACCGTGGCGAAGATCCGCCGTTCCACGAGTCGATTCCGGAACGGTACAATGTCAAAAGCACCTTGTCCGCAGACGTCGAGCCGGGTGAAAATGTGATTGATTTCGCGTTGACATCCGAACAAGCCGCCTCGGACAACTAGCGCCACACGTCTGTCCAACGGCAGCCGGACCGTCCCCGAGCGGCGCTGGGAACCGATGCGTGGCGAGTCGATCCCTGCCCTCCCCATCGATCCCAAGGTAGGAGTCCTGCTGAATGAAATCTATGCGTTCGATCGTCGCCCTGTTGGGTGTGCTGTCCGTCGTAGTGGGGCTTTGCGCGGCCGACGATGCGCCGAGCCAAAACGTCAAGACCGTCCGACTGCTGACCATCGGCAACAGTTTCTCGCAAAACGCGACGCGTTACCTGCCGGACCTGGCCGCCGCGGGAGGTCACACGCTGATCCATCGACCGGTCGTGGTCGGCGGGGCACCGCTGCAATTGCACGCCGACAAAGCGGCCAAGCACGCGCAGGACCCTCGGGACCCCGAGGGGCTGTACGCCAACGGGCGCAGCCTGCAGCAGGAGTTGGCGGCCGAGCCTTGGGACTATGTCACCATCCAGCAGGCCAGCATCAAGAGCCACGATCTAAGCACGTATCAGCCGTATGCCAGCCGCCTGGCCGCCTATGTCGCCGAGTTCGCGCCGAGCGCCAAACTGTTGGTTCACGAGACCTGGGCGTACCGTTGCGACGATCCCCGATTCGCCGTAACTTTGCCCAAGCCCGGCGAGCCGGCCACCCAAGAGGCCATGTACAACGGACTGGCGCACGCCTATCGGACGGTCGCCGACGAGCTCGCTGCGCGGCTGCTCCCGGTCGGCGACGCGTTCTATCGCGCCGATCACGATCCCCAGTGGGGCTATCGACCCGATACGCGCTTCGACCCGAAAACCGCACAGGCGCCAACGCTGCCCGACCAGACGCATTCGTTGCACGTGGGCTGGCGCTGGCTGACGCAAAAGGACGGTGCACCAAAACTGACCATGGACGGCCATCACGCGAACGTGGCCGGCGAATACCTGGGGGCGTGCGTGTTCTACGAGGTGTTGTTCGGGGACAGCGTGGTCGGCAATTCGTTTGTGCCCGCGGGCGTAGCCCCGGCGTACGCCCGGTTTCTGCAAGAGACCGCCCACGAGGTGGTCGCGAACCAGGAAATGACGAACCGAGTTCGCCCGCGCAGCGCAGATTCGAAAGCCCCCTCCGAGGTCCAACACGTCCCCGCGTTGCAGCCGTGATCGGCGCAGACGACAGGCACGCGTCGCGCGCCGCGCCGTTGACGCTGTTGTCTCGCCGCCCGTTACGTCCTCTCCGCCGTCCAAAGCGCCGCCATCCCAACTGTTGGACGGTCGCACGACGCGCCGCGTCGACACAAGTGAGGCCCGACCCCGTTGCCCCGTTGCCGCTACCTTTCCCCCATGCGAGTGCGATATCCCTCATGACTCGTCCTTCAACCCTTCAACCGACGTATCTGCACAACGGATCCGACCTCCATATTTAGGGCGCCGCACTATACCCGGTGTGTATAAATGAAGCGGCCGGTACGCGCTGTCCAGTGCCTATTCCAGGGTGTGAGGAAGCATCCGGCGTAAATGAAAGGGAAGACAGATAGATCGACTGGCAAAACGGCCATCGGCCGTCCAGTGTGTGTCATGGGCCGTGGTGGTTGTATTGTTGTTTATCACCCCGCGATTGTCTTGGCCGAAGCGCCAGCGTTGACAGCCGATGGGCCGGCTGACGAACAAAAGAAGCTGTTGGAAGAGTATCAACAGAACTACGGACGCCTCAAAGCCTTCTACGGCAACATTAGAATCGTCGTCACGCGGCGCGAATCTGAGGTTTCCGCGTACAAGAATGACAAGAATCCAAAAGGAAAGCGAACAACAGAGCTTGTCTACCGTGCAAGGCATGGTCAATTCGATCGACTGGACCAAACTGTTCTCGACGTCGATGACGAGTCGCGCAGGGAAGGCGACGACGGTTTGGCTCGTGAGGCCGGAGGGGCATTGGATTGCCGAGCGACGGACCCCCGACACCCCGTTTCTCGCAAAGACATGGAGCCCAGGGCGTCGCCAATTCGAGTCGGCCCCTTATTTCAACTTCGTGTTCGCGATGCAAAGAAGCGTTTTCGAGCGATTTCCGAGTACAAAGGAGCAGGTCGTTTGAATGAGCGCCGTGGAAGAAGACGGCGAACGTCTGGCGCACATGAGCGTACTGATCGTGTATGACAACGAGACGGAGAGTCTGAGTAATTTGACGCTTTACCGAGACAGGTTATGGGCAGTAAAGGAAGCGAGTTGGGGAGCGACAGCTCTCAGTAAGCCCGACGGCCGCGTACGTCGCTGGCATCAATTCGCAGACTCGCCGCAAGCGGGTTCTAGACTGAAGTTCCCTTTAAGGCTACAGCCCTGATTGCCGAGCAACCGCACGAAATCAGGGCTTTTTTTACGTGTGGAAGCAGGATCAGCCCTACAGCGT
>JAVYAJ010000138.1:0-15100 GCA_032229885.1 Candidatus Anammoximicrobium sp. | reverse complement strand
TGGAGCGTGAGAGGGTCGTGATGGACGTGAAGACCGTTCGCCGAATTGCGTCCCAGTGTGGCAGTGGGCTCTTGGCTCTACGGACGCATGAGTTGCAGCACTGGCAAGCGAACCGTCTGGCGTCAGGCACCGAGCTTGCAGGTAAGCAGGTGTGCGTTCAGATCAATGGTGGGCGAACCAACATCCGGGACGCGTTGCGACTAGGCTCCCGGCGCAAGGAGCATACGGACGAGGACGGGTTGTTGATCGACTATGCGCCCGGACGTTCGCGGAAGCGTCCCGGAAAGAAGCATGATGCCCAGTGGCGGGAGCCGAAACTGGTGACGATTTTTGTCCACGACGAAACGGGCCGCATGGTCAAAGGCTCCCAACCAACGATTGACGGGACGTTCTTGGGTCCGGACGCCATAGCCGAGCTAATTGCGATGCATTTGCACCGGGTGGGTGCGGCTCAGGCAGCCACGGTGACGTTCGTCGCGGATGGGGCGTCCTGGATTTGGGACCGGATTCCCACGATTGTCCGTTTCGCCGGATTAGAAGGTGTTCCGGTGAACGAAGCGCTGGACTGTTGTCACGCTGCGCACCACATCTCGCTGGCCTTGGCAACGTTGGGGCTTCGTATTTGCAACGGCGGGGGCAACTTAGCATCGTTCGAGAAATACTTGTCCGATATCCCGCGTCTGTCTGGGGACCAGCTAGGGCGTTGCGGTGCAAAGTGCGACAGTTGTTTCTCGAACGATGCTTAGCAAAGCCATCGTCATCTGGCTGGTCCTGATCTGCGCCGAGATTCTGCACGGTATCGCGCGTGCTGCCATTCTTGTCGCCCACGTCGGCGCGCTCCGTTCACATCAGATCGGCGTCTTCACCGGGCCGATCATCATCTTGGCCATCGCCCTGGTGTTCGTCCGCTGGATCGGAGCGACGCGAAGGCAAGGCCCCTGGGGTTGAACAGCGACTCGAGATCCGCGACGCCGGAGGGACGATCTTCGTCGGCGGCGCCGATGACCAGGTCGTATGGTTGTGTCCACCGTCGGGACGGCTCCGACCGGTCGCGGTCACCCGCCGCCGGCCCTTCGCGTTCGCCTGACGCCGCCGGATGGCCGTTGATGTAGTTGATCACCATCAGCACGTCCAAGGCGGTCAGACTGCCGTCGTCGCTGACGTCGTAGTACGGCGGCGGCGCGGCGGGTGGGGCCGGCAAGGCGGGGTCGTTGAGGTGCCCGTTGAGGTAGTTGATCAGGATCAGCACGTCCAGCGGTTGGACGCCGTTGATCCCGTCCACATCGAACGGGTTGGCGTAGTTGTGCCAGGGGTTGGCCACCAGCCTGGTTACGGCGTCGGGCTGCGCGGGAGCGGCCTCGGTATGTCCCACCAAATCGGTGGCGACGCTGTAGAAGGCGTACTCGTGCCCCGGCAAGCCCGGGTACGGCCCGCTCGTCGCCGCCGTGTTCGCCAGCCAGCGCTCGTAGGGGCCGCCGTCGGTCGAGACGTACACGTCGTAGCCAGCGATCCCCGAGCCGGCCCCGTTCTCGTCATCCCCGGACCAAGTCACCGGAATTGAAGTCGCGTTGAGTTGGGACGGCAGGTCGGCCACTCGGCTGCGGGGCGCGGCGGCGTCGATCGTATGGACCGTCTCGTTGGTTACGATGGCCGGATTGATGTCGAACACGATCGAGGCTTCATTGCGGATCTCGACGCCGGTCGCCAGGCCGGCCTGCGGCCGAATCGTGTACGTCACGAATCCCTCGCCGCGGTGCTGCGCGTCGTTGGGGGGCAGGAAACCGGCCAGCGGGCTGCGCGGCGTCCGGCCGGTCAGCGGGTCGTAGGACGAGATCCGCCAGGTGACCACCCCGGTCTGTGGATCGAAGTCCGCGACGACGCGAACGGGGTGGTCGTCGTACGAGACGGTCGTGTCGGCCTCGAAGTGGAACGTCGGCGAGCCGGATGCGTCGACGACGCGCTCGCCGAACGCGATCTGCCCGAACCGGAAGGACAACCAGTCGAGGCCGGCGTCCAATTGATCCGTGATCGTGACCTTCTGGGCCGGCGCGGTGGCCTGGTCGGGATCGTTCTCGAAGTAGACCGTGTACGGCACAAGCGCGGCCGGATCGAGGAAGGCGGCCGTCCCGGCGCCCATCGGCCCGGCCTTTTCGTTGGGATCGAAGCTGTTGACGACCGGCACGTTGACGTGGACGGTCGGCTTGGACGGCACGGAGGGCACGCCGGGAACGATCTCCAGCGAGTAGCTCGGGTGGAAGTCGCCGCCTTTGGCCGCCTCGGCCGCACCGTGGCCGAAGACGCCGATCAGCACTTCGTATTCCTGGGTCGAGTCCAGCGTCAGTTGCACGGCGGCGCTGCGGCCGCCGCGGCGGACGTCCCTCACCGCGCGGCGGCCCTGGGCGTCGTCGGCCAGTTTGACCACCACGTCCAGGTCCCCGTACCGCGGGTCGAAGCCGACGCGCACGCGCAGCGGGTACTTGCCCTGCGGTCTCGGCTTGTCGTAACTCGGCACGCGGATCACGAACCAGTCGCCGGCGCCCGGCGCCGGCTCCGCCATGATCAGCCCCTGTTCCTTGTACGGATTGACCAGATCGGGCAACCGGGCCGCGTCCTCCGCCCGGTCGTTCGGCTCGTAGCCGTCGTCGGCCGCGGGAAAGCCGTGGTCGATGAAGATCGAGGCGGCGTCGAGATCCGTGTAGGCCGGGTGGAACGCCGTCAAAGTAGCGCCGCTGCCCGCGGCCTGCTCCAAGGCGGAGATGGAAGAATTCGGGCAATAGATCGGGTCGTCATCGCCGTAGCCGGAATCGGCCAAGTCCCAGAAAATGCTCGCCACGCCGCCGCGCACGACATCCCCCAGATTGAAATCGTCGTTGACGCCGTCGTAGCGGGCGGTCAGCGACGCGACCTGGATCACCCGATCCGCGGCGGCGGCATTGCTCGTGTAGCCGTAGCCGTCGAAGCCCATCCAGAAATCGTTCCGCTCGTAGATCCGGGCGCCGTCGCCGGCGACGAGGTGCGCAAAGGCGTCGGCCCAGCCTTCGGCAAAGGCGCTCTTGGCCGAGGTCTCCTGAATCAGGCCGGCCTGGTCATGCTGGTGAATGACCGGTTGGATGGTTTGACCCCCGATCCGCGCTTGGATCGCGTGACCGAAGGCGTGGAACACTGCCGCGTGGTCCTGCAGTCGTGCCTCCGGAACCACGATCACGTGTTACACGTCGTCGTATTCGTCCGGCAGCGTGCTGGCCGGCACGACCTCGGCCGGGATCGGCGGGAGCCATTCCGCACCGATGGATTCCGCAAACCGGCCTGCTTTCCACAGGTCTCTCAGGATGCCGAACTGCGGGTCGGCGATCGCCGGATTGTACAGCCCGACCGTGACCGGCGCGTTGTCCGCCGGCACGTCGTACGGCCCCCAGATCACTTGATGGCGCAGCCGCGCCCACAACTGCTGTCCGCCCGCCGGCAGTCCGACGTCCGGCGGGGCGTGGGGTTGACTCCAAACCCAGCCGTTCACCATGTACACGCGCGTCCACAAGGGATCGTCGTCGTGATTGGTGGTCGTCACCGTGGCGGGTTCGATGACGAATCCGTGCTCGTTCACCGCCAACGCCACCAGATACACTTGCCGCGGCGTCTCGTTCCCCTGCAGGTCCTTCTCGCGCGGATCCCTCACCGAAATCGCCTGGCCGGCACGATCCTGCAAAAACAGGAAGCGGCCGTCCTTGGCGACGAACGGGGAAGGCGCCTCGCCCACCCCGCTGCTGCTGACCTTCGCCACGGCATTCGCGTCACTGATCAGGTAGTCGGGCAAGTTGCCCGCCGCTTCGACGCCCGGGATGGCATCCGGGGCTCCCATCACCTCCCACAGTTGCAGGGCGCAATGGAACGGCGCGCCGGCGGCGTCCGCCAAGCCCGTGACGTCCACGATCAACCCGTCGCGGGCGACGTGAAACGTCAATCGGTAAGCATCTTCCGGCTCGCCGTTGGTCTCGTCCTGGTCCTGGTTCATGAGATTGGCCTTCAGGAACGGCACATCCGTGATCCCCGGCCCCACGACCAGCGTGTAATCGCCGTCGCGGGCGTCAGTCGGAATCGTGAACGTCGTCTGCAGACCGATCACTGCGGCCGGCCCCTGCCCGTGGCCGATCAAGCCCACGCCGGTGGGCGTCAGCGACAGACCTTGAGGGCCGAGCAGCCGGAAATCCTCTGTGGCGACCGAATCGGCGGACAGCGGCTCGTTGAAGTAAATCGTATAGGCGGCCGGCACCTGGTTCACCAGCGAGCCCGGCCAGGGACTGGTTTGCGGGTGCGTGGCGACGACGTACGGGCCCTGGTTGTCGCCGAGCAGGAACGTCCACTCGTACTCGTCCTGGAACCATTCGCCCCCAGTGCCGTCGAGGTCGCTGTCCAGCATGTCGATCGCGAGTCCGTCGATCCCGCCGCGACGAGTGATGTCGGGTCCGACTCGGACCTCGTAGGCGCCCCGCCCCTGCAGCGTCTTCTTGACGTTGATCTGGTAGACCGTGTCGCTCAGGGCCACGATCGAGGCCGGCCTTTGCCACAAGACCGCGTCGGATGCACGAATCCCGACATCCGCCGCGGTGAAGGTCTGACGTTCGATCGGCTGGTTGAATTCCACGATCAGGCTGTCGACGCCCGGCCGCGAGAAGACGCTGGGTTTGAGATGCCCCTGATCGTCCACGTCGTCCTGCGGCGCGTGCCGGATGATCCGGAGCGGCATACCGGTCAACCCCGGCGCGCTCGCCAGCGACTTTCCCGCTGCTCCCGTTCCCAGGGCGAACCAGGCGACGTGGCTGGCGTCCGCTTCGGCCGCGATTCCGCTGCCGCAGTTCACGTCGAGCGCGTGGCCTGCCAGGTCGGCGATCTGCGTGCCGATCGCCAATTCATAGGTCCCTGCGGCGGTCTGCGCGGGGAAAGACACGCGGTACAAGCGGTCCGAGCGGCGGGCCACCGTCACTCCCGCGACCCGCTGGCCGTCCGGACCGGTCAACGTCACGTCGTCCGGGCCAAACGTCGCGCGGTCGATCGTCTTGCTGAAGATGACATCCATCGCGATGACGCCGCCCGCCAGGCCCGGAATCGGAGCGGTCGACTCGATGTACAGCGCCGCGTCGTCCAGCAGACCGCCGCCGCGGCTCATCGCCCGGCTCAACTCGTCCGCCAACAGGTCCTGCACCAGCGGCAGCGTGCCGGCTTCGACGCCGTCTGCCGTAACCCGTTCCGCCAACCGTTCCACAACGTCGCTCCAGTCATCGCCCAGCGCGTGGGCCAGCACGTCCCACAAGGCGTCCCACTCATCCGCGTCGGTCACGAACGGCTGGCGGCCTCCGCCCGCAGCGCGTCCCAGTCGATCGGCTGCGGGGTGTCCGCCTCGGCGACATGGGCGCCGAGTGAAAAGCCGTAGGAGCCCTGCCAAACGCTGGCGGAGGAGAACAAGGTGATATGTTCCCGATCCCCCGGTTGCAGCACGCCCGCCGGGCCGCTGGCGCTGTAGCCCACGAACTCGACGCTCGCAAGCGGCTCGGCCAAATCGGCGCTCAAACTGTACGCCAGACCCGGCGGCCCCGACAGCGCGAGCACCGGCGCAGGCATATCCACGTCGCCCGTGTTGGCGTACTCGATGGTCAACTGGAAAAACCCGCCGCTGCGCAGGACCGACGGCGCGATCAGGCGGGTCTCCAGACGGGCGCCGCCGCCGGCGCGGACCTCCAGCGCCTTCGACTTGACGGCCGTTGCGCCGTCCGGCTTCTCAACCACCACGTCGTACCAGCCCGCCGCCGCGCCGCGAAGGTCGAACGCCGCATACAGGCTGGCTCCATCCACGGGACGCACGGGCCAAGCCTCGATGGTCGCGCCGGCCGCGTTGGTCAGGTAGGCCCGGCCGCCTTCGCCAGGAAGACCCTCGCCGGCAATCAACACCGTCACGTCGCCGGCGTTGCCGCCAGAATTGGGCGCCAACTGATGGACTTTGAACTCCGGCAGCGCGACCGTCAGGGTGAACTCGCCGGGTGCGTCCGGCACGTCCCGGCCGTAGACCAGGACATAGGCATAAGCGTAGCCCGCCGCCACGATCTGCACCCGCTGGTCGGCCCCCGCACGGTGTCCGCTGCCGGCGTCGTGTTCGGTGCGCGTCGGAATCCGGTCCAGGCCGACGTACAGTTCATTCGCCCCTTGATCGTTTGCGTCATCGAGCGCGATCAGCAACTCGTCCAAGCCCGCCACGGGCGCCGCGTAGTACCGGGCATCGCCGCCCGCGGCCAGCGAACCTGGCACGGGCGTCCCAATTTGGGCCAGCGGCATCGTGACGGCGATGCCCGTGTCGGAGCAAGCCAGGTTGTTTTCGCGGTTTTGGCCCTCGAACACTTCCTGCCGGACGTTGGTCTGCACTTGCCAGTAGTGCTGGCCGATCGTCGCCGCCGGGACCGTGACCTGCACCGACACGGGCAGCTCTTCGCCCGGTTGCAGGACGACTCCCGCCGGGGTCACGAACTCGCCGGCCAGCGCACCTGCCCGCACGGCCATCGGCAGCGGAGCGAGAAAGACCTTGTCGTGCCAAGGTCCCATAGCTGGAGCGGTGCCTTGATTGCGGATCGTCCAGGCAACGGTGATGGTCTCGCCCAAAGAAGCGGCCGCGGCTCCGGAAATCGTTCCGGGAACCACCACCAGGTCGATCGCGGACGCCGAATCCTCGACTCGTTCCTCGGAACCCAGGTCCGCATAGGGCGGATCGCCGATCCCCGTGTTGGGCAGTCCCAAATCGTCGAATCGCGGCAAGCCCGTGCGGTCCCATTCGGGCGCCGCGTCGCCGTCGGCTGCGTCGATGCAGGGCGAGGCGGCCGCCAAACGGAAGTCGCCGCCAGCGCGATCGACAAAGCCCGGCTCGACCGAGATGTTTCCCGCGATCCCGGTATAGTCCTGCAGATTCGCATAGTTGCCGAAGACCGCGCCGGGATTGTAGACATCGTTGGCGCGTATCTCGTTGCTGGCCGACGCGCCGTGGGCCAGGGCCACGCCGGCCAGGGCGTGGTGGCTGATGATGTTGTTCACCAGCCGCGCCAGATGGGCGCCGTTGTCCAGGCTGACGCCATAGTCGCCGCCGTCCAGGGTGTTGTTCGTCAAGGCCACCTGGCTGTCGGCGCCATTAGCGAACACGTTTGCGCAACTGCTGTTGGTCACCAGCACGTTTTCCGCCGCCAACTCTCCTCCCGCCAACACGGCTAGCCCGATGCCGTTCGCCGTCTGCACCAGGCTGTTCTTCACCGTCAGCTGGCCGCCGTTAGCCAGGAAGGCGGCGTTGAAGTTCTGGGACAGGGTGAAGGAAACGCCGCCGAACCGGACCTCGGTATGCTCGGCCGTCGCCTTTCCCCCGCCGTTGACCGAGACGCCGCCGTAGCGGAGTTCGAGGTGGTCCAGCGTCGATTCCTTCGCTCCGCCACCGTGGATGAGGATCGAGTTCCGGTCGCCCGCAGCCGGCAAGCTCGCACCGCCGTCCGCGTTGGTGTCGCCGCCGATCGTGTCGTCTTCGGGCACCGTCAGCACGATCGGCCGCGCGGCCGTGCCGTGGGCTTCCAGCCACCCGTGGATCGTCAGGCCCGCGCCTTTGAGAATCGTCCCCGGTTGCAGCGTGAGCGTGGCCCCCGGCGCGACAGTGACGGCCCCGGTCTGCCAGACCATGCCGGGTTGCGGGCTGAAATCGGCGGCCAGCGTGCCGGGGGCGACATAGGCCGCATTGCCGCGGGGACACGTGGCCGCGTCGATCTGCAGTCCGGCGACGCGCCACCAGTGCGACGTGCTCTCCAGGTACACCGGCCAATCCTCCACCCAGCTGATCCACGCTCCGTTCAGGTTCAGCGCCCCCGCGTCGTCCTCGATGTAGATGCCGTCGTCGCGGCAGAAACGGACCGTCAAATCGCTCACCGCCGGACCCGCGCCACTCTTCAGGTGCAGGCCCCGGTTCTCCGCACGGTCGATGATCACATGGGACAAGGTCGGCGCCGAACTCTCGATCTCGACCGACGCGGCGGCCGGGCTCCAGGGCGGATTGGCGACCGTGCCGCCGTAACGCAGCTGCACATGCTCCAGCACGCTGGCGCTGGCGTCCGCCCCGTAAAACCGCAAGGCGCCGCTCGAATAATCGCTGGGATGGCTCGCCGCGCCGTCCGCATTGGTGTCGCCGCCCGCCGTGTCGTCGCCCAGGCTGGTGAAGATGATCGGCTGCGCGGCGGTTCCCAGCGCGGTGAGAGTCCCCAGAACCGTCGGCAGTCCGCCCTTAAAGATCGTGCCCGGCAGCAGGGTCAACGTGGCGCCGGTGTCGATCTGAAAGCCGCTCGTCATCCACACGATGTCGGCCTGAGGCGTGAAGTCCGTCGCCAGTCTGCCGTAGCCTATTTCCACGGCGGCTCCGTGGAGACAGGTGGCGGCATCGATCGTCACGCGGGTCACGTTGGGCCAATCGCCGGCAGTGCCAATCGCCATCGCGTAGCCGCGGACCTCGCGGATCTGCACGTCATCGATCGTGGTGGGGCCCTGCGTCTGGACGCCATAGGCCGGTGTGGTGCTCTCGGTGCCGAGCACGCCGGAGACCACGACGTGCGACAGCCGGGCGGCACAGCCAGGCCAGACCCGCACCGCGGTGCCCGCCGTGCCCGCGACGGTCAGGTAGCTGATTTCCGGCGCGGCGGTGCCGGTCAACTCGACACCCGGCCCGGCGGAGTGCCGCACGGTGACGTGTGCGATCCGCGGCGCGCTGTCGGCAATCATCAGAGCGGCGCTCGGATAACCGCCGGCATAGCGAACCTCCGCGTAATCCAGGCGGCTGGAAGCGTCGGCGGACGCCAGGCGCAGATAATCCCAATCGCCGGCCCGCGGCGGATTCGCCCCCCCGTCGCCGTCGGAGTCCCCGCCCGCGGCGTCGTCGCGGATCGAAGTAAAGACGACGGGCTGGGCGGCCGTGCCGAGCACCTGAATCGCGCCCGCGACCGTCAAGCGGCCGTGGGTGTACCCGTCCGCCGACGTCGCGAACTTGACCACCGTGCCCGGCTGGACGGTGAGCGTCGCGCCGGCGGCCACCGTGACCGCCCCGCGGACCGCAACGAAGCCGGACCAAATCGTATTCTGAGCGATCGTCCCGGACACGTAGGAACTGATCCGGAACGAGGCCGTGTACCGGTCGTCGAGCGTTTCGCCCGGCTGGCCGTCGCGGTCCTGGTCCAACGCGTTGCCTTCCGCATCCAGCACCTGCGGTCCCAGCACTAACTGGTACTGGCCCGCTGCCGACCGCGCGGCAAAGCGGATCTCCAGCGTCTGGCTGTCGAGCCAGCTGGAACCCGTCGCCGCGACGGCGCCGCCCGGACCGGTGAAGCTGACGATGTCGGACGCCAGGTCGAAGCTCGCGTGGTTCATCGGCTGGTCGAATCGCAACTGGACGGCAGCGACCGGTCCCGCGGTGGGACTGGCCGGCGTGTGGCCGACAACGCGCGGACCGCGGATCACGAAGCCGGCCGTGTACTGATCGTCCACCGTCTCGCCGGGCAGCCAGTCCTGGTCCTGGTCCAGCGGATTGCCGCCCGCGTCCAGCACCTGCGCCCCGAGTGTCAGGCGGTACGAGCCCGCGGCTGTCTGCGGCGGAAAGCCGATTTCTAGCGTCTGCGGGCCGAGCCACTGATAGCCGCTGACCGCGATCGGACCGCCGGGGCCGACGAAGCTGACCACGTCGGCCGGCAGGAACGACGTCGGATCCATCGCCGTGCTGAACGTCAGCCGCAGCGCGGCGACGGGACCCGTCAGCTCGTCCGTCACCGCGTGGGCGAGCACCCGCGGTGCAGCCACGCCAAAGGTCGCATGGTACTGATCGTCGACCGCTTCCCCGCCGCTGCCGTCGCCGTCCAGATCGATGGGCTGGCCCCAGGCGTCGCGGACACCGGCGGCCGGGACCAGTTCGTACGCGCCGGCTTTGGTTTGGGGCGCGAAGCCGAGTTCCAGCGTCGTGCGGTTCAGCCACTGGAACCCCGTCACGCCCACGGCGCCCTGCGGCCCGGTGAAACTGGCCACGCCGCCCGGAAGCTGGAAGCTGCTCGCGTCCATGCTGCGCGGGAACTCGATCCGCACCGTGTTCACCGGAGCGGCGCCGGCCCGATGCGACACGTGCCAAGGACCTGTGTGCAGGCTCACCGAAACATCGCCAAAGAAATAGCCCGTCGCCGCGGCGACGACATCGAGCGCCTGGTCGCCGTTCAGATCGCCCAGGGCCAGATCGTGCAGAATGCCGGCGCTCAGTCGATAGGAGGCCGGGGTCCCCAACGTTCCGTCGCCCGCTCCCGGCAAGACCATGAACTGGCCGTACCCTGCGGCCAAGACGTCCAGCCGGCCGTCGCCCGTCACGTCGGCGACGGCCACGTTGCTGTTCGCCACGTCATACGTCACGCCCGGCGCGAACGTGCCGTCCGCGCGGCCCAGCAAGATCGACAGCCCGGACTTGTGCGAAACGGCGAAATCCGGCCACTGGTCGCCGTTCAAGTCACCTGCGGCCAGTGCCTTGGGATCCGCGCCCGCGTCGTACGCCGCTTGCCGCCAGAAGGTCCCGTCGCCGTAGCCGGCGAGCAACACAAGCTGGTCGCTGCCTTGGCTTGTCACGGCCAGGTCCGGGATCTGGTCCCCGTTCACGTCGGCCACGGCTACCGCAGTCAAACCGCTGCCGATCGGATAGCGGGCTTCGACGCCGAACGTACCATCACCCCGGCCGAGAAAGATCGACGCGGGACTGACGGCTGCCGTGCTGGCATTTTCGTAGTTGCTGACGATGACCACGTCCGGGACGAGATCGCCATTCAGGTCCGCCACGACCAGATCCGCCGGGGCTCCGGCGACGTCGTAGGCCGCGGGAGCCGAGAACGTGTTGTCGCCGTGTCCCAGCAGAACCGAAAACGTCCGCTGCTCGCGGTTGGCCGTCACGAGGTCCTGGTTGCCGTCGCCGTCCAGATCGGCAGCGGCCACCACGGTCGGAGCCGCCCCGACGCTCCAGTCGATGCTGCCCCCGAACTTGCCGTTTCCCAGCCCCGGCAGCACGGACACGGTGTAGTCGTACTGGGACTTGCCCACGACCAAGTCGAGGATCCCGTCGCCGTCCAGGTCGGCCAACGCGACCGACTGGGGCGTCTCGCCGATCGCGTAATCCACCGTCCGCGCGAACGTGCCGTCGCCGAGTCCTGGCAGGGTCGTCACCGTCGCGTTGGCATTCGCCATCAGCAGATCCGCGATGCCGTCTCCGTCCGCATCCGCCACCGCCACGCCCATCACCCAAACCCCCGGCCGGTAATTGGCGTGTTTGCGGAGCCGACCGTCGCTGCCGCCCAGAAAAACATGGACTTCTGCGTGACTCTCGTCGCCCAGCAAGGCATCCGTCGCGCCGTCGCCGTTTACGTCCGCCAGGACCATCCCTCTCGGCGGTGCGTCCAACGCCCCCCCCCACCAGCGAACGGGGCGGCGTAAGCCCCCCGGTGATTTTCGTCTTTCCCTCCCGGCTCGCCAGCGCAAAACGTCCCGTCGCCTTACCCAAGCAGGACCCTCAGTATCGAATCGGAACTAGTAGGCGTCCAGCCGTCGTGGACGACCACAGCGTCGAGCCGTCCGTCAGCGTTGACGTCGCCGAGGCCCAGATGCTCGACGGCGCGCCAGCCCAGGTAGCCAGCCCCGCGGCGGAACGTGCCGTCGCCGCTTCCCAGAAACACATCCACGCCCCGCCCTCGGTCGCCAGCAGGTCGGTGTGGCCGTCGCCATTCAGGTCTCCCGCGGCGATCGCCCGGCTGGCCATCAGCGGTTGGACTGCGGCGCTGGCGAACGTCCCATCACCCCGCCCAAGGAACAGCTCGAGCGCCGCGTCGTACTTGTGCGCCGCCGCCATGTCCGGCACGCCGTCGCCGTTGAAGTCGGCCAGCAGCACCGGAGCACACTCCGCGGTCGTCGTATAGTCGGCCCTCTCGGCAAACGTACCGTCGCCGAGGTTGAGCAGCACCGAGACGTCCAGGTTCCATTGCGTCGCGATGTCGGGCAGTCCGTCTCCGTTCAAGTCGGCCAATTGCAGGTTCCCACGCGGGACGGCGTACGTCGTCTCCGGACCGAGGCTCCCGTCGGCGCGGCGGAGGAGGACCGACAAAATGCCGCCGCCCAGCGTGACCACGTCGGCCAACCGATCCCCGTTCAGGTCGGCGGAGACAATGCCGCCGGAACCGGCTCCGCTGGGATACGCCGGCGTGGCGATGAAGCTTCCATCGCCGCGGCCAAACAGCACCGAGGTGAAGACGCCGTCGTGGTGCCCGCGGGCAATGTCCGGCACGCCGTCCCCGTTGAAGTCGCCCACGGCGACCGCCGAGGTGAACTGGCCTTGAGGGTACTGGACAAACGGCGCGAGACTGCCGTCGCCGCAGCCGAGAAACACCGCGACGGCGTTTTCCTGGTCCGTGGCGACGACCAAGTCGAGCCGGCTGTCTGCGTTCAGATCGGCCAGCACCAAGCGTTGCCCGTGCAGACCGCCGGCGGCGTTCAGTCCCGTGCGATAGCTGACGTGCGAGGGAAACGTGCCGTCGCCGAGCCCCAGCCGTACGCCCAGCGTCTGGTCTTTGACGTTGCCCAGGACTAGGTCCGCATCGCCATCGGCATCCAGATCGCCCACGGCGACGGCGGACAGCCAGCCCGGCACGATGGTCTCCGCCGCAGCGTCCAGCGTTCCGTCGCTTCGGTTCAACAGGACGGCCAAGGCGGAGTTGTCGTAATCCAAGTACTGCGTGAGCACGATGTCGGGATACAAGTCTCCGTTCACGTCGGCCGCCGCCAACCCGGTCGGACTGCGGAGCAAGGCGTAATCGGTTGGAGTTCCCAACGCACCGCCGCCCAGGCCGCGAAACACGGACAGACGGTAGTACGAGCCGGAACTTGCCTCGACACTGGCCAGCACCACGTCGGCCGCCCCGTCGCGGTCCAGGTCGGCGATGGCCAGGCTCCGCGGCTTTCCCCCCGTGGCATAGGCGGCGTGCGCCCTCAGCGTCCCGTCGCCAGCGCCGAGCAAGACCGAGATCGACCTGGACAGATAGTTGGCGACCACGACATCGGGATGGGTGTCGCCGTTCAGATCGCCAATCGCCAGGGCCTCTGGCGCCGAGCCGACGGGGTATTTCGTCAGAGGGCTGAAGGTGCCGTCGCCGCGGCCCAGCGAAACCGCAATCGTCGAGCCGCCCGTGCCGCCGCCCGCCGTAACGATGTCCAGCGCTCCGTCGTGGTTCAGATCGGCGGTGGCCAAATCGGCGTAGCTGTCGACGGCCGGAAACACCTCGTCGGGGTACAGGCCGTGCGGCGACTCCCCGTTCAACACGCGCCGCGGCTCCAGCGGTTCGAAAACCAGCCGCCGCTGCCATCCAGCCGGCTTCCTCTTCCGCCGGCCGGAGCGCGGGCTCCGGTCTCCAGTCCGCCCTCTCCAACCGGCACCGCCGCCCAATTCGCATGACGCAGGTCCCATGGCACTTCTCGCACAGCGAAACCGCATGTGAGGAGTTCGGCCGCATTTTCCATGATACTTGCGCCGGCGTACGCCGCAAAGGACGCGTTCCCATTTCGCGCCATAAGTGCTAGCTGTGCCGCCACTTAGGAAATCCGAATCATGTCGTTGGCCTCTGTTGGGAAGCCGGTGTTTGGCTATGCTGATCTCCTGTACTACTAACCTCAAACATCGTGAACTGTTTGACAATGTCTTCAGGCAGCGACAGCGTTAAGTTGTTGAAGAGTTACATGTTGTGCTTGCCGTAGCGCTGTGTCCTCTGCGTCTCTGCGTTTGATCGACGTCCTTGCGCGGACGAACTGGCCGGCCTGCATGAAAATACGTTTTGGAGCAGCGGAGACACTGAGGACGCTGAGATTTCGGCGCCCCGTCGTAGCGGGGAGAGACATGACAGGCGATTCACGGCGGATGGACACGGATGCGCTTCCAGCAGCCGTAGCGGGGCAGCCATATTGACGGTCTGTGTCCTCTGTACTACCAACCTCAAACATCGTGAAATTGTTGCCAATGTTTTTAGGCAGCGACAGCGTTAAGTTGTTGGACGGTTACATGTTGGGCTTGCAGTAGCGCTGTGAGCCACGGATGAACACGGATGAACACGGATAGCGGGGATGAAGAACAACGGTTAGACGCGTTGTCTTTATTCGTGTGATTCATGGTCCTCTTCAATATGTCTCGGCCCTCGTTTGGGTGCGGCTGCTGGCCGCGCTAGGGCGTACGCCCGGTGGCGTTAAGGAGAGGAAGAGCATGGGAGAGGCTCAGGTAGATGGACCGAATGGGCCGCGTGTGACGGGCCCCGAAGAAATGGCCGGACGGTGTTGCGCGGAACTGACCGCGGCTATGCCGGCTTGGAAGGACCGTTTGGCCGAGGATCCAGAGCACTTTGGCCCGCTGGAGCACGATGTCCATGCTGCGTGTGCGCGGTCCATCCGACATTATCGTGGGTAGAGATCGAGCCCACCACAGTGGAAAAAGATGGCTGTCTTGAAGTTTTCCCGATTGCGGAAGCCACCAACCAGTCGCTTGATCGACATGATTTTGCTGTTGAGCCCTTCGGCCACGCCGTTCGTGATCTTATGGGTGCAGTAGCTGACCATATGCGGGAATCGTTCTTTGATCGTCCGCGCAACCGTTTTCATCGGCTCCAGCTTTGTGTGAATCATCCGTTGATACCATTCCTTAAAGTAGGTCGTGGCCGAAGCTGCGTCATCGCGCTCCCACACATCCCGAAGCATTTCCTTGTATTCCCACGACTTCCCGGTATCCAACTTCAGACTAAACACTTCCTCAAACAGAGCCTTCTGTTTCTCGCTGAGATTGTCCGGGTTCGTCAGCCAGACGTACTTGGTCCTCGCCAACCGATGGTCGTCGTCCAGCGACAGCCGCCGATGCTCGCCACGACGCACCTTGTCAAGGGTGCGATCCCATTCTGCACAACAGATTCTCTGCGTTTTCCCGGTGTTTTCGCAATCCTGACGCTGCGTTCAAGTTTTGGAACTCATGGGCTGAGGGTCCCAACGCCAGTCGAGTCGC
>JAVYAJ010000137.1:0-10323 GCA_032229885.1 Candidatus Anammoximicrobium sp. | reverse complement strand
GCGCGACGCGGACACGCCGGCCTCGCAGCCAGCGTCCGGCGAAACCGGGCCGTCCGCTGATCGGCGACGGATGACCGCGGCGGTCGCTCGCGATGCGACGCGTCAGAACACGGCCGTCCGGCAGGCAACAGCGCTCGACGCCGCGACCGACACGGCCGCCGACCGCGCCGCCGAGAAACCGACCGTCGTCCGCGCCGTCGCTCAGGAACCGACCAAAGCCGACAAGCCGATTCCGGTCAAAACGCCGTCGGGACGATTCTGGAAGCCCGAGCGCTGAGGTCGCGGCGCGAGCGTCGAGACGACACGCAACCGGTCGTCACACATCGAGGTGGGGACGCACGCGCTGCCGCCTCGCAACGCGCCGCCCGCAGGGCGGCGTTGAACGCCGCGCCGGTCTGACGAGTGGCGCCCTTTCAGGGCACGCACCAGATGGTCCCGTTGCTGCGCAACGCAGGGCTGCGCGTTGGGCTAACGAGTTCGCCGCCGTTGGCGGCGGGGACGGCGAAAACCGAAATCCTCGATTTGCTCCGGAATTACCGTTTTGCCTACCCTATCTCGGGCGGCGACGCGGCATGTCGAAGGGCGGCAGGCTCGAGCCGAGCCGGATCGGGACAGCAGCGCCCTGGTCCGGTCGTCGGCGATCGACGTTTCGCGTCGCGTTGCGCCGCATTGTTCGACGTGGGCGAGTCTTGACCGTGGCGGGCCGAGCCGCATATAACCAGACCGCCCCGATTCGTAGAACGGAACGCCATCGATGACCCACGACACGAACGCCACGTCGCCGACGCTGTTCGGACACCCCGCCGGACTGTTCACGCTGTTCTTCGCCGAGATGTGGGAGCGGTTCTCGTACTACGGCATGCGAGCCCTGCTGGTCTTCTACATGCTCAAGGGCTTTCTACGGTACGGGGATGGCGAAGCGTACGCGGTCTACGGCGCCTATACCGCGTTGGTCTATATGACGCCCTTGTTTGGCGGCTTGCTGGCCGACCGGCTGTTGGGAGCGCGACGCGCCGTGTTGCTGGGCGGATTGCTGATGGCCGCCGGCCATCTGTTGATGACCGTCGAATCGCGGGCCGCGTTCTTCTCGGCCTTGGCGCTGCTGATCTGCGGCAACGGTTTTTTCAAGCCCAACATCTCGACGATCGTCGGCGGCCTGTATCCGGCCAAGAGCACCAAGCGGGACGGCGGTTTCACGATCTTTTACATGGGCATCAATCTGGGCGCGGCGATGTCGCCCCTGTTGTGCGGCTACATCGGCGAGACGTACGGCTGGCATTACGGGTTTGGGTTGGCGACGCTGGGGATGCTGACCGGCCTGGCGGTGTTCGCCAACTGGCTTCCGCCGGGCGACGTGGGCGCGCCGCCGGACCGTGCCCGGTTGCGGCATCGGCCCGTCGTGGTGACCCAGTCGCTGATCATGCTGGGCGTGTTGTCCGCGGTCGCGGGCCTGCTGCTGTTCTGCCCCGACAATCCGGTTTCGATCGCCGTGAACGTGTTCGTGGCGATCTCGCTGCTGGCCGCCGGCGTGATCGGCTGCCTGGCCCTCCGCAGCGGCGCGGGGGGGCTGATCACGGTCGAATGGACGACGTATCTGGGAACGCTGTTGACGATCCCCTTGTTTGCGCTGTTGGTCTCGGGGTTTGCGCCGCTGCGGGCGGACCAACACAGTGTCCGGCTGATTCCCGACTGGATGATCGCCAAGTTGGATCCGGGCGGGATCCTGGCGCTCGTGTTGGGCGAAGTCAGCCGTCCAGCGGGCCTGGTGCTGATGCTGGCCGGCGTGTTGGCGTTGGCCTATCTGGCGTTCGAAACGTTTCGTCTGGATCGGATCGCCCGTCAACGGATGTATGTGGTCTTGATCCTGACCTTTTTCTCGATGCTGTTCTGGGCCTTTTTCGAACAGGCGGGCAGCTCGATCAACAACTTTACCGACCGCAACGTGGACCGCGTGTTCGAGCTGCGCACGGTGACGGCCGACGAGATCGGGCAGACAATTTCGATCCAACCGACGCAAGAGCAGTTGGGATACACCAACGGCGGCCGGATGTTCACGTTGGACCAACTGGATCAGCTTCGCGGCGAGAATGCGAGAAACCTGGCCTTCGAGATTCCGTGGCGCGTCGCCGAGGACAACGTGGGGATGGGGATCGCCCCGCGAGTTCGCGAGCTGCCCGCCAGCACGTTCCAGGCGGTCAATCCGATCTGCATCCTGAGCTTTGGCCTGGTGTTCACCGCGTTGTGGACCGTGTTGGCCCGGTATGGCTGGGAGCCGAGCACGCCCGTCAAGTTCGCCTTTGGCCTGATGCAACTGGGGTTGGGTTTCGGCGTGATGTGGTACGGGACGCGGGTGGCCGACGCCCGCGGGATGGTCGGACTGTGGGTGTTGCTGGTAGGCTATCTGTTGCAGACCACGGGCGAACTGTGCCTGTCGCCAGTCGGCCTGGCGATGGTCACTCGGTTGTCTCCGGCGCGACTGGTCAGCACGGTGATGGGCGCCTGGTTCCTGGCGACCGCGTTCTCGCAGTTCCTGGCGGCGATCATCGCCCAGTTCACGGGCGTCCAGCAGACGGACGGCGACGGCGCGACGACGATCCCGATTCCCCTGGAAACGGTCCACGTCTACGGCGAGGTGTTCGGTAAAATCGCGATCGCCGCGTTGATCTCGGCGGTCTTCTGTTTCTTGATCGCGCCGCTGTTGAAGCGCTGGATGCACGAAGGAGCGGTCGATACCGAGCCGGAGTGATGGGTGTCGAGAGGGGCCATGTCCGACGAGTTTGATCCCTATTATCGCTGGCTGGGGATTCCGCGGCACGAGCAACCGCCCAACCATTATCGGCTGCTCGGGATCGAACTGTTCGAGTCGGACCCGCAACTGATCGACTCGTTTGCCCTGCGTCACACGAGTTTTCTGCGGGCGATCATCGATGGTCCGCATCTGCGCGACGCCCAGCGGTTGCTGAACGAACTGGCTGCCGCCCGCCGCTGCCTGTTGAACGCCGAGCAGAAAGCCGCCTACGACGCGGCCCTGCGTCAGAGACTCGCCGAAGCGGGCCAGCGCGCTCGGAGTCCGCACTCGTCCGATACGCCCAGCGTCCAGCCCGCCGACGATGGAACGTACGAAAACCGACCGCCCGCGGCGGCGGACGCACCGATCGTGGTCGCCGTCGCGTCGGGCGACAAGCCCCCAGCGGCCGCTTCGGCGGCGAGTTCTCGGCGCAGCGCGTCCGACGCGCGCGATCGTCCGCGAATCGACGCCTTGCCGCAGACGCGGCCGGGAACACGCAGACGAGCGGCGAAACCCGTGGCGGCAACGATGCGTCCAGGCCGCGGCGCGTGCGGACTTTGGTCTGCTCGAGGCTGGGTGGTTCGCGGTGCGAGCTGGCATCCGGCGTGGGTCGTCGCGGGCGCGCTCGCAGTGTTGCTGGCCGGCTTTGGAATCGGCGCCGCCGTCCTGATGCGGACCCCACCGACGCCTCCGACCGCGAACGCCATGGCGCGGCGCGCTCCGGCGACGGCTGTCGAGTCGGTTGAGGCCACGATAGCCCTGTCCGCGCAAGCCCAGCCAGCGCGCGAGGGGCAACCATCGGGGAGCCACGAAATACACGAAATGCACGAAAAAACAGCGCCCGTGCGCGCGGGGCAGCCTTCGGGTGGCGAACCTCGTCCGTTGCAGCCAGCAGACCTCGGGCCCGCGGATCCCTTGCCCGACACGATCGCCGCGGGCGGCACGGCCCTCGAAATCGCGGCGGCGCGATTCGCGAAATCGGAACGTGCGCGATCGGTTGACGGCGTGGCGGGCGGTGGCGTCGTGTCTGAGGGCCGCGGGCCGCGGCTGGACGGTTTGCTGTTGTGGCTGGACGCCTCGTCGGTCTCGACTGTCGACGGCCGGGTCGTCCGGTGGAGCGACGCTGGCGGCGGTCGTTACACGGCCGAGGCACGCCAGGCGAGCCACGCGCCGGAAGTCCTTGCCGACGCGCTCGCCGGCAAACCCGTGGTCCGGTTCCGTGGCGCGCAGTGGCTCGAAGTGCCCGGCACGTCGCAGGCGTTCAACCTGGGCGAGGAATATACGATCGTCCACGTGGCGCGCGGCGTGGCGGGCACGTTGATCGCCAAAGGCGAGGGAAACAAGGCCGGGCAGTTTATCCTGGATTTTGCGTCCTGTTTGCGGCTCGGCGGCGCGGCCGACGCCGCCGATGGCGGACGGCTGTGCGCGACCGCAGACGATCCGACGATGTTTCGCATCCGCGCACTGGTCGCCGACGCGACTGGCGTGAGCTGGTTTCTGGATGGCGCATCGGCGGGCGTTTATCTCGACGAACCACACACGATCCAGAACCGATCGATGGTCCGCATCGGCTGTCCGTCGTTCCGGGGCGAGCCCGCGGCGACGGTTCCGTTTTTCGTGGGCGACGTGGCGGAACTGTTGATCTATGGCCGGGCGCTGTCCGCGGCCGAACGAACGGGTGTCGAGGGCTATCTGCACGACAAATGGTTCGCGGGCGATGCGCCGCCCGCGCCGCTGGATATGGAGCCACCGCGCGCCGCCGCCGACTCGTCGCCGGACGGCGCGGGGGCTGCGCAGCCCACCGTAGACGCGGATCACGAAGCGGCGGAGAGCTCGACGCGCGAGCCGTCCAAAGTGCCGGCGTCATCGCCAGACTCGCCGCCGGGCGCACCGTCGGCGGACGCCGAACTGTTTCGCCTGTTCGTCAACCTGGGCGGCGATACGTGGGAGGATCCGGCCGGAGTCACGTGGGTTCGGTCCAAAAAATTCGACAGCGCGACGTTCGGACACGAGGGCGGCCAGGCGGTCCGCGCCGTCGCCGCCGAGCATCCGATGTATGGCACGGCCGTCCGTGGACTGGTGGCCTTTCGCGTCGTCGTGCCCAACGGCGACTATGCGGTCACGCTGCACTTTCAGGAACACTGGACGAAGAACGCCGCCGACCGCACCTTTTGGGCAACGATCGAACAGAACCCGCTGTCGCGTCCCCCCAGACCATTCCAGGGTCCGGGTTTCGGGCGACCGTATGTTCACGAGATCCCCAAAGTCAGCGTCCGCGACGGCCGGCTGGACGTCGACTTCTATCCTGCCTCGCCCGGTTCATCGGCGATCCTGAACGGGATCGCGATCCGCCAGTTGCGTTGACGTTGGTTCACGGCGCGTCGCCGCCGGGCGTGTTCTTCAGTGCGCGCTCAGATCGCGACGTTGGACGCGAACGCCGTCCTGGATCTTGTCGCCGGGGTACAGGATGACCTCGTCGCCGGGGTCGAGCCCCGACAGGATCTGGGCGGCCAGACTGTTGCGGCGGCCGATTTCGACGGTTCGCAGTTCGGCGCGCGCGTCGCGGACGGCGAACACGGCCCATCGGTCTCGGTGGCGGAACAACGCTCCGGCGGAGACCTGCAGCACGTCGTCCTGTTCCCAGATCACGATCCGCGTCTCGACGCGAAAGGCGTCGCCCAGCTCGCGCCAGTTCTCCGGCGGCTCGTCCAGGTCCAGGATCACGTTGACGCGTTGCTCCTCGACCCCCAGGGCCGAGATCTTGGTAAACCCGGCCGGCTCGATGCGCCGCACCGTGGCCGGCAGCGGGCGGTCCGCGCCCCAGTGTTCGAGGAAGGCCTTGTCGCCCAGCCGGATCTTGACCGCGTCCTGCGACAGCACGTCGACCTCGATCTCCAGGTCCGTCGGGTCGCCCACTTCGAGCAGGCGATCGCCCGGCTTGACCACCGTGGCGCTCTGCTGGAACAAACGCAGCACCTGGCCTGTGATCGGGGCCAGGATCGACAGCCGTCGATCATCCATCGGCCCATCGTCGGCGGGGCGGACGCGGACCAGCGCGGCCTGGGCCAGTTCGAGTTCGAACTGGGCGATGTCTTGGGCGTGCTTGGCGGCCGTGTACGTGTGCAGACTCGTCCGGTACAGCATCTCGGCCTGTTCGAGATCACGTTTGGTCGCCGAGTTGGTTTTGACCAATTGGCGCGTCCGCGCGAGGTCGTGTTCAGCGAACTCCATCTCTTCGCGCGCGCGGTCGGCCAGCGGCACGGCCTGGTCCCAGGCCGCGCGGGCGGCCCGCACCTTGGCTTCGGCCTGCGCCACCGCCCGCACATCCAAGATATCCGGCGGGCTGGGCTCGATCACGGCCAACGCCGTCGTGTCGCGGGTCACCGCGTCGCCCGGGTCCAGCACGATCCGCAGCAGATTGCCGGCCAGGGGCGCGGCGACGACGTATCGCTGCCTGATCCGCGTCCGGCCGTCCTCGTCGACGCTCACCCGCAAGCGACCCCGCGTCACCACGGCCACTTCGACCTGGACGGGCTGCGGCCACAACGACCAAGCCAACCCACCGGCCAGCGCGCCGCCAATCGCCAACACCAGGAGAATCCGCACCAGGTACTTCATGCCCGACGTCACTCTCTCGTCTTCAGCACGGCGATCAGGTCCAGATGGTCCAGCCGGTCGCGGACCAGCAGCCCGGAGACGGCCGCGGCCAGCAGCACCACCAGGACGGCAAAGCCGTACGTCGCGCGGTGGATGATCAACGGCACGCGATACACTTCGGTGTCCAGCCCCGTGACCGCCCACGCCGCGAACAGGTAACCCACGACCAGGCCCAGCGGCACGGCGGCGACCGTGATCACCGCCAACTCGCCCAGAAGAATGGCCGAGATCTCGGCGCGGGTGAATCCGATCACCCGCAGGGTCGCCAGGTCGCGGCTGCGCTCGGCCAGCGAGATCCGCGCATTGTTGTAGACCACGCCGAACGCGATCACGACGGCGAACAAGACGTTGAAAAAGCGGATCCGTCCTAGGTTTTCCGCGATCGTCTCGTGAAAGCTTCGCACGGCCGCCTCTTTGATCGTGACGCTGGCGACCCGCGGCGTGTTTTTCAACGCCCGGTACAGCTCGTCCACGCGATCCCGTTCGACGCTCAGGAAGGCGCCCGTCAGGCACTTGCCTTCGCGCAGCAGGCGATGCAGCGCACGGGCGTCCATATAGGCGTTGGTTCCGCCGTACTCGGTCACCAGCGCGCTGACCCGCACTTCGCGAATCGGTTGCTCGCCCTCGAGGAACTCGACGCGGATCCGATCCCCCAGCCGCACTCCCAACAGTTCAGCCAGCTTGGACGACACCAACAGGCCCTCGTCGGGCGCCGTCGTCACGCGCTCGTCGGCGTCCAGCAGGCGGTACAACTGGGTTCCCGGATACAGCCCGATGATGCCGACGCGGCGCGATCGGTGGCCGAAATAGAACCGGGTTCCGGTCGAACGATACGGCTCGCAACGAACCACGCCCGGCAGTTTTTGCAGCTCGTACGCGGCATGGGCGCTGAGCGGCTCGGGGAACGTCACCATCAGATCCTGGCGCTGGGCCAGGACGAAGGAATAGTCGATGATGTAGTCGATCGAATTGAGCGTAAAGCTGCCCAGGATCAGGATTCCCACGGACATGGAAATGCCGACGCAGGACAGGCCGGCTTTGACCGGTTTACGTTCCAGTTCCCGCCACACGATCCGTGCCGCCTGGGGCAACAATCCGCCCAACCCGCTGCGGTCGAGCAGCGTCGGACGATAGACCGCCGGTGGTTCGGGTCGCATGGCTTCGGCCGGCGGCAGCCGGATCGCACGGCGAACGGCAGCCAACGTCCCGAGCACGGCCGACGCCAGACTGATCGCCAACGCCGTCGCGATCACCGGCGGGTTCCACTCGAACTGGAAAACTGGGAACCGATACATCCGCATGTACAGCTCGGTCAAGCTGCGTCCCAGCACCAGGCCGACGACCACCCCCAGAATGGCGCCGATCAGCGAGATCAACAGGACTAGCTTGACGTAGTGCAGGCCGATCTGCAGCCGGCCGTAGCCGAACGCTTTCAACGCGGCGATCTGTTCGCGTTGCACGCCGATCAGCCGCGTCATCACGAAGTTCAACAAAAAGGCCGCCACGGAAAAAAAGATCGTCGGGGCGATCAGCCCCATGCTCCGCAACTGACGGATCTCGTCGGAGATATAGCGGTGCGACACGTGGTCTTCGCGTCCCGACGCGCCGCGCCCGCCGTAGCGTTTGGTCAGCTCGTCCATCGCCCTGATCACGCTCCGCTCGAACGCCCCGCGGCTGAGCGTCAGGACGACGTTGTTGAACGCGCCGTCGAGATCGAAGGCGGTCGCCAACTGTTCGTATCCCATCCAGAAGATTCCAAATCGCCGGTCGTCCGGCAGGAGGTTCGAGCCGTGGATCTGGATGACGTATTCGGGCGACAGAACCACGCCGACGATCGTCAGTTTCTGCCGCCGCCCGTTGATCACGGCCGAGACGGACTCGCCGATTTCCAGACGGTGCGAGGCGGCAAACGCCTCGCTGACCAGCGCTTCGCCGGGTCGATGCGGTTCGATCCAGCGGCCCCGCCGCAGATGTAGGTCGTTGACCATCGGTGCGCGGACGTCGGGGATCGAGATCAGTCGGCCAATCGCCGGTTCGGCCATGCCCCGCACGTCCAGCGTCACGTCGACGACCACCCGCGTCTGGACCTGCGAGACGCCGGGAATCGCCTCGATCCGCCGCGCGAGCGCCAGCGGCGCCCGTTTGACCTGCGACCAGACATGGGCGAATCGATATCGTTCGTAGTACGTCTGCTGCGAGCCGCGCAGCGACTTGAGCGTACTGAGCGACATGACGAACGTGCCCACGCCCGAGGCGATCACCAGCGCGATCGCCAGCGCCTGGCCGCGGATGGCCCACAGGTCGCGCACGGCTTTGCGGTCGATGGCACGCATGATCGTCATCCGTCATCCAACGTTCGTTCCTCGTCTTTTCGCGTCCGCCGCGGCCAGTGTCCGGCGGTCCACTGGCCCCGAATCCGGGGCTGGCCAGCCAGGCAGCGACCGGCGGGGAACCACTTCGCCGGCGATCCGCCGCGGCTCACCACTGCAACTGGCTCGCCGCAATCCGCGTCGGATTGTGGTCGACATGCGTGATGCGGCCGTCGGACAGGTGGACGACGCGGCTGGACATGCCGGCGATCACGCTGTTGTGCGTGATCACCGCGGTCGTCGTGCCCAGTTCGCGATTGGCGCGCTCGATGGCGTCCAGCACTACGATCCCCGTGTGGACATCCAACGCCCCGGTCGGCTCGTCGCACAACAGCACGCTGGGCCGTTTGGCGATGGCCCGCGCGATCGCCACCCGCTGTTGTTCGCCGCCGGACAATTGCGAGGGAAAGTGATCGAGCCGATCGCTCAGCCCGACCAGCGCCAGCGCATCGCGCGGATCCATCGGGCGCCGCGCGATCTCGGTGATCAAGGCGACGTTCTCGCGCGCCGTCAAACTCGGGATCAGGTTGTAGAACTGAAACACAAAGCCGACGTGCTCGCGCCGATACCGCGTCAAGGCCGCGTCGTCGAAGCGCGTCAAATCGTGTTGCAGATATCTGACCGTGCCGTCGGACGGGCCATCCAGTCCGCCCAGGATGTTCAGCAGCGTGCTCTTACCGCTGCCGGACGGCCCCAACAGGACCACGAACTCGCCGCGCATCAGGTCTAGATCCACGCCTCGCAAAGCCTGGACCTGCACTTCGCCCATGTGATACACCTTGGTGATTCCGCGCGCTTGAAACACGATGTCGCCGCCGGACGGCTGGCCACCGGGGGATGGGGTTCGTGGATTGACGGGTTGGGTTCCAATCGCCATTCTGACGCTCCCAAACCTCTGGGTCCGCCCGGTGCGCCGCGCGTCCGATTCGGGCTTAGTTGTTCTATTGTAATTACCGCCCGATCGTTTTTCTTATCAGCGGATATCTCGCGATCGGTCGGCCGCGGGCGCGCCCGGACAACCGACAAATCCGGCGTATCCGCGCGCCGGCCAGACCCGCGCGGCGGGGAGGAGGATTCGCAATCGGACCATGCGCGAGCGTCTCGGTCGGCGCGGTGTGCGCGCCTGAGGAAACCACAGATCCCGCGCAGGGATGCACCCCGTGACAGGACGCCGCAGCCACTAGGGTGCGAGGTCACGGCTAAAGGTTGGGGGGCAGCCGCGACTGTCAGGCGGGCGCGGTCAATTTCTTAAACGACTACCGCTTCCACACAGTTGCGCGTTTGAGCGCAGATAGACGCTGAATCTGTTTGGCCGAAGGCCTCCGATCACCGTAGCCTGGGGCAACGCCCCAGGACTGACGCCGCGCGTGCCTCTGTTGGCCGAAGGCCATATTCATGCGGGCCGCGGTGACACGTTGATGTTGGCCTTCGGCCAACACGGTTGCTATCATCTCTGACTCCTGGTGTGTTGGTTCTCCGGGAACTGGAATTCTTGCCGTCTGGCGTTAG
>JAVYAJ010000136.1:0-5985 GCA_032229885.1 Candidatus Anammoximicrobium sp. | reverse complement strand
GCGACAGCGTTACGTTGTTGAAGGATTACATCTTGTGCTTGCCGTAGCTCTGTGTCCTCTGCGTCTCTGCGTTTCATCGACGTCCTTGCGCGGGCCAACTGGCCGAGCTACAGGAAAATACGTTTTGGAAACGCAGAGACGCTGAGGACGCTGAGATTTCGGCGCCCCGTCGTAGTCGGGAGAGATGTGACAGGCGAATCACGGCGGATGGACACGGATAGCGGGGATGAAGAAAAAAAGTTAGACGGGATGTCTTTATTCGTGTGATTCATGGTCCTCCTCAATATGCCTCGGCCCTTGTTTGGTTGCGGCTGCGGGCCGCGATAGGTGTGTACTTGGATGGCGAGCGGATCGGCACGCTGCCGCGGACGGGCGACATCGCCGTCGGCGGCTAGCCCTTGGGCGAGCGACATGGCCTCGAGCCGGAGACGGGCCGTCGAGGACCGGTGTGGCGAATGAGGGCCAGGGCGGAGCCATCGAAACAGCACAACGCGGAAGCGTTCGAGTCCGACGGGCCATGAGAGCAGCCTGGCCTCGCCGCTGGCGGCGAAGTTGGGGAATGGGTCGGACCGAGTCCGGCGCTCATCTTCCTGATTGCCCGCGGCGACAGACGAGTGCGGCGAGAGAAACGGCCGCGTCAAGCGGATTTCGCAGGCACGCTGACGCACTCCGAGAAACTCCGAAGCGCCCGGTAACTGAGCCCGTCGCGAGCAAGGATCTCACCGACCGCTCGCTAGTGAGAGGCTGACACAGAGGTGGCGGTGATTCTTTGCGACGCGCGATTCACAAGCCCATCTCGGCGAGGAGATTCGGCCGGCACGTGCGGCGTTTCGCGGCAGGGATGGCGACCGAGTCTGGGACGATGTTCGAGGGGCGTGGGCGTACGAAACGCCGGTTCCGTCGACGCCAGGTCGGCGGAGACCGCACGCGTTTGCCAAGCGTGACTTAACCCTATCCCGGTTGCGAAACGGGGCGCGGTTCAATTAGATTCAGAGGTCGACACGAGGAGAAAGTTGCCATGCGTCTGTTCTGTGCAACCTACGTCGCTTTGCTGTTTGTGTTTGCCGCGCCGCACACGGGCCGGGCATCGCCGCCGAACATCGTGTTGATGCTTGCGGACGACCAGGCGTGGACGGACTACGGCTTTATGGGGCATCCGGTGATCCAAACGCCGCGCCTGGACGCGCTGGCGGCTCGCGGTGCGCTGTTCACTCGCGGGTATGTGCCCACCGCGCTATGTCGCCCGTCGTTGGCGACGCTGATCAATGGACGTTACGCGCACGAGCATCGGATCTCGGGCAACGATCCGGCGCACAGTCTGGCCGCGCCGAACTCGCCCGAGTACGCGGCGCTGCGGGCTCGGATGATCGCCCATATCGATCGTTTCCCGACCGTCCCCAAGCTGCTGGCCGAGCGCGGTTATCTGAGTTTTCAGGCCGGCAAGTGGTGGGAAGGACCGTACCAGCGCGGCGGTTTCACGCGCGGCATGACGCGCGGCTTTCCTCAGCCCGGCGGCCGCCACGGCGACGATGGGTTGACGATCGGCCGCCAGGGGCTGCAGCCCATTGTCGACTTTGTCGATGCGGCTCGGCGCGAGCAGAAGCCGTTCTTTCTGTGGTATGCCCCGTTCCTGCCCCACACCCCGCACAATCCGCCCGAGCGGCTGCTGGCCAAGTATCGCGGTCGCGTCGATTCGCCGTCCGTCGCCAAGTACTACGCGATGTGCGAATGGCTGGACGAAACCTGCGGAGCGTTGATCGACATGATCGACGACCGCGGCCTGACTCGCGACACGCTGTTTGTCTACCTCGGCGACAACGGTTGGATTCAAGACCCCGAGTCCAACGGCTACGCACTACGTTCCAAACAGTCACCCAACGAGATGGGCGTACGTCAGCCGATCCTGCTGTGTTGGCCGGGCGTCATCCCGCCACGGCGTTTCGACGATCTGGTCAGCAGCATCGACCTGATTCCGACGATGCTGAGCGCCGCGGGCGCAACGATTCCCGACGATTTACCGGGCTTGGATCTGCTGCCCCTGGTGCGCGATGGTCGGCCCCTGGGCCGCGATACGATCTTTGGCGAGGGATTTGCGCATGACGTGGCCGACATCGACGACCCCGAGGCCTCGCTGCTGTATCGTTGGGCGATCGAGGGCCGGTGGAAGCTGTTGCTGACGTACGACGGCGCGGTCGGTCGCTATGCCAGCACCCACCCGCGGACCGAACGGCGCCCCCAGTTGTACGATCTGATCGCCGATCCGCACGAGACGCAGAATCTCGCCGCCCAGCACCCCGACGTCGTCGCCCGCCTGGCCGCCAAGATCGACGCCTGGTGGCCCGTCCGTCGGCGACACACACAGACGACCTGGACGGATTGAGAACTTCGAGCGTGCGCATGCCAGGCGAGCACGGCCAGCGCATCCGGTAGACGCCGAGCGAGCGCGCCGACCCAGCGGCGCGGTGGACGCGGCCATCGGGGGGCGCGCGGCGAAGCAAAAGCGCGCCGCGGAGCATCGCGACACGGGCGTACCACGGCGCGGGCCTACCGCGATACGCCGTCCGCTTCGAAGCCCGTGCATGTTCCAGAGCACGACGCCGCAAGTCGCTCGAAGTCCGAATCCTTTTCGCACGGGCCAGTGCGCTGCGCGCTTGTGATCGGCGCGCGCCATTCCCGCCGGATCAATCATCGCGCGTAGAACCGGTGGACCGTCTGCTGGTGGAATGTCTCGCCTGGGCGAAGGATCGTGTTCGGAAAACTCGCGCGGTTGGGCGAGTCGGGATAGTGCTGCGTCTCGAGGCAAAAGCCTTCGTACTGCGCGTAGCCGTTGTTCTCGGGCTTGCCGTCCAGAAAATTGCCGCTGTAGAACTGCAGCGCGGGCTGGGTGGTATAGATCTCCATCACGCGGCCGCTGGACGGGTCTTCGACCCGTGCGGCCAACCGCAGTTGACCGTCCGGGCCGCGGAGGACAAAACAATGATCATAGCCGACGGGATCGGCCTTGATCTGGTCCAGCCGCGCTCCGATCGTCTCAGGATGGGTAAAGTCCAGCGGCGCGCCCACAACCTCGGCCACCTGTCCCGTGGGGATCAACACGGCATCGACCGGCAAATACTCGTCGGCCGCGATCATCAGCACGTGATTCCGGATCATGCCCGAACCAGCGCCCGCCAGATTCCAGTAACAGTGATTCGTCAAGTTGACGGGCGTCGCCGCGTCGGTCCGGGCGGAAAACTCGATGACCAATTCGTTCTGCGCGCTCAGCCGGTACTCGGCGGTCACCTGCAAGTTTCCCGGATAGCCTTCCTCGCCGTCCGGGCTGAGATAAGTGAATTTCAGGCCGACGCCGTCCTGGTTCTCGATGGGGTGGGCGTCCCAGACGACTTTGTTGAATCCGATCTTGCCGCCGTGCAGGTGGTGTCGGCCGCCATCGTTCGGCGCCAGCACGTACTGTTTTCCGTCGAGCGTGAACTTGCCGGCGGCGATCCGGTTGCAGAAACGTCCGACCGTTGCGCCGAAATAGGGGTGCGGCCCCAAGAACCCGGCGAGCGTCGGAAAACCCAACGTGATATTCGCCGATTTGCCGTTGCGGTCGGGAGCTTCGAGCGACACGACCGTGGCGCCAAAATTCGTCATCTTCAAAACCAGTCCGCGGCCGTTGGAGAGCGTATACAGATCGACCGCGACTCCGTTGGCGGTCTGGCCGAAGGCCGATTTTGTGATCGTCATGGGTGGCTTTCCTTCGCGGGCCGCGGGCGCGGCGCTGGAGAGATCGGCGACAAGCAGGCTCGAAAGACAGGCGAGCAGCGGAATCATCGAGCGGAGACGGATGACGGACATACGAGGCTCCTTGCAGCTAGACTGGGCACGGCTCGTGACGACGCCTTGTCGGCGGATTTCGGTCTGCGAAGTTGTGTATTTCCTGGGTAGGCGCCGAACGCGTACTCTGCCAGATCCCCGAAGACGCGGGGCTGCCGCGCACCGGGGGGCCGTCGCCCCACCTCGCCGCACCCTGAAACGCCACATGTGTTTGAAACGGCGCGTCGCTGGATTTCCCGAAATTCCGACCGTCGCGACGCGCGTCGCGCGGGGCTCCATCCCCATCTCGGGATGTTCGGTCAACGTCGTTCGGGATGCGCACCTTCGCAGACCGTGGTTCGCCTTCAAAGCTCTCGACCCGCCTTTGCCGCACGGGGCCCGGCGCTCGACCCGTCATTCTCGCCCGCGCGCCTGGTCGGTCCCAGCGCGAAAGCGAGTCCGGATGCGACGTATTATGAATCGGCCGATGACGCCCGTCCAGCGGCGCACGGCCGACGACGTGGGACACGGCGCGTCGATCGATCGTGCCGGGGCCGCGGACGACCGCTCGGCGCATCCTTGAACCAAGCGAGAAGCCGGAGGCCCGGGTTACGGGCAACGCTCGCCCGCCGCGCGTTGTCGTTGTTCGCACGGGCCGATACGATGTATCGGTGGACGTTCGGCGTGTGTGCCGCCGAGGGTTCAGCGGCATGGCGAACAGTTCTCGACACGTGAACGGACAATGGATCGGATTTACCTGGACAACGCAGCGACCAGTTGGCCCAAGCCCGAGACGGTGTACGCGATTGTGGATCGGTATCAGCGCGAGCTGGGGGCGGCGGCCGGACGCAGCGCGTATCACGAAGCGAACGAAGTCGCGCGGCTGGTCAGCGACGCGCGGCGACGCGTGGCCGAACTGTTCCACGTCGGCGACCCGCGGCAGATCGTCTTCACCTGCAACGCCACGGACTCGTTGAATCTCGCGCTGCACGGCGTGTTGCGGCCGGGCGACCATGTCGTCAGCTCGGTGGCCGAACACAATTCGATGTTGCGGCCGCTGCGCGCGCTGCAGGATTCGCGCGATGTCCAGGTCACGCTGGTCGGGTGCGACGCGTCCGGAATCGTGGACCCGGACGATGTTCGTCGAGCGTTCCGTCGCGAAACGCGGCTGGTCGCGCTGCTCCACGCTTCGAATGTAACCGGGGCGATTCAGCCCATAGCCGAGGTCGGCCGCCTGGCCCGCGCGCACGGGGCGCTGTTTCTGGTGGATGCGGCCCAGTCGGCTGGCCACCTGTCCGTCGACGTGGACGCGCTGAACGTGGACCTCCTGGCGGCGCCGGGCCACAAGGGTCTGTTGGGACCGCTGGGGACGGGCGTGTTGTACGTGCGCGCCGGGATCGAGCGCGAGCTGGTCCCCACGCGCCAAGGCGGAACGGGCAGCCACAGCGACAGCGTTCTGCAGCCGACGGAGATGCCAGACCGCTATGAATCCGGGAATCACAACGTCCCGGGCATCTTGGGGTTGGGCGCCGGCGTCGCCTATCTGCAGCAACGGGGCCTGACAGACGTCCGCGGTCACGACCGCGAGCTGACTGCGCAATTGCTGGAACGCTTGTCGGCGATCCCCGCGGTGACCATCTTTGGACCGCGCGAGCCGGACCAACGCGTCGGTGTCGTCAGCATATCCATCGCCGGATACGAGCCTCAGGAACTGGCCATGCTGCTGGACACGGCGTACCGGATTCAAGTCCGCGCCGGGCTGCACTGCGCCGCCTCGATGCACCGCGCGCTGGGCACCGCCGCGCACGGCGGCGCCGTCCGGATGAGCCTGGGGCCGTTCACGACCGCCGAACATATTGCGAGCGCGGGGGAGGCCATCGAGCAGGTCTGCGGCCAGTGAACGGAAGAGGAAGCCCGTGGGCAGTCGGCAAGGTTGAGGCGGATTGTCTGGCGGTCCTGGGCGAGGACTGGGCTGACGCGGTCAGTTTCTTAAACTGCGACCGCTTCAACTGTTGCGCGTTTGAGCGCAGATAGGCGCTGAATCTGTGTGGCCGAGGGGCTCCGCTCACCGTAGCCTGGGGCAACGCACCAGGACGGGCGCCGCGCGTGTGCCTCTTTTGGCCGAAGGCCATATTCATGCGGGCCGCGGTGACACGTTGATGTTGGCCTTCGGCCAACACGGTTGCT
>JAVYAJ010000135.1:0-6539 GCA_032229885.1 Candidatus Anammoximicrobium sp. | reverse complement strand
GCGTAGTTGGCAGCGGCCAAGAATGCGCGCAGAATGACAAGGCCCGGCCCGTTGACGCTCCCCGGGCCGTTAACGCTGTCGGACGGGACTCGCTCCGCCCTGTGCCCCACGGGATGTGACGTTCGAGCGGTCGTCCGGACCCGCCGACCGCATGATCCGCCTCGCGCCGCTGGCGACCGTCATCCGGCGGCCTGAAAGACCACACGATCCATTTTTGGCGCCCCATGTCGAACACGCTCCATGTCTTCGATTACTTGAGTTCCACGGATCCGCGTTCGACGGCGGTCTGCGTGGTGTTCGGCGACGAGCCGTTCTTGAAGCGGCTGGCGCTGCAAACGCTTCGCGACCGCGTTCTGGGCGACGCCGATGCGCCCGTCGATCGGTTCGAAGGAACCGAGGCCGAGTGGCGCGACGTCCACGACGAAGTGGCCACCGTGGCCCTGTTTGGCGGCGACCGCCGCCTGGTGATCGTGGACGACGCGGACACTTTCGTCACACGGTACCGCGACAAATTAGAACGATATGTCGACGGCCGCGCGTCCCGCAACGTGCTAGTTTTAAACGTGACGACTTGGGCCAGCAACACGCGGTTGTACAAACTGGTCGACTCGGTCGGGATGCAGATCGACTGCCATCTGCCGGAAAAAGCGACGTCTGGCAAGACCAAGGTCGTCGACGAGGCGCGGTTGCTGAAATGGCTGGTCGAATGGGCTCAGACTTCCCATCGGGTCGATTTGACGCCCAAGGCGGCGCGGTTGTTGTGGGACCTGGCCGGCCCTCACCTGGGCATGGTGGATCAGGACATCGCCAAGCTGGCGCTGTTCGTGCCGTCCGCGGGGCAGATCTCGCCCGAGCTGGTGCAGGATGTGGTCGGGGGTTGGCGCGCGCAGACGGTTTGGGAGATGATCGAGGCGGCCTGTGACGGCGACGCCGCCGCGGCTCTGTTGCAGTTCGATCGGCTGCTGCAATCGGTCGATTCGCCGATCGGCCTGTTTGCCCAGTTCTCGTGGTCGCTGCGGCGGTTTGCGGCCGCGACGCGGCTGTACGAGCAGGCCGAACGCCGGGGCGCGCGTCCCCAGCTCGCGACCGTCTTGGCGCAGGCCGGCTTTCGCGACTGGCCGCGCGGCGCGATGCAGCGCGCCGAGCGCCAGCTCAAACAGATGGGGCGCGAGCGCGCCGGACAGATTCATCGCTGGTTGTTGGAGGCCGACCTAGCTCTGAAACGTTCGCACTCGTCCCCCGAGCGAGCCCGCTGGGTTCTGGAACGACTCGTCCTGCAGCTCGCCAAAGAGCTGAACCCCCGCGCGCTCTCCAGTCCTGCCGCCGGACCGCGAAGTCGCTGACGAGTGCGACGTTAAGGCTGAATGTTGGCGTAGTCGCGGTCGCCAGGTTGCGAGAATCTCGCACTCGAGCGTGGGCGACCATCCGAAAAGTGCGATTGGGCCGCGCACGACTCGAGACGCCGGCTCGCCCTGCGCCATCGGCGGAGATCGGCGGGTGTTCCCCCGCGCGGTGAACGCAGCTAGAATCGAGTCTGGATACGATCCGATCTCGTTTGCGTCGCCGTTTCAGGAGTAACGCCATGTTCCCCGTGCGACTCGTCCCGCGTGCGTTGTGCGCCGTACTCGTCCTGTTGCTCGGAACCTGGGTCTGTCGTCTATGGCCTGTCTCGGTTCAAGCCGACAGCGGTGCGCAGCGACGGGCAGATGTCGAACACCGGCAGCGCATCACAGACGCGCGAGGCACATCGCCGCGGGTTGTCGATGCGGGCGCGGACATCTGGGCCGAGGTCGAGGCGGATTGGATTGCCAACGACCAGCGGTTCAACGCCGGTCTGAAGGCCACGAGTGCCACCCCGGCGCCCGCCGACCGGGCTTCGGGCAAGACGGCGGATGGCCCGTCGGTGACGACGGCCGAGGATGCAGCGGGCGGGTGCGATGGAGTGAAGACCGGCCTGTGGGGATTTCACGTGGCCAGCGGCCAGACGGACCCCTGGTGGCAGGTGGATCTCGGACGGTCGTTTCAGCTAGATCGCATCGTCGTCTACAATCGGTGCGACGGCAGGGCAGACCGGACGGCGAACCTGCGGATCCTGGTCGCCGATGAACCGCCGACCGCCGGAGCGTCGCGCGGCGACGCGAAGCGCGTTGCGCCGGCGCCGATGAAACCCGAGTCGTTCACGTTGGTCTATCGGCACGACGGCACGCCGTTTGGCGGCGTCCGGGGCGCGCCGCTCGAAGTGCGGTTCAGCGACCGCCCGGTCACCGCGCGCGTCGTGCGGTTGGGCGTCGCCGGCCGCTGCTCCCTGGCGCTGGACGAAATCGAGGTGTATTCGACCGACGACCCGACGGTGAACGTGGCGTTGCACAAGCCGGCGGACCAGGTCAGCGTCAGCCGCTACTCGGGCGTTGGAACGCTGAGCGACGCCGATTTCCAGCGGCTGGGCTACCAGCCCTTGCAGACGCGTGCGTCGACGACAGACGCCATGGCCGCGAACGAAGGCGACTTTTCGCTCGCCCACATTCAGGCGGTGATCGGCCAAGCGCGCGAGTTGGCCGCGCGGCTGAGTCGCGAAGCCGAACTGCCGGCGCTGGCCGGGCACGTCGCGGAATTGGAGCGGCTTGCGCAGCGGGCGACCGAGTTGGCCGCGGCGACCGACGCGCCGCCGACGGCGCGTCGCGAGCTGTACCGGCGGGCGTGTCGCGTCAAACGCCAGATCGCTTTCTGCAATCCGCGACTGGCCGGGATCGATCGCCTGTTGTTTCTGAAACGCCACGATTCGGTCGGCGTCTATCACATGTGCGACCAGTACTACGGCTGCAACGCCAAGCCCGGCGGCGGTCTGTACGTGCTCGAATCGCCGTTTGGCGAGCAGCCGCGGCTGACGGATCTGCTGGCCGGCTCGGTCGTCGAGAACGGCCGGCTGCGGGGGCAAAAACTGACGGGCGGCACGTTCCTGTCGCCGGAGGTCTCGTGGGACGGCCAGACGATCCTGTTCGCCTACAGCCAAGCGGCCGCCTGGGACAAGTATCAGGGCGCAGAGGCCTACGAGTGGACGCCCGAGTATTCGTACCACATCTTTCGCGTGAATGCCGACGGCTCGGGCCTGATTCAATTGACCGACGGCCCGACCGACGACTTTGACCCGTGTTTCCTGCCCAACGGGCGAATCGCGTTCATCTCGGAACGCCGCGGCGGCTATTTGCGGTGCGGTCGGCACTGTCCCGTGTACACGCTGTTCTCGATGCAGCCGGATGGCAGCGACATGATCTGTCTGAGCTTTCACGAGACCCACGAGTGGAACCCGAGCGTGACCAACGACGGCATGTTGGTCTACACGCGGTGGGATTATGTGGATCGCGACACGAACGTCGCGCACCATATCTGGACCTGCTATCCGGACGGCCGCGACCCGCGCAGCTTTCACGGCAACTATCCGGCGCGTCGCGAAGGCCGGCCGTGGATGGAGATGCGAATCCGCGCCATTCCCGACTCGAACAAATTCGTCGCCAGCACGGGCGCGCATCACGGCCACGAGTTCGGGTCGCTGGTGCTGATCGATCCCCGGATCGAAGACGACGGCGGCATGTCGCAACTGACGCGACTAACGCCCGACGCGCCGTTTCCCGAAGCCGAAGGCCGGCCGATCGCCCCGTTTGCCGCGTACGGGACGCCGTGGCCGCTGAGCGAACAAGACTATCTGTGCGTGTACGATGCGCAGGCCAAGAACCGCGGCGTGTACTGGCTGGACAGCCAGGGCAACCGCGAGCTCGTGTATCGCGATCCGCGGATCTCGTGCGTCTCGCCGATTCCGCTGCGGGCCCGACGGCGGCCGCCGATCATTCCGGCGGCTACGTCGCAAGCGGCGGAAGACAAGCACCTAGACCGGCCGGCGACCGTGGCGGTGATGAACGTGTACGACGCCGATTTTTCGTGGCCCGAGGGCACGAAGATCGAAGCGTTGCGGGTTATCCAACTGCTGCCCAAAGCCACGCCCGCCCCGAACGTGCCCCGGATTGGAGCCGCCCAGCAGACGAACGCCCGCGCCGTGCTGGGCACGGTGCCCGTCGAAGCCGACGGCAGCGCCTATTTCGAAGCGCCCGTCGGCAAGCCGATCTACTTTCAAGCGATCGATCAGCACGGGACGGCGGTCCAGTCGATGCGCTCGGCGACCTATGTGCATCCGGGCGAGCAGTTGACGTGCCAAGGCTGCCACGAGCGCAAGCACGATCCGCCCGCCGTCTCGCAAAGCCTGCCCCTGGCCCTGCGACGTGCGCCTTCGCCGATCCAACCGGATGTCGACGGATCGAACCCGTTCAACTATGTGCGGCTGGTCCAGCCCGTGTTGGATCGCCATTGCGTCGGCTGTCACCAAGAGAAGAAAGCCCTGGATCTGAGCGGCGAGGCGAACGGGCCCCACGGCTGGACGCGATCCTACGCCGCGTTGGCGGAGAAATACGGGTTCTACTTCCACGTCACCAACGGCTCGATCAACACGGGCGTCCACGGCGGCGTTCGCACGATTCCCGGGGCGTTCGGCGCGCGGGCCGCGGGGCTGGCCCAGTACTTGGACGAAAGCCATTACGGCGTTCAGCTCGATCCCGAGGATCGACATCGGATCGACCTGTGGCTGGACTGCAATTCCGAGTTCTACGGCGCGTACGAGGGCCCCGAGTTGCAGGCTTGCGGCCAGCTCGTGAAGCCGTCGCTGGAGTGAGACGTGGTCGCGTGCCCCACGTACACGCGCGCGTCACAGCGTCAGCCAACACCTTCATCCAGGCTTGCTGGACTCGAACCGGCGAGCCGGTTGCGCACCCCTTGCCAAGCTGCCGTGCGTGTGCCATCGTGGTAACGAGCTGAGCCAGCTTCGAAGGAAACGCATGTCATGCCCACCCCGACTCCGCGCTATTTGATTCCGTTCCATCCCAAGGAGATGCCGCACTTCTTTACGGATGTCTTGGTCATCGGCAGCGGGCTGGCGGGGCTGCGCGCGGCGGCCGCGGTCGATCCGTCGCTGCGCGTGCTGGTGGTCACCAAGAGCCGCGCGGCGGAATCCAACAGCGCGTACGCCCAGGGCGGAATCGCCGGTGTGATGAAGCCCGAGGATCAGTTCGAGAGCCACGTAGCGGACACACTGAAGGCCGGCGGGGATCTGTGCGACCGACAGGTCGTCGAGATGGTCGTCCGCGAAGCGCCTCAACGGATCAGCGAGCTGATCCAGTGGGGAACCCGTTTCGATTCGTACAACGGCGAGATCGTGTTGGGGCGCGAGGGAGGCCATAGCCACTATCGCATCGTCCACGCGTTGGGAGACGCGACCGGCAAGGAAGTGATGCGGGCGATGATCGCCTGGACGCGCGGACTGCCGAACGTCCGGCTGTGGGAGGACACGTTCACGCTCGACTTGCTCACGCACGAGGACGTCTGTCGCGGCGCGGTGATCTGGGGCCCGTGCTGCGGCCGGATGCTCGTCTGGGCCAAACAGACGATCCTGTGCACCGGCGGCGCGGGCCAATTGTTCCGCGAATCGACCAATCCGGCGGTGGCCACGGCGGACGGCCAGGCCATCGCGTTTCGCGCGGGCGCCGAGTTGCGAGACATGGAGTTCATGCAGTTCCATCCCACGGTGCTGTATATCGCCGGCAGCAGCCGCAGCTTGATCACCGAAGCCATCCGCGGCGAAGGGGCGTATCTGGTCGACCGCTCGGGCTATCGGTTCATGTTCGACTTTGACGAGCGGGGCGAGTTGGCGCCGCGGGATGTTGTCTCGCAGGCGATCATCAGCCAGATGGAAAAAACCCGCCATCCGTGCGTCTATCTGGATCTCAGCCACCTCGAAGCGCAGTTCGTGCGCGACCGCTTTCCGGGCATCAAGGATGTCTGCGCCAAGTTTGGGATCGACATCACCAAGGACCGGATCCCGGTCCGTCCGGGCGCGCATTACATGGGCGGCGGACTGTCGGTCGATCTCGAGGGACGCACGACGCTGCCGGGGCTATGGGCCGCGGGCGAGGCGACGGCGACCGGTCTGCACGGCGCCAATCGACTGGCGTCCAACAGCCTGCTGGAAAGCATGGTCTACGGCGCGCACGCGGGCCTGGGGGCCTCGCACGCCGCCCAACAGATGGATGACGACTTCCGCGCCCTGCCGCTACACAACCCGGCGCAGGAGCAAGGCGTCGAGCCTCTGGATCTGGAGGACATCCGCAATTCCCTCAAGAGCCTCATGTGGCGAAGCGTCGGCGTGCGCCGCACAGGATCGGATCTGGCCGAAGCCGTCAGTATGATCGATGCTTGGCAGCGGTACGTGTTGTTCCGCCAGTTCGACCAGCCGGCCGGCTGGGAACTGCAGAATATGCTGGCCGTCGCCCGCGTCATGGCCCAGGCTGCGTTGGACCGCGAGGAATCGCGCGGCGTGCATTACCGCACGGATTTCCCGCAGACGGACAACGAACACTGGCAGCGGCACCTGGCGTATCGCCGCTCGACCTGAGTCGCCGCCAGCGGCACGGCGGCACGACGCTGCGCAGCCGCACGGC
>JAVYAJ010000134.1:0-22409 GCA_032229885.1 Candidatus Anammoximicrobium sp. | reverse complement strand
GGCCTTCGGCCAACACGGTTGCTATCGTCTCTGGTTCCTGGGGCGTTGCCCCAGGCTACGTTGGTGATGGCCTTCGGCCAACACGCCCTCTGTCGTCTGTGCGACGCAAAAGTCGTCCAATGCCGCTCCCGCCTAATGCGGTCCGGTGCCAGCAACCCACTAGTGTACTGTACAGACCAGTGTACGAGATGCGGGCACCGTGCGCGCATGATACGAAATGAGACCCAAACGCGGCCCGCAGCCGCAACCAAACAAGAGCCGAGAAATATTGAGGAGGACCATGAATCACACGAATAAAGACATCGCGTCTAACTGTTGTTCTTCATCCCCGCGATCCGTGTCCATCCGCCGTTATTCGCCTGTCACGTTGCTCCCGGCTACGACGGGGCGCCGAAATCTCGGCGTCCTCAGCGTCTCTGCGTTTCCAAAACGTATTCTCCTGTATCCCGGCCAGTTCGCCCGCGCAAGGACGTCGATCAAACGTAGAGACGCAGAGGACACAGAGCTACCGCAAGTACAAGATGTATCCCTCCAATAAGTTAACGCTGTCGCTGCCTGAAAACACTGTCAAAAAAAGTTCACGATGTTTGAGGTTAGTAAGACAGTGCAGGTCCGCCGCGCTCAGCGCTGGATCCGCGCCGAACCGCCCTTGGCAAAGGCCTCGACGTCGGCGAGCGTGGCCATCGTCGTATCGCCGGGAAAAGTGGTCAGCAGCGCACCGTGGGCCCAACCGAGCCTGAGCGCCTGGTCCGGCGACTGGCCGGACAACAGGCCGTAGAACAAGCCCGAGGCGAAACCATCGCCGCCGCCGACGCGATCGTACACATCCAGCTCGCAGGTCGGCGCCGTGTACGTCTGTCCGTTTATCCAAGCCACCGCGCTCCAACTGTGACGGTTCGTGCTGTGCACTTCGCGCAACGTCGTGGCGATGACCTTGATCTGCGGATGCTGGGCAATCACGCGATCGATCATGCCGAAAAACACGCTCGAGTCCAGCTTCGACTTGGCGGCCACGTCCGGACCCGCGACACCCAAGCCCTTTTGCAGATCCTCTTCGTTGCCCACCAGCACGTCGACGTGTTCGACGATCCGCCGAATCGTGGCCTGCGCCGTGTCCAGCCCGCCGAAAATCCGCCACAGTTTTTCGCGGAAGTTCAAATCGAACGAGATGATGGCGCCGGCCGCCTTGGCCGCCTGCATGCCCTCGATGATGACCTCGGGCGTCGTCCTGGACAGCGCGGCGAAAATGCCGCCGCTGTGGAACCAGCGGACGCCGTCGGCGAAGATCTTGTTCCAGTCGAAGTCGCCGGGTTGCAACCGCGCCCCGGCCTCGTTCGAACGGTTGTAGAACACGACCGGCGCCCTCACGCCGCAGCCGCGATCGCTGAGCACGCAAGCCATGTTCGGCCCGGTCACGCCGTCGTGCTCGAAGCGCTTGTAAAACGGTCGCACGCCCATCGCCCGCACGCGTTCGGCGATCAAATCGCCGATCGGATAGTCGACCATCGCTGTCGCGATTCCCGTCTGCAAGCCGAAACAGTCCGCCAAGTTCGCGGCGACGTTGAACTCGCCGCCGCTGACATGGATCGAGCATTCGGTGGCCTTGCGGAACGGGACGATCCCCGGATCCAGCCGATGGACCAACGCCCCCAGCGACACCAAGTCCAAAGCCCCGTCCGCCCGGATGTTCAAACCACTGCTCATGCCGTCGATACTCCTTCGTCTGAAACCGCTCGCCCGTCATCATGCATTCACGGCAGGTAATGTACAGCTCGCACGCGCACCTGGCAAGTAGGCTTGGCGAGCGTCCCACGCCGCCGCTCAGTGTTCGATCCAGTCCAGCGCGCGTCCGACCGCGCGCGTCCAGCGGGCATAGCGCTGATCGCGCTGGGCGGCGTCCATCCGCGGCTGGAACTCGCGGTCCAACGCCCAGTTTCGGGCGATGTCGTCCAGGCTGTTCCAGTAACCCGTCGCCAAGCCCGCCAGGTACGCCGCGCCCAGTGCGGTCGTCTCGGCGACCACGGGACGCCGCACGGTCGAATCGAGGATGTCGGCTTGGAACTGCATCAGCAGGTTGTTGACCGAGGCGCCGCCGTCCACCTTGAGCGTATCGAGCCGGATCCCGGCGTCGCGCTGCATCGCCTCGAGCAGATCGCGTGTCTGAAAGGCCATCGACTCGAGCGCCGCCCGCGCCAAATGACCGGCCGTCGTGCCGCGGGTGATGCCGAAGATGGATCCGCGGGCGTAGGGATCCCAGTGCGGGGCGCCCAGTCCGGTAAAGGCCGGGACGAGCACCACGCCGTCGCTGTCGGGAACCGTGGCGGCCAGGGATTCGATGTCGGCCGAAGTGTGGATCAACCCCATCCGGTCCCGCAACCATTGAACGACCGCGCCGGCGATGAACACGGACCCTTCGAGGCAGTATGTGACGCGACCGTCCAGCCCCCAGCCGATCGTGGTCAGCAGTTGGTTTTCCGAACGTCGCGGCTGGTCGCCCGTGTTCAGCAGCAAGAAGCACCCCGTGCCGTAGGTGTTTTTGGCTTCGCCGGCCGCAAAACAAGCTTGGCCAAAGGTGGCCGCCTGTTGGTCTCCCGCGACGCCGCCGATCATCACCGGCGCGCCGAACCACTCCGTCGCGGTTTGGCCAAAATCGTGGCTGGACGGCAGCACTTCGGGCAGCATCGCGCGGGGAATGTCCAGCGCGCGCAGCAGCTCGTCGTCCCAATCCAATGTATGGATGTTGTAAATCAACGTGCGGCTGGCATTGCTCATGTCGGTCACGTGGCGGCGGCCGCCGGTGAGCCGCCAGATCAGGAACGAATCGACGGTTCCGAACAACACCTCGCCGCGTTCCGCCCGCGCCCGTAGGCCTTCGATCCGATCGAGCAGATACTTGATCTTGGTTCCGGAGAAGTAGGCGTCGATCACCAGTCCGGTCCGCTCGCGGAACAGCGGTTCCAAACCGTCGGCCTTCAGTTGGTCGCAGATCGGCGCGCTGACGCGACTCTGCCAAACCACCGCGTTGGCCACCGGTCGCCCCGTATCGCGTTCCCACAGGATGGTCGTTTCACGCTGGTTGGTCACGCCGACCGCCGCGATGTCGTGAGCCAACAGCCCGGCGGACGCCAAGGCCTGCCTGCCGACGGCCAACTGCGAGTTCCAAATCGCCAGCGGATCGTGTTCGACGTGGCCCGGCTGTGGAAGGATCTGCTCGAACTCCTGCTGCGCCGAACTGACGATCCGTCCATCGTGACCGAACACGATCGCGCGGCTCGACGTCGTGCCTTGGTCCAATCCCAGGATGTATTTACTCACGTAGATTCCCCTCCAGAAAACAGGCCAAGCATGGCGACCGCCCGTCGCACAGAGCGATATGCGGTTCCAACGGCAAACACATCGTGCGGTCCGTCGGGCCCAGCCGCGCTGATGACGCCCGAGGCTTGAGTTTGAGCGCGTTTCGCAGCGTTGTCAACCAGTTGCTCGACGGGTCGCCGGGCCCTCGCCCCGCGATTCGGCGTCCGCCTTTGCCCAGCGAGGATCCGTCCAGTCGTCGTGAGACGACCGACGCCCTCCGCACGAACCGCGCCCACGTAGACGCGGCATCCTGCCGCGCACCCACCACCCACACATCCGCGCACAAAGCAGCCTGGCAGGGCGACGACGCGGATTCCCATGGCCGTCACAAATCGGCCCGCGGCGCGGCGTCGGGCCTTGGCGAGTCCGCGCTGCGTCGCAGTCGCCACGCCAGCGCCGTGCAACGCTCGCGCGTGTCTTGACGGCGGACGGCCATCCCCAGCGCTTTGCGGGAACCGACCAGGATCACCAAACGCTTGCCTCGCGTGACGGCCGTGTATAGCAGGTTGCGCTGCAGCATCATGAAATGTTGGGTGTGCAGCGGGATCACGACGCATGGATACTCGCTGCCCTGACTCTTGTGGACCGTCAGCACGTAGGCCAGCGCCAGCTCGTCCAGGTCGCCAAAATCGTAGCTCACGCTTCGTCCGTCGAACGTGACGGACACCTCCTGCTCGATCCGATTGATGCTGTCGATGATTCCCAAGTCGCCATTGAATACGTCGCGTTGGTAATTGTTCTCGGTTTGAATGACGCGGTCGCCTTCGCGAAACGTCCAGCCGAAACGCTCGATTTGGGCTTGGCCGGCGCTGGGGTTCAATGCCTCCTGCAGAACGCCGTTCAGGTTCCGGGCCCCCAGTTCGGCGCGGTTCATCGGAGCCAGGACCTGGATGTCGGCGCGTGGATCGAGGCCGAATCGCTGCGGAATTCGTTCGCTGACCAACCGCACGATCGCGTCGCGAATCGCGGGCGGTTCGTCGGATTCGACGAAGTAGAAGTCGCCCAAGCCGTCCGGCGCGGTCAGGTCGGGCAGTTGCCCGCAATTGAGCGCATAGGCGGCGGTGATGATCCGGCTCTGGGCCGCTTGCCGAAACACCTCGTTCAACCGGACCACGGGAACGACCTCGGATCGGATCATCTCGGCCAGAACGCTGCCCGGCCCGACCGATGGCAACTGGTCGATGTCGCCCACCAGAACCACGCAGGCGCCGCGGGGCACGGCGCGAAAGAACTGGTGCGCCAACACGACGTCGACCATCGACGTCTCGTCCATGACGAACAGGTCGCCGACGAGCGGATTCGACGCGTTGCGGCGAAAGTCGCCCGTCGCCGGGTCGAAGTCCAACAGGCGATGGATCGTCTTGGCCGCCTGTCCCGTCGTCTCGGCCAACCGCTTGGCGGCCCGTCCGGTGGGGGCCGTCAGCACGCAGCGCAGCCGCTTGGCCGCGAAGATCTCGAGGATGCTGCGCACGAGCGTCGTCTTGCCGACGCCCGGACCGCCCGTGATGATCGCCACCGTGTGGTCGCAGACCAGACGAATGGCCTCGCGCTGGGCGGTCGCCAGAGCGATGTCCAACCGCTGTTCGACCCAGTCGATCGCCGCGGCGACGTCGATTCGCGGCAGCGGATGTCCGGGGGCCGCCAGCAGCCGCTGGACCGATTGGGCCAGCCCCGTCTCGGCGCGATGCAACGCGGCAAGGTACAGCCACGGCTGATCTCGGATCTGCTCGCGGACGAGGGTTCGGTTCTCGACCGCCTGCTCGATCGCCTGTTGTACGATCTCCGGCGGAATGTCGGCCAACGCTACCGTCCGCTCGAGAACACCCGGCTCGGCGAAGCCGACGTGGCCCTCGGCGCTCAGCTCCTGCAAGGCGTAAGCCGTCGCCGCGCGGGCGCGGTGCGGCGAATTGCGGTCGATGCCCAGCCGCGCCGCCAGCTCGTCGGCCGTCTTGAAACCGATCCCGCGGATGTCGTCGGCCAATTGATAAGGATTGGCGCGGATCGTGTCGATCGCCTCGTGGCCATAGGTCCGATAGATCCGCAGCGCGCGGCGCGAGCTGATCCCGTACTGGCTGAGGAACAGCATGATCTTGCGGACCTCGCGCTGCTCGTCCCAACTCGTGCGGATGCGTTTGAGCCGTTTCGGGCCGATCCCGCGGATGTGCAGCAGAAAATCCGGCGTCTCGTCCAGAACCTTCAGCGTCCGCTCGCGATAGAGGGCCACGATCTTGGCGGCCAGACGCGGTCCAACGCTGCGGATCGCGCCCGAACCCAAATAACGCTCGATCCCGGCGGCCGAGGTCGGCGGCGAGGTGCGGAGATCGTCCGCTTTGAACTGCTGGCCGTGCTGTCGGTCGACGACCCACGCGCCGGTCGCGGTCAGATGCTCGCCCGCGTTGACCGAAGTCGCCGATCCGACGACCGTGATCGGCTCGCGATGCCCCTTGACCAGGACCTTGAGCACGGCGAAGCCGTTTTCGGGGTTGTGGTACGTGACGCGCTCGATCAGTCCGACGAGTTGTTCGGGCATGGGGCGGCGAGCTCGCAGTGTGGGTCACCAGGCGGTCCAGCCGCCGTCGACCAGCAGGTTCTGTCCGGTCACATAACTGCTGGCGTCCGACGTCAGGAACACGATGGCGCCCTTCAATTCGTGCGGCATCCCCATGCGTCCCAGCGGCGATTTGGTCTCCAGCCGCCGGACCATCTCGGCCGGCGCGTGCGGGTGGGGGAACGGACCGGGGCTCAGACAGTTGACGCGGACGCGATCCTTGGCCCAGTACACGGCCAAGTGCCGGGTCAGATGGACGATTCCGCCCTTGAGCGCATGGTAGGCCGCGGGGCTGGCCGGACAGACCCCGGCGTAGGCATCCGGATACGAACCCACGACGCCGTACATCGACCCCAGCAGGACAATGCTGGCCGGGCGTTGCCTCGCCGCGGCATGATCCCGCAGCCGCCGGGCCAGTAGGAAGTATCCCGTCAGGTTGGCCAGTTGCCGTTGAAACTGCTCGGCGGTGACCGACGACCAATCGGCGGCGACCGGATCGTGGCCGTTGTTGACCAGGATGTCGAGCTGCTCGGTTTGGCGAAGCGCATCCTCGAACCCGCGTTCGAGCGATGGCTCGTCCAGATGATCCAGGCACACCGCGACGTGGCGTCCCGCCTCGCGACCGCCCAGCGCGGCGGCCACGGCGGTCGCCCGATCCAGCGAACGGCTCGAGGCCACCACCCGCGCGCCGGCTTCGGCCAGCGCCTCGGCCATGGCGCGTCCCAGGTATCCGCTGGCGCCGGTCACCAACGCCACGCGGCCCGACAGGTCGAACAACTGCTGAACGGTGGCGCTCATCGACATGCTCCTGTTGGCTTGCTCGGCGACCGGCCTCGTGTGCCCGCCGCGATCGCGCGTCTCGGCACGGGCGGCGCCGGATGGACGGGCACAAGCGGGGGGGCACAAACGGACGGCTGCGCACGGACGGCTGCGCACGGGCGGCTGCGCACGGGCGGCTGCGCACGGGCGGCTGCGAACGGGCGGCGGAAAAACGGGAACGCGTCGCAACGGCCGCACGCGAGGACATCGCTAAGGTATCGCATCCCGCGGGCGTCCGCCACAAGCCTACTCGAACATCTCGCGCGCGTGATAGCTGCTGCGGACGAACGGGCCGCTGGCGACCTTCAGGAAGCCGAGCTTTTTCGCCGCGCGGCCCAGTTCGTCGAACTCTTCGGGCAACACGTAGCGGACGACCGGCAAGTAGCGGCTGGGGTCGGGCTGTAGGTACTGGCCCAACGTTAGAAAATCGACGTCCCGATCGCGCAGGTCCGCCAGCACGTCCAGCACCTCTTCGAAAGTTTCGCCGACGCCCAGCATCAGACCGCTCTTGGTCTTGATCTCCGGGTTGCGCTGCTTGACCCGACGCAGCAGTTCGAGCGTCCAGCGATACTCGGACTTGGGGCCGCGGACCCGCCGATACAGCCGCGGCACGGTCTCGGCATTGTGGTTGAAAACCTCCGGCGCCGCTTCGACCACCCGCTTCCACGCGTCGGGCGAGCCGATGAAATCCGGCGTCAACACCTCGACCGTCGCTCCGGTCCGCGCGCGGATGGCCTGGATGCACTGATAGAAATGATCCGCTCCGCCGTCCGGCAGGTCGTCGCGGGTGACCGACGTGATGACGACATGCCGCAGTCCCAGGCGGGACGCCGCCTCGGCCAGCCGCTCCGGTTCGCTGGCGTCCGGCGGTTCGGGGCGGCCGTGGGGCACCGCGCAAAAGCTGCATGCCCGCGTGCAGATGTTGCCCAGGATCATGAACGTCGCCGTCTTCTGCGAATAGCACTCCATGCGGTTCGGACAGCGGGCGTTGTCGCAGACGGTCTCGAGATTCAGCTCGTCCAACAGGTGCGCCGTAAAGTGGTTGGCGTTGCCCTTGGGCACGCGCCGTTTGAGCCATCGCGGCAGGCGGCGGTCGGCGCTGGGCGGCGCAATGAGACTGGATAGAGGCTCGGCATTCAGGATCGGTAGTTCGAGTTTAACAGGCATCAACCTCACCGGCAGTGAAAGATGCGGACGACAACCACGGATGTCCGGTGAACAGATGGCACTGGCCGCATTGGAACGTCTCGGACAGCGCCTCGATCAGCGCACTCCTCACACCTGACATTCTAATCGACGCCTGCCGTTCGGCCAGGAGACAGCCCATGACCGATTTCCCCGTGTCGGCGGCCGCGCGGGGTGGAAAGACGTCCACGAACGCGAATCGCCGCATCGCCGGATTGACGTTGATGTGCGCGCCGTGGCAGCTAACGCCGCTGCGAACGGCCACGCCGATATTGGCCAACAAGCCCGAACGGCCCCACACGCCGAACCGCCCATCCATCGTCTCGGCGCGCACGTTCAACGCGGACAAACCCGCGAGCAGGCCGCGCTGAAACCGCCGCAGATATTCGCCCACGGTCCAGCCCAACGCGTTCAGCGGCGCGATGGGATACACGGCCAGTTGCCCCGGCGCGTGCAACACACAGCCTCCGCCCCGGGCAACCCACCGGACGCGCAACTGCTCGCGTTTGAGCTGCGCGTCGCTCAGCCGGATATGGCCCCGCGAACCGGCTCGCCCCACGCTGATCACGTCGGGGTGCTCGCAGAACAACACGACGATCCGTGGCTCGAGCTGGCCGCCCGCCTCGAAGGCTAGACGGCTTTGCAGCCTCCATGCCGCATCAAAGGGTATGCACCCCAGCAGCCGAAACTCGATGGTGGCCGCCGCTGCCGGCGTTGGATTCAGATCGGCGAACATCGAGTGACACTTCCGAACGGCTCGTGTGTGGTCCAGTTGTGAATGTCGGATCGCCACGCTCGCCAGAGGGCGGGATTCCCGTGACCCGGCAACGGCGACCATTCCCGAAAATCTTCGTTTTCGCGATGCGCGCAGATGGTTTGGCCATCGCCGATGTCGGATGCGGCAGAAAAAAAGCAGCCCCCAAACCGCCGGATCGACAACCTCGCGGACATCGATCGCCATCGATCGGCCCGCGCGGACCCGGTTTGCCGGTCTGTCCAACTGACGACGACGCGCGGATCCCACGCTTCGTCGGGATGCCGCGGGCTCGCACCGGCGCCCCGCCCGGTCGTCACAGGCCCAGCACGTCGTCCATGGTGTACAAACCGGGCGGCCGCCCCACGACGAACTTGGCCGCCGCCAGAGCGCCGATTGCATAACAGTCGCGATTCGAGGCCCGCACCGTCAGCTCGAGGCTTTCTCCCAGCAAGCCGAACAGGATCGTGTGCTCGCCCGGGTTGTCGCCCGCGCGGACGGCATGGTATCCGATCTCGTCGTGTGGTCGCTCGCCGACGATTCCTTCGCGACCGTGGGCCTGCCGAGTCTGGCCCATCTGCGCCGCGATCAACTCGCCGAACCGCAGCGCCGTGCCGCTGGGCGCGTCTTTCTTGAAGCGGTGATGCCGCTCGATGATCTCGACATCGGCGCCGCCGGACACGTCGCGCAGCGCCCCGGCGGCGATTCCCGCCAGCTTCATCGCCAGGTTCACCGCCAGGCTCATGCTCGGCGCCCAGACCACCGGAGCCTGCGCGGCGAGCGCCCGCAGGGCCGCCGCCTGCGACGCTTCCAGCCCCGTTGTCGCCATGACCAACGCCACGCGCCGCGCGGCGCACAGCCCGATGACGGCGTCGGCCGCGGCGGGCAAGGAAAAGTCGATCAGCGCGTCGGCCTCGGCCTGTAGATCGGCTGCCAATCGAACGCCCAACGCACCCACGCCGCCCAACTGGCCTGCGTCCTGGCCCAACTCGGGATGATCGCCGCGTTCCAGCGCGGCCACGATTTGCAGTTCGGGGTCCGCACTGCCCAGCGCAACCAGTCGCCGGCCCATGCGGCCCGCGGCCCCGTGAATGGCAAGCCGAATCTTGGTCATGGTCAACGATCTTGTTCGATGGCTCGGATAATCTGGTCTAAATCGTTCGGTACGGCGATCGCGTGATTGGCGAACTCGGCTCGCGCGACACCGCGGCTGCCCAACACGCGCTGGAACTGCTCGCGATCCGACGAGTGGTAGGCGACCGTCGCCGTGGGATCTTTCAATTGATGCCCCGTCAGGATGCAGACGACCCGCTGATCCGGTGCGATCACGCCTTCCCGGATCAAACACCGAGCGCCCGCGACGCTGGCCGCGCTGGCCGGCTCGCAGCCTAACCCGGCCGCGCCCACACGGGCTTTGGCGTCCAGGATCTCCTGATCCGTGACCCGGCGGACCACGCCATCGCAGATCTCCAGCGCGCGAACGCACTTTCGCAGATTCACGGGCCGGTTGATCTCGATCGCACTGGCGATGGTCGAAGCCTTTTTCTGCCCCTCGTCCAGCTCGCGGTAATAGTCGGCCGTCAGTTGCCCATCGGGCAGACCGCCGCGCCAACGCAGGCCCCGACGTTCGTACAGCTCGTACAACGTATCCGCGCCGGTGGCGTTGATGACCGCCAGACGCGGGATCCGCGCGATCAAACCCAGCCGCGCCAGTTCCGCAAAGGCTTTGCCGAAGGCGCTCGAGTTGCCCAGGTTTCCCCCGGGCACCACGATCCAGTCGGGCGGGTTCCAATCGAGCGACTCGAGGACGCGGAACATGATCGTCTTCTGACCTTCGAGCCGGAACGGGTTGACGCTGTTCACCAGGTAGATGCTCAGGTCGCGAGCCACCTCTTGAACGCGGGCCATCGCGTCGTCGAAATCGCCCTCGATCTGGATCGTGAGCGCGCCGTACTCGAGCGCCTGCGAGAGCTTGCCGTACGAGATCTTGCCCGAGCCGATGAAGATGATCGCCCGCATCAGCCGCGTCACGGCGCTGTACATGGCGAGCGACGCGCTCGTGTTTCCCGTCGACGCGCAGGCGGCTCGCGTGGCGCCGGTCATCCGGGCGTGCGTGAACGCGGCCGACATGCCGTTGTCTTTGAAGCTGCCGGATGGGTTCAGACCCTCGTATTCCAGGTACAGGCGGCCCGGCTGCAGGCCGACATACGCGGCAAGGCCGTCGGCCTGCTGCAGCGGCGTCTGGCCCTCGCCGACCGTCACGAGCGTCTCGGGCGCGGCGAACGGCAACAATTCGTGGAAACGCCATACCCCGCTGTGCCGCACCGGGTCGTGGCGCTGGGTCCAATAGCGCTCGAAATGCCGCAGGCTGTTTGGCGGCCGCAGACGGCTCCAGTCGTACTCGACGTCCAAGAGATCCCCGCAGCGCGCGCAGGCCGTGCGCACCTCGTCGATGCTGTACTGTGCGCCGCAGGCGGGCGAGATACACTGTTGAAACGCATGTTCGGTATTCACGGGCGGACAGTCTATGCGAGCACGGTGAAAAATACAAGGTTGCGCGGGGGGGACTGGACAGTGCTCCGCGGCGGGCGCCGAGCGGACACAACGGCGTGGTGCGGCGAGGGACTGCGCACGGGTGCGACCAAGGAACAGGATCGAAGCGGACGCGGCTCGGGGCCGGTTCGACGGCTGACGCCTGCCGCGGATCGGTGCGCTCACGTCGATCGCCGATGGCGACGCGCCGCGGGCCGCGGTGCGCACGGCGTCAGGCATTGGTTTTGCGATCGGAACAGGAGGCGTTCCTTGCACAACGAGACCGTGACGACAGGGCGGATCCCGCCGTCGCGACTGGCGGCGATCCTGCGCGGCGGGTGGCAGCTTGTCACGCTGTCGGCCTGGCGGATGGTGCGTTCGCGCCAGACCTGGGTCAACGCCCTGCTGTTGGCGTTTGCCCTGCTGGCCGCGATGGCCTGGGCGACACGGGGCGAACGCACGGCGGCGCAGTTCATCCAGCAGCTTTTTTTGCCGCTGTTCGTGTCTTTTTTTCTGCCGATCTTTTCGCTGTGCTACGCCTCGGCGAGCGTCGCCGGCGAACGTCAAGACCAGACACTGGTCTATCTGCTGGCGACGCCGTTGCCTCGCTGCGTCATCTACGCCGCCAAGTTCGTCGCGGCGCTGTCGCTGGTTTCGGCTTGGAATCTCGCCGGATTTGCGGCGCTGGCCCGCCTAGCCGGGGCGGCGGGGTGGGAGAGCTTCCGACACCTGTGGCCCGCGGTGGCTTTGAGCAGCTTGGCGTACACGTGTCTGTTCCACCTGTTCAGCGTGACGTTGCAGCGGGCGACCATCGTCAGCTTGGGCTATGCGCTGATCCTCGAGACGTTCCTGGGCAACATGCCGGGCATCATCAAACGCCTTGCCATCTCGTACTATACCCAATGCCTGGTGTTCGACGCCGGGGCGAGCCTGGGGTTGGCGCCGGTCGGCGGCCGTGATCCGGCGCTGTTCTTGCCCATCGCAGGCGACACGGCCGCGCTCGTGCTGGTCAGCGTGTCGGCCGCGCTGTTCGCCGCCGGCTGGTGGTCGTTCTGTCGCCGCGAGTACGCGTGAGAGCCATCGGTTTCGTCGCGGCGGTCCGTAGCCCCAACCGCCGCCGCCTACCGCCCGCGGGCGACTCCGCCTCGGCGCCGACTGACCCGTCCGCCGACGCGATCACAGCTCGTCATAACTCACGGCCATCGCATACGCGGTGGCGTGACAGCGGCAGTGCGAGATGCTGATCAGGACCTGATGGATGCCCAGTCGGGCGGCAAGCTCCAAGGCGCCGCCGCCGAGATCGATGTGCGGGCGGCCCCCGATCTCGTTGCGTACCTCGATGTCGCACCAACCGACGTCCCGCGACCAGCCGGTGCCGAGCGCCTTCATGACCGCCTCTTTCGCGGCCCATCGGCCGGCGTAGTGTTGGGTCGCCGCCTTCCGCACGCTGCAATACTGGATCTCGTCCGGGGTGAACACGCGGTTGAGAAACAGCTCGCCGTGCCGATCGATCATGTGCGCGATCCGCACGATTTCGACGATGTCGGTTCCGATTCCGATGACGTTCATGACGCGGCCTTCACCCCGCATGCCTCTTGGGCTCGCTGCAAGGTCTGGCGGGCTCGCGCTCGGGCCCGCTGGGCGCCGTCTCCCAAGATCTCCCGCACCTTGTCGAGGTGCGCGGCCAGATCGGCGCGACGGGCGCGGGCCTCGGCAAAGTACGCATCCGCCGCGTCGGCCAACGCCTTCTTGACTTGGCCGTACCCGAACCCGCCCGTCCGGTACAGTGTCGCCATGGCCTCGCGATCCGACTCGGCGGCAAACAGCGAATACAGCTCGAACAGATGGTCCGTCTCCGGCGGCTTGGGCTGCTCCATCGGCCGCGAATCGGTCACCATCCGCATCACCTTTTTCCGCATCGCTTTGGGCTCGTCGAAGATCTCGATCGTGTTGTTGTAGCTCTTGGACATCTTCTCGCCATCGGTGCCTGAGACGCGGGCGGCGTGTTCGAGCACCTTGGCTTTGGGCAACACGAAAACGTCGCCGAACTCGTGGTTAAAGCCGCCCGCCAAATCGCGACAGACCTCGATATGTTGGATCTGATCCTCGCCGACCGGGACGATCTCCGCATCGTAGGCGAGAATGTCGGCGGCCATCAACACGGGGTAGGTGAACAGGCCGGCGTCCGCGGTCAGTCCTTTGGCCTTTTTCTCCTTGAACGCATGGCACCGTTCGAGCAGCCCCAGCGGCGCGCCGGTCATCAACAGCCAGGTCAGCTCGGACACCTCGGGGACGTCGGACTGGACGAACAGGGTCGCCTGCGCCGGGTCCAGCCCCAACGCCAACAGGTCGAGCGCCGCGTCGATCGTGTTGCGCGCCAGCGCGTCGCGGTCGCGGACCGTCGTCAGCGCGTGCAGATTGGCGATGAAATAGTAGGCCTCGTTGCCGTGCTGCAGGTCGATGTATTGGCGAATGGCGCCAAAATAATTGCCCCAGTGAAAACGGCCGGTGGGTTGGATTCCTGATAGTACTCGCATAACGACAACGGCAACTCAAGGAGAGATCTGCAACGTGCCGACAAGCTCGCCGACCGAGGCCACGCCCGCCTCGGCCAACGCGCCGGGCAGCGCGTCCAGCAATTTCATGGTCACGGTCGGATCGTAATAATTGGCCGTCCCGATCTGCACCGCGCTCGCGCCGGCGACCAGAAACTCGAGCACGTCGTCGATCGTGGCGATCCCGCCGATTCCCACGATGGGAATCTTCACCGCCCGCGCGACCTGATGCACGCATCGCAGGGCGATCGGCTTGATCGCCGGGCCGCTCAATCCGCCCAACCCATTTCCCAACAGCGGTTTGCGTCGACGCCAATCGACGGCCATCCCCAGGACGGTGTTGATCAAGCTGACCGCATCCGCGCCGCCGTCGGCAGCGCCCGCGGCGATCTCGGCGATTCGCGTCACGTTGGGCGTCAGCTTGGCCAGGATCGGCAGGGCGCAAGCCTCGCGCACGGCGCGCACTAGGCGTCGGCACGAGTTCGGATCGATCCCGAAATCGACGCCTCCCGATACGTTGGGACACGAGACGTTCAATTCCAGCCCCGCGACCCCAGGCAATCCGTCCAAACGCGCCGCCATCCGCACAAACTCGTCGTGGGTCCGGCCGGCGATGCTCACGATGATCGGAACACCCACGACGTCGAGATACGGCAGATGGTGGCGGATAAACGCCTCGATGCCGTCGTTGTCCAACCCGATCGAGTTCAACAACCCGGCCGTCGTTTCGACGACGCGCGGCGGTGAATTTCCCGGCCGTGGCTGCTGGGTGATCGTCTTCGGCAGAATGCCTCCCAGTCGCCGCAGGTCGACCAGACGCTCCATCTCGCGCGCATACCCGAACGTTCCCGACGCCACGAGGATCGGGTTGGGCAACTGCAATCGCCCGAGTTGGATGGCAAGCGACACGCGGCGTAAAACTCCGGGGCTAGTCCCGCGTCGCGGCACCCCAGCCGCAGCGTCAACACGCGGAAGACGGCCCACAATGTACCCAGGCACCGCGCATTCAGCAACGCCGCCCAGGACCCGCGCCGCATTTTTCCCACGCGTCCGCGCTTACATCGGCCCCGTCCCGTCGCCGCGGGCCAAACCGCGCAAAACCCTCCAGGCCCGGCGGCCCTGACCGCAGGTCGGGAGCCAGTCCATTCAGATCACGCCGCCGTGGACGCGGTGGGGCGTCATGTGATCCGGCTGGTCGAGGAACCAGAACCGTTCCCATTCGAGGAGTAGGTTTCGCAGGTCGTCGGATGTATAGATCAATTGGTCCGTTCGGCGCGCTGGATCCCCGGAATAAATCGGGATAAAGCAGCCGACGCTTGTCGCGACCGCGACGCTCAGCAGCGCCGATAGGATGAGCCGACGCATCACGTGACGATCCTCCATGATTGAGAAGCATTGATCCGGGGACGCCGGCGGCCGGTGCAGTCACCCGCTCGCTCCCAGATCGATTCTCTGACTTTCATCATCGCCGATCACGGCGCCAATCGTCGTATCCGACCACGCAAGGCCCGTTTGAGTCTCCGACTCGCGCGCTGAACTCGAACTGTGCTCTCGGGCTTCGAGCGTGCTGGCCTGCCGCGTTGCGACCGGACGATTCTCCTGTGTCTTCTCGAGCTGCCTTGCTTCGAGCAGCCTTTTCTTTCGTGATTCTCGTGCTTCGAGCAGTTGTTCTAGTTCTTTCGACCGAGCGCGGACACGCTGCTCCATCTCTTTGCCGGGCTTGAACGTGACCACCAATTTCGCCGGAACGTCCACCCGTTCGCCGGAACGAGGATTGCGGGCCCGCCGAGACGCACGTTTCTTGACTTCAAACACCCCAAAATTTCGTAATTCGATTCGGCCTTGGTCCGTCAACGAGTCGATGATGGCGTCGAACATTCGCTGGACAAGCTTTTTCGTCTGCAACTGGGTCAGTTCGACGTGCTCGGAAATCGTCTTTACGATCTCTTTCTTCGTCTTTTTTGTCACGATTCGACTCTCCCATGACAGAGGGGAAAAACACTCTGTCACTATGGCACGAGAAATACAGCTTGGACGCTCCAAGTGTAAATGCCACAACAAGTAGAGTCAAGATCGCCGACCGCTCGCCGCGTCGATTGCTGTCCACGGTTTATCGACCATACAACCCGCGTCCTTGAACTAATCGTTATAAACCGTAAAAAAATTCGGCCCCGACGGACTCGTGCATCCTCGAGTTTCCAGTCGTGGAGCGCCACGGTCGCCAGAGCCCGATCGCCTGCGGTCTTGCGACCGTTGCTACCCCGATGTTTCGTCTTTGTCGCCCCACGTGTACGGCCCGACGGCGCGCAGCGCACCAGCCGCGACGGACTGGCCCTGACATGCTCGGCCACCAGCCGCGCGCTGTCGAGGAAGGCACGTTTGATCGTAACCCGAAGCGTAAGCGAGGGAATGCCTGAGTCCCTCGCTCAGGCTGCGGATTACGTCTCGCGGTCACCCGCGTGCGGTATAAAATCGAAAGTCTAAAATCAAAAATCAAAAATCCTCCAGCCCGTCCTACAGCCGGATGACGGCGCGCAGGGCATCGATTTCCTCCGCCGAATGCAATTCGCCATCGCCGCTGCCGGGGCACACGCGGCAGGTGCGTTCCCAATGGTCGGGCGAGCGGAGGTTCGAGTCCCAGAAAGGCCACGTGCGGCATTGGCGCGGGCGCGCCTCGTATACCTTGCAGCGCCGCGTCTGTCCATCAAAAAACACACAATCTCCGTTGGGATACTCTTTTAAACTCTTTCGGATCCCGACGTTGCGGACGTACTGTCGCTCGAACGCGGCGAGGTCGTCCTGACCGACGAGCTGTGCCAACGCCGCAATTTCCTCTTGGTTCACCCAGACAAATCCCGGAGCGCCCGTGCAACAGTTGCCGCAACCGGTGCAGGTGAACCGCAACCCTTCGTGATACCAAGGCCGATCGTTATCGCTCATCGCGTATCTTTCTATCGTAAAGCAGCTCGTGGCCTGCGGATACGGATGATATTCACCGCATCGAGCCCGGCTGGTAGTGGGAATCGCGGGATCAAAGATACCAGATTCGGCTGGGCGGGTCTGCCCAGGCTTCGCTCCCGTGCCGTGCTCGGCCCGACCATTTTACCGTCGCAGCCCGCGCGTCGAGCAGCCCCGTCGGACCTCGCCCCAGGCGCGGTCAATTTCTTAAACTAGTACCGCTTCAACCGTTGCGCGTTTGATCGCAGATAGGCACTGATTCCATTTGGCCGAAGGCCGCCGCTCACCGTAGCCTGGGGCAATGCCCCAGGACTGGCGCCGCGCGCGAGCCTCTTTTGGCCGAAGGCCATATTCATGCGGGCGGATTCATGCGGGCGGAGGCGACACGTTGAAGATGGCCTTCGGCCAACGCCGTTGCTGTCGTCTTTGCTTCCCGGGGCGTTGCCCCAGGCTACGTTGAAGATGGCCTTCGGCCAAGACGATTCCTATCGTCCCTGCTGCGCAACAATCTTGCGAAACCAATTCCGCCTAAACCCCGCAGTCTCCGGCTTTTGGGCTGCGCCCGGCGCGGGTTGTTGAACGCCGCTCGAGCCGCCCGGCTTGTCCTCGAGCCAACGCGCAGATTTTGGCCTTGCCAGAACCCTAGACGCTCTTGTCGCTTGCAACACAAGCCTTTATCATACCCGGCTTGTATCGTCGCCCCGTCCCAGGGGGCGCGTTCCGCTTTGCCTGGCCAGTTGCCACGCCTGGCCTCAGCGTTTTTGTGGCAACCCGACGCGACGAACTGGAATTCTTCATGCCGCACGGTTCCCCGATTTTCGACAACATCATCCTCGCCGCCGCGGACGGCGGCAATATCCTCAGCCTGATGATGCCGATCGTGATGATCGGCGTCCTGTTCTATCTTCTGATTGTCCGCCCCGAAAAGCGAAAACAGTCGGACGTCGCCAAAATGCAAGCCAACCTGAAGAAAAATGATCACGTGTGGACCGCCGGAGGCATGTTTGGCGTCGTGGTAAACGCGCCGCCCGGGTCGCGCGAAATTGTGCTTCGCGTCGACGAAGGCAACAACACGCGAATCCGCATTCTGCGCAGCTCGATCGTCGGTGTGGCGGCGGAAGAAAAGAAGACTGACGAGCAGAACCAGGGCTGACGGCGCGTTCGCCCTGACAAGTCACCGCCCCCGACAGCGAGAACCCCGACAGCGAGAACCTTAACAACAACCTCGAGCACCAAAGGGGCCTCGGCAACCGACAAGACAAACGGCCGCGACGTGGACGCGGCATCCTGCCGCGTTCGGGACGGCTGACCCGCAAACGGCCAGCCCGCCGCCACCGGCCGGCGACCGCGACCGGCCGGCGTCGTCGGAGCGGTCGGCCGACGATCCATGCCGCCCAGCAGGCCGTTCGACGCGAATGAACGAGCGACGACAGGGTCATCCGATTCGCGGTTCGACACGATCTACGGTCGGGACGCGATTCGTCCCAGGTGCACAGAATCAGACACGGGAACAAAACGCGGGCCGAGCCCGGACGAATCATTCATGGGCACGTGGTATGCTGGGCGCGAAGCAAGAAGAACACGCGAACGTCGAGCCCTGTGCGGTACAGGCGGGCTGATGTCCGCCGAACAAGGTGGCGTCTCGGGCCGCGCCACGTAGAGCAGATATCGATTGTCGTCCGCCCCAGTTGTTCGGGGCGATGCGGGCAAAGCGAGGTTCGGCCCCGCCGAGCACGCCGGTAATTTTGTGGAGTCTCTCGGGACTAGGAAGTTCCTGTCATGTCGCTTGATTTGATTTCGTCGGTCTTGCTCGGGCAATCGTGGCTGATGTCTACCGAGGCGATCACGCTGCTGAAACTGTTCCTCGCCATTCCTCTGCCCATCTATCTGGGCACGTGGCTCGCCAAGCGACTGCGGATGCCGGATTACGGCTGGAAATTGTCGCTGATCTTCTGCACGTTGGCCTTGGCCGGCGTGTTCATGGTCAGCTTTCCGCTTCGCTTGGGCGTGGATCTCAAGGGCGGCGTGATCCTGGTGTACGAAATCGATCGCGAGGCGCGGCAGGCCGACGATCCCAGCGGCCAGTCTTTGAGCCAGACCAGTTGGCAGCACCTGCAACAGCGTTTGACGGACCGCATCAACCCTTCGGGCACCAAGGAAATCGTCGTTCGTCGTCACGGCGACTGGGAGATCGAGATCATCATCCCGGACGTCGACACCAGCGAGGTGGAACGGATCAAGAAGCTGATCAGCACGGCCGGGTCGCTCGAGTTCCGCATCGTGGCCAACTCGGTCCAACACGGCGATCTGATTCAGGCGGCCGTTCAACAAGCCGAAGATCCGCTGGCGCGGCGGTCAAAGTACGTGATGCAGGATAAACGCCAGACCGGCTTCTGGGCGCGTGTCGGACGGGACGCGCACGACATGGGCGGTTTTCGGCCGTTGAAAGTCCAAGTCGCCAATTACACGATCCGCAACTCGTCGACCGGCGAGATCATCCACCTGCCTTCGACGATTCGCTGGGATCGCGAGTATGCCTTGGAACACTGGCTGAAGGACGAGGGAATCCACGACATCGACGTGCTGATGTACACCGGCGACGAGCAGCACGTAACCGGCGAAAATCTGGGCATGGTCAGCAGCGGCAACGATGAAATGGCCCGGCCCTGTGTGCTGTTCAACATGAAAGCGTCCGGCGCGGGCTTGATGGGCGGGCTGACCGGCGAAAACCTGCCGGACGAGCAGCGGGGCCAGTATAGCCTGCTGGGCATCATGCTCGATGGAACCCTGCTGTCCGCGCCGCGCGTGATGAGCACGATCACCGATAGCGGACGGATCACCGGACAGTTCACGCGCGAGGAAGTCGACTTTTTGGTCGGCATCCTCCAGGCGGGCAGCCTTCCCGCCGCCTTGAAAAAGGTCCCCATCGCCCAGAATACGATCGGGGCGATGCTGGGCGAGGAGACGATCCACAACGGAAAGGTCGCGGCGGGCGCCGCCATGCTCGCGGTCTTCGCGTTCATTCTGTTCTGGTATCGCCGGGCGGGCCTCGTCGCCTGTTTGATGCTCGCGGCGAACCTGTTGTTCGTCGTGGCGGCGATGAAGTTTCCGCTGCGGGCCCCGTTGACCTTGCCCGGTTTGGCCGGGTTGGTCTTGACCGTCGGGATGGCGGTCGACGCCAACGTGCTGATTGTCGAGCGAATTCGCGAGGAGATCGAACGTGGCGCCGCGCTGCGAATGGCGATCCGCAATGGATTCGATCGAGCGACCTTGACGATCATGGACTCGAACATCACGACGTTGCTGACCGCCGTCGTCATGTACGTCATCGGCACCGATCAGATTCGCGGGTTTGCGATCACTCTGACCCTCGGCATCTTGATCAGCATGTTCACCGCCATCTTCTGCTCGCGCGTCGTGTTCGATATCTTCGAGCGAAAACGCTACTGGACGACGCTCCGCATGACGAACTTGTTCGGAACGCCGAACCTGGACTTCTTGGGCAAGAAGTATCTCGCGATTGCCTTTTCCCTTCTGTTCATCGTGACCGGCTTGGTGGCCACCGCCGTGCGAGGCAAACAGATCTTCGATATCGACTTTCTGGGCGGCACGTCCGTCACGATGATTCTGAAAGAACCGGCAGTCGAACGTGAGATTCGCAGCAAATTGGACCAGGAATTCTCGGGTCTGCGAGTCAATGATTCAGCCGTCCAGTACTCGCTGAACCGCGTCGATGTCGAAGGCCAACCGGAAAACACGGTCTGGAAACTTGACTCGTCGCTCGAAGAAGTCGAGCAGTTGCAGGACATCCTCCAACGCGCCTTCCCCGTCGCCACGCAATCGCTGGCCATTTCGGAGGTGCGCGAGAAACACGAAACGGTTGCCGTGCCGGACAGCAGCCAACCGGCGACCAAGCCTGAACCGACGGCGGAGATGAAGGCCGAGCCCGCGCCGGAACCGAAGCCCGAGGCGGCGCCTGAGGCTAAGCCTGAAGCGGCGCCCAAGGCCAAGTCCGAGGCCGTACCGGAAACGAAGCCGGAACCGACGCCCGAGACGAAACCCGACGCTGCACCAGAAATGAAGCCCGAGCCGGAGCTCAAGCCTGAGCCCGCGCCGGAGGCAGCGCCGGAACCGAAGCCGGAGGTCAAACGCGAACCGGCGTCGGAGTCGAAGCCGGAAGCCAAACCCGAGCCGGAGTCGAAGCCGGAAGCCAAGCCCGAGCCGACGCCCGAGGTCAAGCCGGAGGCAGCGCCGGAACCGAAGCCCGAACCGACACCCGAATCGAAATCTGACGCCGATCCGGAGATGAAACCCGAACCAGCGCCGGAGTCGAAGCCGGCGCCGGAGCCGGAATCCAAGCCCGAACCAGCGCGCGAGGCTAAACCCGAAGCCACTCCGGAGCCCAAGCCAGCGCCCGAGCCCGAGCCGCAAACGGCTCCGGAGTCCAAACCCGAGCCGGCTCCGGAGTCGAAGCCCGAGCCGGCTCCGGAGTCCAAATCCGAGCCTGCGCCTGAGCCTAAGCCGGAATCGGATGGTTCAGCCCGCACAGACTTGCCGCCAGCGACGATGCTGGCTCTGGCTGCGGGCGACGACGCTTCGGTAGCGCCGCCCGACGGCGGATCCACCGCCGCGGCTCAACCACCGTCGGCGACAGGCTCGTCTGCGCCGCAGGCCGGACAGAAACAGGATGCCGAGCCAGCCCAACCGTCGGCGACAGCCGCGCCGGTCGAGCGGCAGGAAGATCTGGTTACGACCCAGGCCACGCTCGACTATGGCTATGCCATTACCGGCGAATCGGTTCTGCACGAGGTCCGAGAATCCGCTGAAGCGGTTGACGTGCCTCTGACGGACGAAGACGTTCAAGTCGTACTGAATGCTCGTGATCTGGCCGCGAACCCCGACTGGACCATCCAAGACGCGGTCGGCTACAAACAATGGCACGTGACGATCGCCAAGAATCAGGCCGAGGCAGGCAAGATTCTCGATCATCTTCAACAGAAAGTGACCGACTCGCCGGTCTGGTCGACCTCGAACAAGATCGGCGGAAAGGTGGCCGAAGGCACGCGAAAACAGGCCGTATACGCGCTGGTCGTGAGCTGGGCCTTGATCGTGATGTACCTCTGGATTCGTTTCCAGAAGGTCGCGTTCGGACTGGCCGCCGTGCTTGCGCTGATCCACGACGTGTTGGTCGCGATCGGTGCGATAGCGCTCAGCTATTGGCTGTCGGGCGCGCTGGGTTTTCTGGGCATCCACGAGTTCAAGATCAGCCTCACGGTCGTGGTCGCGCTGCTGACGATCGTCGGGTATTCGGTGAACGATACGATCGTCATCTTTGATCGCATTCGTGAGATCCGCGGCAAGAGCGCGGACGTGACCGAACAGATGGTCAATACGAGCATCAACAACACGCTCAGCCGCACGATGCTGACGAGCTTTACGACGCTGCTCAGCGTCGTCGTGTTGTTCGTGGCCGGCGGCGAAGAGTTGCGGGCGTTCTCGTTTACGCTGCTGGTTGGGTTCGTCGTCGGAACCTACAGCTCGATCTACATCGCCCCGCCCTTCGTCCTGTGGCTGTACGATCGCAAGCCGGCGCCTCGCTCGGCGACCTCCTAACGCGGGCCAGTGCCCGCAACCCAAGAATCTGTTTGGCCGAAGGCCTCCGATCACCGTAGCCTGGGGCAACGCCCCAGGACTGACGCCGCGC
>JAVYAJ010000133.1:7500-12613 GCA_032229885.1 Candidatus Anammoximicrobium sp. | reverse complement strand
GTTGATGTTGGCCTTCGGCCAACACGGTTGCGATCATCTCTGACTCCTGGGGCGTTGCCCCAGGCTACGTTGGTGATGGCCTTCGGCCAACACGCTGCCTGTCGTCTGCGCTGCGCAAATATGGGCCTCGCGCCCGCATGCCACGAACGGGCTGCCTGAAAGACGAGTGTGCGAGCACGGCGGCGCGTGTCGTATCGATCGCGGACGACAACGGGTATAATCTCCGGCAAAGACGGGAACCCAACGGAGGCAAAGACATGGGGCGACGGGTGACAGGACGCGCCGCGGCGCGCGCGGCGGTGATGGTCGCAGCGATGGGCTGGACGGTCTCGGCGGGCACGGTGTGGGCGGGCGAGGCCCGCGCGGCGCAGGTCGAGGCCGCGACGCCGCCGACTCCGCTGAGCCTGGGGGCGGCGGCGCCGGACTTTTGCCTGCCGGCGGTGGACGGGAAAACCTATCGGCTCGCCGACTTTGCCTCGGCCAAAATCTTGGTCTGCGTTTTTACCTGCAACCATTGCCCGACGGCCCAGGCTTACGAACCGCGCATCATGCGTTTGGAGGCCGACTATCGCGACCGCGGCGTGGCGCTGGTGGCGATTTCGCCCAACGATCCGCTGGCCGTTCGGCTGGACGAACTGGGGTACACCGAGCTGAGCGACTCGCTGGACGAGATGAAGATCCGCGCCCGCGATCGGGGTTTTACGTTTCCCTACCTGTACGATGGCGACACCCAGCGGGCGTCGCGCGCGTTCGGCGCGATGGCGACCCCCCACGTGTTCATCTTCGACGCGCACCGGCGGCTGCGCTATCAAGGGCGGATCGACAACTCGGATGTCCGCGAGGTGACCTCGCACGATGCGCGCAACGCCATCGAGGCGCTGTTGGCGGACCGCCCCGTCCCGGTGGCCACGACCCGCGTCTTCGGCTGTTCGACGAAATGGTCCGACAAACGGCACACCGTCGGCGAGTCGCTGGAAAAATGGAACGCCGAGCCGGTGGCCGTCCAGCCGATCGACGCGGCGGGCGTCGCGGACCTGGTCCGCAACGACAGCCCAAATTTGCGGCTGATCAACGTCTGGGCGACGTGGTGCGGCCCATGCATCCAGGAACTGCCCGCGCTGGTCGAGATCAACCGGATGTACCGCAGACGTAAGTTCGAACTGTATACGATCAGCTTGGACGAGCTGGGCGAGCGCGAGGCGGTGTTGCGATCCTTGCGCGAGAATCACGTCTCGGCGACGAACTACGTGTTCGACTCGCCCGACCGCGACCGCTTTGCCGAAGCGCTGGACAACCAGTGGCCCGGCCCGGTTCCGTACACCATCCTGGTGGCGCCGGGCGGTCGGATCTTGTATCGCCAACGCGACACGATCGACTCGCTGCGGCTGAAGAAGACGATCGTCGATTTTCTGGGCCGGACGTACGCCAGCCGATAAGGCCGCCGCGCCGGCGGCCCCAAACGAGCGCGGTCCGCTCGACGGCGCCACGCACGTTGCGGCGGACAGCCTGCGTCCGCTCGCGGCGCCCGCGCGTCGACGATCACGCCGGCGCCCGCCGGACCGGCTCAGCCGTCGCGCTGGCGGCGGCCGAGCGCCTCGGCAAGATCCGACTCGAGGCCCGCGGCGCGGGCCGCCGCGGCCAGGTCGAGCCGATTGAGGATCCCCGCGGTGATCGGCCGCTTGGCGTCCCAGAAGATCATCGACGACCAGAACTCCTGGGCGGGCGTCGAGCGGACCAGTTCACACAGCGCACGACACTCGTCCTCCGACCGGCACGGGAAGAAATAGCACGTGTCGTCCAGCACGACCGGACGCCCCGTGTGCGGCGGGACTTCGACGAAAGCAAGCTGCTTGTACAGGCCCGAGATGGCCACCTTCCAAGGGGCGAACGTGTACTCGCCCACGCCGAAGATCGAGAACCATGGACGGTTGCGATAGATGGAACTGCGGCGGGCCGCCAACCGCGTCCGGTTGGCGGCCAGGTACCGTTGGGCGTTGGGGGCCTGGGCCAACAGGCTGTCAGCCGCGCCGGACATCGATCTGTGCGGGACCAGCAGCCATTTGCGCGGCCCTCGGCGCTGCGCCAGGTCCGAACTTTTCAGCAGCGGAAAGACGAGGTCGGGCTCGAGCTGGGCCGGCGCGCCCCGCCCGTTGACATGGCCGTCTGGCGCCGCGGCCAGCTCGAACACACTGCTGCAATCGTGCTTGATTCCAGAACGCCATCCGGACAACCCGCGTCCGGCGAGCCCGCGCCGGCGTTCGTAAAGGCCCGCGTCGGCAACCAGCGTCCCGTCGCGCCAGCCAAAGACCGCTCGGGGCGCACCCGCCTCGAGTGAATCGTAGTCCGCGCAGTCCTGCCCGCGGCCCGCGGCGCCGAAACGGACCAACAGCAGACCGGCGTCGACCGCCGCACCGAACTGGCGGTGGGCGTCGATCCGCCGCAGTTCGGCCGATTCGATCGGCAGGCCGCGCGACCACGCATCGGCCAGGACTCGCCGTGCGACCGCCGTCTTGCACAGGACCGCCAGGGCGCCGGATCTGGCTGCGAGCCACTCGACGTTTTTGCGGATCATCCACTCGGAGATGTCGAAGTTGGATCTTCCGGTCAGCGCGTCGATGCCGCGCAGGTTCTCGTGGTTTGTCTTCGCGGGGAGATTTTCGCTGTCCAAAGCGCCGAGCGTGGCGTTGGTCGCCCACGGCGGATTGCCCAGGACGAGAATCGGCTCGGGCAAGCCCTGAATCCGCGCATCCCAGTCGGTCTCAAAAAAGTCGCCCTGAAACAGGCGCACCTGGCCTCGCGCCGCGCCGTGACCAACGGCGGCCTGCGCCTGTTCGAGATGCGCGGCATTTCGATCCAAGGCCAGAACAGCGCGACAGTTGGGAAAGGCGTCGAGCGCCGCCCGCAGAAACGCGCCGCGGCCGCAGGTCGGTTCGATCACCGCGGCCGGGGAAAAGCCCGTCCGGGCGACGACGGCGCAGACGGCGCGAGCGAGTCTCAGAGGAGTCTGAAAGTCGCCGAACTCGGCTCGCTGGCTGTTTCGCGGGGGCGTCACGCTAGGGGCACTCGCTGCTGAAGGACGATTCCCCATTATCCAGATCGCGCGGCGACGTGAAAGACTTCGAGCATCATGGCGACGGGCCGGCGGTCCGACGCGTCGGGGCCCGTCGCGCCAAAAAGCGGCTTGCTGGCTGGCCGCGGCCAACGATGGCGGAAACAATGAGGGAAACGATCGGAACGCCTTCGTTCGGCCGACAGCGTCGGCCCGCGGCCCCGTGGGCGGCCGTGGCCGCAGGGGCGCGAAAACGAAAACATGGTCACGGGATTCGCGATGATTCAGATGCGCCGTACAGTCGGCTTGCCGCGTCGAGACCGTCGCCGACCATGGCTGCTGCATCTGTTCCGCCTGGCGGTGCTTGCCACGGCGGCATGGTTGGTGCGGGATCAACACGTCCGGTATCTGGCGCAGCGCGAGGGCCAGCGTCACGCGGCCATCACAATCGAGCGCATCCTGCGATTTTACCCGCGGGCGGCGAGCCTCGGCGCGTGGAATCCGGCCCACGGCGGCCAAAACGTGCTGGACGCCGCCGGAGATCCGCTGGGCTATGTCGTCCAGACGTCGCCCTCCAGCGATACGATCATCGGGTACGCGGGACCGACCAACGCGCTGCTGGCCTTCGACGCGCAGGATCGCATCCTGGGCCTGGAGATCCTCTGCAGCGGCGACACCGGAGACCACCTTCGCGCCGTGTTGGCGGATCGCCGGTTTCTCGCGGCGTTCAATGGATTGTCGTGGCGCGAAGCCGCCGCCCGCACCCAAGTCGACGGCGTCTGTGGCGCGACGCTCACCAGTTCGGCGATCATCGAAGGGGTCATCCGGCGGTTGGGCGGCCAGCCGCATTCGTACCGCTTCCCGGCGCAGATCGAGCTTGACGAGGTCCGCCCGTTTTTGCCGGCCGCGGCTCGATTGACGGCAGAGGAGCGGAAGCCCGGGCTATTTCGCGTCGTCGCCGCGAGCGGCGAGCTGCTCGGATTCGTCGGCCGGACATCGCCGGTGGCCGACGACTTGATCGGATACCAGGGGCCTACCGACACGCTGTTCATCGCGGACGCCCGGCAACGGATCGTCGGGATCGCCATGCGACGGACCTATGAAACGGACGAGTACGCGGGTTGGGTCGCGGACGACAGGCATTTCTTGACGTGTTTCAACGATCGGACGTTGGATGCGCTGGCCGAGCTGAATCCCGAGGAGGCCGGAATCGAGGGCACGTCGGGAGCGACGATGACCAGCATGGCGATGGCGCATGCGCTGCGTCGCGCGGCCCGCGCGATCCGCGACACTGCGCCCGCGGCGGATCCGTCTGGATGGCGGATTGCAGCGAGCGACTGGGGCGTCGCCGCCGTCATCTTCGGCGGTTTGCTGCTCGCCTTTACCAACCTTCGCGGGCGACGGTGGGTGCGGGTCTGTTTTCAAGTGTTGGTGATCGGCTATCTGGGATTTGTCAACGGCAGCATGGTGTCGCAGGCATTGCTGGTCGGCTGGGTGCAGAGCGGCGTTCCCTGGCGGTTGGCGCCGGGCCTGGCGCTGCTGGTCGGCGCGGCCTTTGTGACGCCGTCGCTGACTCGCCGCCAGCTCTATTGTCATCACCTGTGCCCGCATGGGGCGGCGCAGCAATTGCTCAAGAACGCGTTGCCGCGGCGTTGGAAGCCCGTCTTGCGACCGCCGCCGTGGGTGACGCGCTGCGCGTCGCTGACGCCGTACCTGTTGTTGGCGTGGGTCGTGATCGTCGCCATGCGACATCTCGGGTTCAATCTGGCCGCGATCGAGCCATTCGACGCTTATCTCGTTCGCATCGCCGGATGGGGGACACTGGGGATCGCCGTGATCGGCCTCGTGGCGTCTCTGTGGATTCCGATGGCCTACTGCCGCTACGGATGTCCGACGGGAGCCGTGCTGAATCACGTCCGCAGGCAGGGCATCGGCGATCGTTTTCGAGCGCAGGACGGGGCGGCGTTGGCGCTGGTGGCCCTGGCCGTGGGGTTGCGCGTGTTGGGCGGCTGAACAACCGACGGTCCGCTCGCGCATGTTCGAGTCCGCGCCGTGGACCTTGGC
>JAVYAJ010000133.1:0-2500 GCA_032229885.1 Candidatus Anammoximicrobium sp. | reverse complement strand
AGGACGCGATGAATCGAGACGTCGTCACGGTTCATGTGCAGGACACCGTCCAGGACGCTTTGAACTTGATGCTGGAAAACAAGGTCTCGGGCCTACCCGTGCTGGACCACCAGGGAAAATGTGTCGGGATGCTGTCGAGCCGCGATTTCATGGACATGACCCACGAGCTCGACCTGGATTTCGACGAAGATCTGTCAGTGAGCGGCGTTTGGTGGAATTCATTCATGCGTGGTTTGAGCGAGAACATCGGGGCTAAGAGCGTGATGGACTTGATGAGCGAGGACGTGGTTTCCGTGAGGGCGGACGACTTGCTGGTGGATGCCGCGCGCATCATGCTCCGCGAAAAAATTCACCGGCTGCCGGTGCTCGGCGCCCACAACCGGTTGATCGGCATCATCTCGACCACCGATATGCTGCGGGCGCTGGTCGCCGCCGCCCCGGCATCTTGATTGCGATTTGACGGCGGCCCTGCATCGCCCGGACTGTGCCGTCAGCGGCGGACGGCCTGGGTGCGAATCGCCCGAGCTTGAGCGGGCGAGGCCGCGATTGACTCGACAAGCAGCGAGACGCACATGGTCGCCAGCGTATTATCGCGTTATCTCGATCCGGACGTGCTCAGCGCGATCGCTGACCACCCATTCGAACCGCGCGGGCTTGTGATCGGCAATTTGTCGGGCGCACACAAGTCGCCGTTGGCCGGGGTTGCCGTCGAGTTTTCGGGGCATCGCGAATATGCGCCGGGAGACGACCCGAAGCACATCGACTGGCGGGTGTATTTCAACCGCGACAAATTCTTCGTCAAACAATACGAGCTCGAGACCAACTTCGTCTGTCATCTACTGCTGGACGTGAGCGCCTCGATGCGTTACGGCGCAGGCGGCCAGCAAAAGCTGCTGTACGCTGCGCAGATGGCGACGACGTTGGGCTATTCGATCGTGCGGCACAGCGACAAGGTCTCGCTCGCCACGTTCGACTCGCGCGTGCGAGGCGTGGTGAACCCGAGTAACTCGATGGACCAGGTCGAACGGATGACGCGGCACTTGGATCGGATCGCGCCGGTCGAGAAAACCGAGATGGCCGCGTGTCTGGCGGAACTGGCCCAACGGATGGGACGCCGCGAGATCGTGATCGTGTTCAGCGATTTTTTCACGGATTTGGCTCAGGTCGAATCGGCCATTCAGCGATTGCGGTACAACAGACACGAAGTCGTCCTGGTCCAGGTCTTGCATCACGACGAGCTGTACTTCGAATTCGACGAGATGACCAAGTTTGTGGGACTCGAGGATCTCGACGAGCTGTTGACGCAGCCCGCCGACCTGCAGCGGGCTTATCTCGAGTCGTTCGGACGATTCAACGCGCATCTGGACGAGGTCGCTCAGCGAAACATGTGCGAGCGGCTGGTGGTCGACACCAGCCGCCCATTGATCGACGTTTTTGCCGACTATCTGAACCGCCGCGCTCGCTTGCGGCGCGTGCGATAAAGCGAATCGGCGCGAAGCGAGTTTGTTTTTGACACCCCACGGGAGAAAGCATCATGCGTTGGTTGACAACAGTTCTGGCGCTCGGCGCGCTTGGCGTGGCAGGTTTCGTTGCTGACAAGCCGGTCGCCGCCGGACAAACGGTTGATCTGTTGGCCGGCGATTCCCTGGACGGCTGGGGATCGTTCCTGGCGGATTCCAGTGTGAAGCCGGAAGACGTGTGGAGCCTCAAGGACGGAGTGCTGGCGTGCAAAGGGCAGCCGTTTGGCTATTTGTACACGAAACGGGCCTACCGAAACTTCAAGCTGTCGGTCGAGTGGCGCTGGCCGCCCGGCACAAAGCCCGGCAACAGCGGCGTTCTGCTGCGGATCAGCGGGGATGCGGTCAGCTTCTTGCCGAAGTGTGCCGAAGCGCAGTTGATGGGTGGGCACGCCGGGGACATCTGGGGCTTTTATGGTTATTCGTTGCAAGGCGATCCCGCGCGGATGCGGAAAATCGAAAATCACGCCCAATTGGGCACCTTTATCGGCGTGGGATTGATCAAAGCCAACGAGCGCGAGCCGGGCGAGTGGAATAAATACGAGATCACGTTCGAGCAGGATCGGCTGACCCTGGCGGTCAATGGCCAGAAGGTCAACGAGGCGACGAACTGCGAGATCCTCGACGGCCCCATCGGGTTGCAATCCGAAGGCAGCGAAATCCAGTTTCGCAACGTTCGCTTGACCGAGTTGCCTTAGCGCCGTTCGAGAAATATGCCGTGCGCGGGCAAGGATGGCACGTTTGATCGCAACCCGAAGCCTAACGCGGGCCAGTGCCCGCAACCCAAGAATCTGTTTGGCCGAAGGCCTCCGCCCACCGTAGCCTGGGGCAACGCCCCAGGGCTGGCGCCTCGTGCGTGCCTCTTTTGGCCGAAGGCCATATTCATTTGGGCCACGGTGACACGTTGATGTTGGCCTTCGGCCAACACGGTTGCTATCATCTCTGACTCCTGGGGCGTTGCCCCAGGCTACGTTGGTGATGGC
>JAVYAJ010000132.1:0-3968 GCA_032229885.1 Candidatus Anammoximicrobium sp. | reverse complement strand
TCTGAACGCGGGACAGTGCCGCAACCCAAAAGTGTAATATACAGACCAGTGTACAAGATGCGCGCACCGTGCGCGCATGATACGAACTAAGACTCTATTACCCCGTCACCCCGTCGCCTCACCCCGCTTTGCGCAACACCACACACGTATTGCTGCCGCCGAACCCCAGCGAGTTCGACGCGGCCACGCGCACGTTCGCCGGGCGGGAATGATGCGGCACGTGCCGCAGATCGCACGCCGGGTCGGGCTCGTCCAGGTTGATCGTCGGAGGAACCGCCTGATGGTGGATCGCCGCCAGGCAGGCCAACGCTTCGACGGCCGCGGCGCCGCTGAGCAAATGGCCCGTCATGCTCTTGGTCGAACTGACCGGAACGCGCGAGACGGCCGCGCCCAACGCCAGTTGCAGCACGCGGGCCTCGGCCTGGTCGCCCACCGGCGTCCCCGCGGCGTGGGCGTTGACATAATCGACTTGGTCCGGATCGACGCCCGCGTCGTTCAAGGCGTTCCGGACGGCTCGCGCCGCGGGGCCCGGTTCTGCGCTGGGAATGACCATGTGCGCCGCGTCGCTGCTGGCGCCGAATCCGGCGAACTCGGCATAGCGGTGCGCCTCGCGGCGGCGCGCGCTGGCGTCGCTTTCGAGCACGAACACACAACCGCCTTCGCCCATGACGAAACCGTCGCGTTCGCGATCGAATGGCCGCGAGATGGTCTCGGGCGGGCCTTCGCGCCGCGCCAAGGCTCGCAGATTGTGGAACCCCGCGTAGGACATGGGTGTCGCCAGGTCACAACCGCCCGCCAGACATACGTCGACCCAACCCAGTTGCAGCCAGCGCCGCGCCAGGCCCAGCGCATATCCGCCGCTTGCGCACGCCGCTGCGACGGCGACCGCCGGCCCGTCCAGCCGCAGACGGTCGCGGATCAGATGGACGGCGGTGGTGACGTCTTGGTCGCAGCAGTAGATGCGATTGCCGCCGGCGAGCAAATCCAGCTCCCAATTCCGCAGATGCTCGCCGCCGATGCCGAGAACCAAACCGATCCGCAGCCCATCGCGGTCGGGATCCAGCCCAGCGTCCTGTAGCGATCGGACGGTACAGCTCAGCGCCATCTGCTCGATGCGGCTCAGCGCGTCAAACGCCGTCTTGTCCCAACCGACCGGCGCCGGAATTCCCTCGACCGCGCCGACCCGCTGCGGGACGCCCCGTTCCGTGGGAAAGAAGGCGACCGGCCTGACGCCGGATCGGCCCGCCAGCAGATTCTCGGAAAATGTCGCGAAATCATCGCCCAACGGCGTTGCGGCCCCGATCCCGGTGATCCAGATTCGTTCCATCCTCATGCCGCCCTCGCCCGTTGCTGAGATTCGTGGTGAGCCAAGTCCACGCGACCGCCCCAGGGCAGGTCGACCGACCACGGGGCGGCCCGGCGACCTGCCGACCCAACGGTCAACCACCGCGCCAACGCGCTCAGCCGCTCGCGGCAGTCCAGCGGCGCCGCATCCGCCTCGATCGGATCCTCGGCGCAAAAGAAACGCAGCCCGCGTTCGCCCAGAGTCCGCTTCGCTAGCCGGTCGAAACGCAGGGTCGCCAGCCCCCTTTGGCCAGGGCGGCGCAGCGCCAACGCCACCGCTAGACACCGCGCGTCGGTCTGTGTCGAGCCGTTTCCGTCCGGCGTAGGCTCGGGCGTCCACTGGGTCAGGACCAGCCACAATCCGGGCAGACAATCGATCCCCACCAGGCTCGCCGCGACCGTCAACCCTTCGGCCAACGCCTCGCGTCCGCCGCCGATGCCAAAGTTTGGACCGTGCATCGCCAAGCCCACGCTGAGCGCCCCGGCGACCGAATGCAGCGAGTTCTGCGAGATCACGTGCGGCGAGACAGCCGCCGGACCGCCGTTGTCGAAACGCGTAAAGGTTCCCGCCGCGGCCAGCCGACCGGGGAACACCGACGCCGCAACCACGCCCCAGTCGCCGTATGCTTCGCCCTGCATCGCCGGATCGCACGTCGCGCGCAACACGGCCGCCATCCCCGCGACCGTCTGTTCATCCGCGTAACGCAAGAAACGCGGTGCGATCGTGGGCGAGCCAGGCACGCCGGGCTCGCTGCGCAGGTCGGCCAGCTCGGCCACCGTGGCGCAGACCACGCCGGCCGCCGCCACGGAACAAGCCGTGCCTGAGGGCACGGACGATAGAGCATCCTCGAACATGAGAGCCTCGCTACGTCGTCTCTTGTCGTCTCTTGTCGTCTCTTGTCGCGGGCCGTCGCGGGCCGCGCAGCGCATTCCACACCTGATGCGCAGGCGAGGAAGAAATTCCGTGCCTCGTCGCGCACGCTGCGGGCTATGCCTCGTGGTCTGCCGCGCGCGGCATGGATCCGAAGCGGCCATGCGCACGTCTCTGCGGTCCGTCATCTCGCCCGCGGCGCTCGCCGCCGGCGCATGGCGTCGGTCAAGCGGCCATTCGTGCGGCCGGATCGGCCAGCTTGCGTTCCAGCAGATCCAGCATCTGTCCGAGGGTCGTGACATCGCTCAATTCACTCGTGTCGATCTGGATGTCCAGCCGGATCTCGGTCTTCAAGACCAGGCTGACCATGTCCAGCGAATCGAGCCGCAATCCGGTTCGCAGGTCGGTGCCGTCGTTGGCGTCCGGGAATGTATCGCCCGTCTCGTCTTCGACCAGTTCCAGCAGGATTTTCGACAACTCGGCGCGGTTCATAACTCTTCAGCTCCTTGTCATTTTCAGCGACGGAAAGAGGGGTTCATGAGGATCCGAAACGGTTGTTTGCCACCGGATTGGCGACGAGGCCGTCCGACGAAACTCGGCGCCTCGCCCCTGGCCCTGCGCAAGCTGCTCGGCCCACCGTTCCGCTGCGTGGGTCGCGTCAAGCAATGCGTCTTCGACTCGCCGACGCTGCGCTTCCACGTCGGCGTTGTTCAGATCCGGAGGGACGATCAACGGCGTTCCCAGGACGCCGGCGATGGTGCTGAACGGACGCGGCAAGGCAAAACGATCCCAACTGGCGAAGCGATAGGCATGGGTAAAGCCGATGCCCACGGGAACGACCGGAAGCCCTGACAGCGATGCCAGCATGACCAGGCCGCTCTTGACCTGGCGACGCGGTCCGCGCGGCCCGTCCGGCGTGATGGCCAGATGAGCCTGCTGGCCGTCGCGCAACAGTTGCAACAAGGCTTGGGCGCCGCCTCGCTTGGACGAGCCGCGAATCGTCTCTAGTCCCAGATGGCGGCAGACTTGCGCGATCAGCTCGCCGTCGGCGCTCTGGCTGATCAGAACCTTGACATTCGTCCGAATTTTGGCGGGCGCCAAAAGGGATTCGTGCCAAAACGCATAGATAAAACGCCGTTCGATGGGATTCGGCGGATGGATCTGGCCATCGCCCGCGCGAGCCACAATCCGCACCGTCGCCAGCCAAGCGCGCAGCAGCCCGGCCGCGGAAAACGCCGCCGTGCGAATCATCCATGATCGACGCAGTTTCACTCGCCGCACCCATCACCGGGAAAAAGAAGAGACGTCCTTGTCTCTGTCAGAGCGATCACGCGAGTTATCGGAAAAACGAGCAAACGAAGCAAGCCGAGTCTGCGTCATTTTCGCGCCCCGGCGCCTCGCCCCCTCCGCCGCCAACGGCAGACAGCTCATTGGCCCGGGGCGCAGCCCTGAGTTCGAGTCGGCAACGCCGCGATCTGGAGCGTGCCCCGGAGACGGCGTGATTCGTCGGGCCAGAAGGCGTTCATCAATAGCGAGCGGGCGTCACGTCGCGTTGTGCGACCGTAGCGGTGCATCGAGCTCGGCCCCGTTGAGGCAGGTGGGCTCGATGGAGGTTGGATTCCCAGGAACCTGGCCGAGAATAAGGATCGATCCACGACTTAACGCGGGCCATTGCCCGCAACCCAAGAATCTGTTTGGCCGAAGGCCTCCGATCACCGTAGCCTGGGGCAACGCCCCAGGGCTGGCGCCGCGC
>JAVYAJ010000131.1:0-29775 GCA_032229885.1 Candidatus Anammoximicrobium sp. | reverse complement strand
TAGCCTGGGGCAACGCCCCAGGAGTCAGAGATGACAGAAACCGTGTTGGCCGAAGGCCAACATCACCGTATCGCCGCGGCCCGGATGAATATGGCCGTCGGCCAACAGAGGCACGCGCGCGGCGCCAGCCCTGGGGCGTTGCCCCAGGCTACGGTGAGCGGAGGCCTTCGGCCAAACAGACTCTTGGGTTGCGGGCACTGGCCCGCGTTAGGCAAAGACACGAGAGCGTGGCGAGGCGTATCGTCAGCTCGTCGCGTCTCGAACGTCTTTGCAGGGGCGTTTTGCGGGCGTCGCGGGGCAAGACCTGTTCGCCCTTTGGGACGGGCCTTGTGCGCAAAACCGCGCGGCCGGCGTAGGTCGGCAATGCGGCGGGTGATGCGCCGCATGTTCGATGTATACCGTGCGAGGGCAACGATGGCGGCGCGAATGTCCGGGTCTGTGCGGCGACGGCGGACGGAAGTCCAGCCGACCAGGCGCCATTTCAAGCCGCTTCGATCCTACTTGACGCAGATGGCTTCGACCGATGGACATAGGTGAAATCCTGTTGCAGTCTGGCCTGCTCGACCAACAGCAGTTGGAGCGGGCGCGGCAAAGCGGCGGCGCGACGCTGGATGCGGCGATCGAGCTGGGCTTTGTCGGCGAAGAGGCGGCGCTGCGGGCGGTCGGCGAAGCGGTCGGATTGGAGTACATCGATCTGGCCGGAATGGACGACGAGCAAGAGCTGCGCGAAGTGCTCAAGGACTTTCCGCAGAAATTGATCTATCGCCAATCGCTGTTTCCGATCCGCCGTCGCAACGGATCGCTGGTTGTCGCGACCAGCGATCCGTTCGATCTGTATCCGTTGGACGAGGTCAGTGCAGCGACCGGCTTGTTCGTCACTCCGGTCTTGGCCGGTCGCAACGAGATCGCCAAGCTGGTCAAGAAGTATCTGGGCGTCGGCGGCGAGACCGTCGAGGGCCTGATCGCCCAGACGTCAGACGACGATGATGTGATGCTGTTGGAGGGCATCGAGACCGACGGTTCCGAGCTGTCGGAGATGGCGCAAGAAGCGTCCGTCGTGCGGCTGGTCAACGAGATTCTGTTGGAGGCCATCGAGACCAAGGCCAGCGACGTGCACATCGAGTCGCAGTCGTCGGGCTTGGTCGTGCGATATCGCGTCGACGGCATGCTTCAGCCCCAGCCGATGCCGCCGGAGATCAATCGTTTCGAAGCGGCCATCGTCAGCCGGCTGAAGATCATGGCGCGGCTGAACATCGCCGAGAAGCGTCTGCCGCAGGATGGGCGGATCAAATTAAAAGTCCGTGGCCGCGAGGTCGACGTCCGCGTGTCCGTGATTCCGATGATCCATGGCGAAGGCATCGTGCTCCGTATTCTGGACAAAGGCGCGATGGTGTTCGACCTGCGGTCGTTGGGGATGGATGAACGCACCTATCACGCCTATCGCCAACTGATCGAGATGCCGCACGGAATCATCCTGGTGACGGGGCCGACCGGATCGGGCAAGACGACCACCCTGTACAGCTCGTTGATCGAGATCAACCAGCCGGACGTCAAGATCATTACGACGGAGGATCCGGTCGAATATCAGTTGGACGGAATCAACCAGATCCAGGTCCACTCGAAAATCGGCCTGACGTTTTCCCATTCGTTGCGCAGCATCCTGCGGCACGACCCCGACGTGGTTCTGATCGGAGAAATTCGCGATCTGGAGACGGCCGAGAACGCGATTCAGGCCTCGTTGACGGGGCATCTGGTGTTCAGCACCCTGCACACCAACGACGCGGCCGGCGCGTACACGCGGCTGGTGGACATGGGCGTCGAGCCGTTTCTGGTTTCCAGCACGGTCGAGGCCGTGATGGCTCAGCGCTTGGTTCGCCGACTGTGCCCGCACTGCAAAGAGCCGTTCCAACCGAAACGGGATGAACTGCCCTTGGACTTTCCCTGGGACCAACTGGACGACGCGCCGTTGTATCGACCGGTTGGCTGCCGCGAGTGCCGCAACCTGGGTTACGCCGGTCGGCAGGGTCTGTACGAGCTGCTGATCACCGGCGAAGAGGTTCGTCGTCTGGCTCATGACAACGCCAGCTCGTGGGAGATCAAGAAAGCCGCGTTGCGCAGCGGCATGAGCACGTTGCGGATGGACGGGTGGACCAAGGCGATTCGCGGCGTCACCAGCGTGGACGAGGTTTTGCGGGTCAGCAAGGGAGATCGTGAGCTGACGCTCGAAGATTTCGCCGCCGCGACAGGAGAAGCGAGCCATGCCTGAGTTCGCGTACATCGCCCGAGACGCGAGCGGCCAACGTGTCACGGGCTCGGTCGCCGCGGCCAGCGAACGCGAAGCGCTCGCGCTCCTGTCGGGCAAGTCCCTGTTTCCGATCGCGGTCACGCTGGAAAAAGCCAAGGGCGCCGCGCAGAGCCGCAAGCGGGTCAGCGGCCAGTTGATGGCCACGGCTTACAGCCAGTTGGCATCGTTGCTGCGCAGCGGCGTGCCATTGCTGCGCGCTCTCCACGTGCTGCGGAATCAGACCTCCAACGCGCGGCTGCGCGACGTGTTGGACGACGTCCATCACCGCGTCGAAGACGGCTCGACGCTGGGCGAAGCGATGAATCGCTATCCGCGGGTGTTCAGCGACATGGCGATCAACATGGTTCGCGCGGGCGGCGAAGGCGGCTTTCTCGAGGACGCCCTCGAACGGGTCTCGCAGTTCACCGAACAGCAAGAGGATCTGAAGTCTCGGACGGCTGGGGCGTTGGCCTATCCGATGTTTTTGGCCGTCGTCGGCGCATTGGTCGTGGGCGGGTTGGTGATCTTCTTCGTGCCCCGGTTCGCCGTCATGTTCGACAGTCTGCGGCAGCGAGGCGAACTGCCCGTGGTGACCGACTGGCTGTTGGCGCTGAGCGGGGTGCTGCGGCGTTACGCGCTCGTCGCGCTCGTCGCCCTGGGCGCGCTGTTCGCGCTGGTCCGCCAGCAGCTCGAGACCGAAAAGGGCAAACGGTGGCGGGACTTTGTCAAGCTGCGTCTGCCGATGCTCGGTCCGGTCTTCACCAGCCTGGCGGTGGCCAGGTTCTGCCGCGTGCTGGGAACGCTGTTGCACAACGGGGTGCCTATTCTCCGCTCGTTGCAGATCAGCCGCCAGGCCGCGGGCAATCGCATTCTGTCCGAAGCGATCGCCAAAGCGTCGGAGAACATCTCGTCCGGCCAATCGCTGGCCGCGCCGCTGGGGCGGTGCGACCATTTTCCGATGATCGTCGTCGAGATGATCGCGGTGGCCGAAGAATCGAACACCTTGGATTCCGTGTTGATCGAAATTGCCGACGGACTCGAGCGGCGAACAATTCGGCGGCTGGATCTGGTGGTCCGATTGTTGGAGCCGATGATGTTGCTGGTCCTGGCGATCGTGGTCCTGTTCGTAGTGGTCGCCCTGCTGATGCCCGTAATCAAGATGAGCAGCACGCTGGGCTGATCCCGTTGCCATTGAGGAGAGATTTGTCGATGTCGAGCCAACGGAAACGCCGGGCGCGTCGCGCCGGTTTTACGCTGATGGAAGTCCTGCTGGTTCTGGCGATCCTGGTGATCCTCGGATCGATGGTGGGCTTCTTCATCGCCGGGATGCAGAAAGGGGCCTACGAGGATCTAGCCCGCTCGCAGATCGGAATGTTCGAGGGGCAACTGGACGCCTATCGCCTGCACGTGGGATCCTATCCGGCGACCAACCAGGGTTTGGAGGCGCTGCGCCAACCTCCGCCGGATCTGAGGAATCCGGCCAAGTGGCGCGGCCCTTACGCCACGAAAGAAATCCCGGTGGATCCCTGGGGAAATCCGTATCAGTACGAACTGGTCGGCCCTGAACAAGTCCGGATCTGGTCCTATGGGGCCGATGGGGCGGACGGCACCGAAGATGACATCTCGAACACGCAATAACTCGACCGATTCCGCGATCCGCGGGACGCGCCGCGCGCCGGCCCGGACCGCGCAGCGCGACGGCCTGTCGTTGATGGAGATGATGCTGGTGCTGGCTATCTTGGTCGGCGTCGCGGCCCTGGTTGCGCCGGCGCTGCACGGTCCGTTGGACGACCATCGCTTGCTGAGATCGGCCGACTTGATCCGCGCCCAGTGGACCCGAGCGCGCGTCGCCGCGATGAAGAACGGGCAGATGTACGTGTTTCGCTGCATTCCCGCCAGTGACGAGTATGTCGTTGAGCCCTGGTCGGCGGACATGGATGCCGCCGAGGCTTCGCAGCAGGCCTTGTCGTCCAACGTGGCGCCGGCCTTGCCCCGCGCCAGTGGCGACAAGCCGCGCGCGCTGGGCATTCGTGGCCAACGGCTGCCCGACGGGATCCAGTTCGTCACCGGCGAGACTCGGCTGGACGCGCGAGCGTCCGAGGCGCTGTCTACGGCGACGACGGCGTCCGCGCCCGACGCCAGCCTGCCGCCGATCGTGTTCTACCCCGACGGTTCGGCGTCCGATGCCCGCGTGATCTTGACCAACGAGCGGTTTTTCGTCGAGGTCGCGGTGCGCGGGCTGACCGGCATGGTTCGTGTCAGCGAGCTGCTCAATGCCGAGGAGCTGACTCAACGTGGAGGCGTCAACCCGTGACCAGTGCCCGCCGGCGACAGACTGTCGATCGCGCCCGCGCCGCGGCGCGCGTCGCGGCCGTTCGCGCCGCCCGGGCGCGTCCGCGGTTGGCCCGCGGGCTGACGCTGCTCGAAGTCATCCTCGCCATTGCCATTCTCGGCGGGTGTCTGGCCGTGATCGGTGAATTGGCGCGGATGGGCGTGCGGCACGCCGAGGAAGCGCGCGAGTTGACCATGGCGCAACTGCTGTGCGAAGGCAAGCTGGAAGAGATCGCGGCGGGCGCGACGCCTGCCGAGTCCGCGTCGGCCGTGCCCTTCGAGTCGGAGCCGGACTGGACGTACACGATCGAGGTCGGTTCCCTCGAAGAGCCGGGCTTGATCCAGGTCCGGGTCACGGTCCAGCCCCTGGTGGCGGAGCGGCTGCATCCGAACGTTTTCACCCTGACACGCTGGATGCTGGACCCGAGCGTCGCGTCCGCCCCGTCCGCTTCCAATTCGCTGTCCGGTTCGACGACGGAGGGCCAGGCGACAACGCCCGGCGGCGGCAATGATGCGTCGAACTAGCCCGCGTCGAACGAGCCCAAGGCCCGCTGTCCGCGCCCGACGCGGCTCGCGGCGGACGGGAATTACGCTGCTGGAACTGCTGTTGGCTTTGGGGCTGACGGCCGTGGTCATGACGATCATCGGAATGGCCATCCACGTATATTTGCGGATGCTGGATACGCACCGGGCGGACGTCGAACAATCCCAGGTGGCCCGGGCCGTGCTGCAGCACATCGCGGCCGATATTCGCGACGCCGTCTGGTACGAGCCGCTAGACACGTCGAGCATCACCGACCTGGCCGCCGACGCGGCCAGCTCGGTTTTGCCGGGGAACCCGAGCTCGGCGGGCGGCGCCAACGACGCGGGTGATTCCACGGCGGACGCTGGCGAGAGCGACCGCGCAGCGGCTCCGTTGGCCGCATCACGTCAACTGGGCAACCTAGCAGACGCCGGCTCGGAGGCGGGACTGACCGGCCAGACGCTCGATATCCAGAATACCTTGGCTCCGGCCAGCGTCCCCGGCGTGTACGGCAATGAATCCGAGCTTCAGGTCGATTGCAGCCGGCTGCCTCGAGTCGATCAGTACGCGTCGATGTCGGTGACGCCGGACCAGAGCGGCGCACCGAGTGTTCCCAGCGACGTGAAGACCGTCGCGTATTTTTTGCGAACCGAGGGCGCCGTTTCCGGGGCTGGGACATCCTCCGCGGGCGCATTCGGGTCGGACAGCACGGCGACGGGCTTGGTGCGGCGCGAGCTGGATCGGGCGGCGGCCGCCGATTCGGGACAAAATGGCGACCTGGACGCGTCCGCGAATCCCGGCCAGTTGCTGGCGCCAGAGGTGACGTATCTCGAGTTCCGCTACTTCGATGGCTCCGGTTGGTACAGCCAATGGGATTCGCAAGAGATGGGCGGACTGCCCGCGGCGATCGAGATTACGATCGGGATCGATCCGACCGTGGGGCGAGATCTCGCGGCTCTGGATGTGGCGGATGTCCGCCAGTTGTCCGCGCCGAGTCAGAATGAAAACCTGTTTCTCTACCGTCTCGTCGTTCACCTGCCCGTCGCCAAGCCGCTGTCAGACAGTTCGTCGACGATGATCGATGGGGGATTCGCGCCATGACTGCGCAACGGGCCACCGCCTTGCCTTTGGCGCGCCGTGCGCACGGCGCACCGGGGCCGAGTGAACGTCGCCGCGGTCCGCGTTGCGTGGCGCCAGGCGTCCGTGTGCCGCGCCGCCGCGCCGCGGTCTTGATCATTGTCCTGGTTGTGGTGGCGGTCCTATCGTTGGCCGCGTACGCCTTCAACGAGGTGATGCTGTCGGAGAACGAAGTGACGCACATGGCCGGTCGCCAGATCCAGGCCTACTCGTTGGCAGCCTCGGGAGTCGCCGATCTGCGTGCCCTGCTGATGTCCGGCGCCCAGGCCTGGGACGAGGCTGGCGGGCTGTACGACAACCCGGCTCAATTCCAAGGCCGGATCGTCGTTCAGGAAGCGGACAGCGACGACGTGGGCCGTTTTACCGTGCTCGCCCCGGCGCTGGATTCGGACGGCGTGCCGAGCGGTGTTCGCTATGGGCTCGAGGACGAATCGGCCCGCCTCAACTTGAACACCCTGATCGCCGTCGAGGCTCGCGCCAAGTCGTTGGGGCAGGACACCGCCGGCCGCGATCTGCTGATGGCTTTGCCGGGGATGACCGTCGAGATCGCGGACGCGATCCTGGACTGGCTGGACGAAGGCGACGAGCCGCGCGAGTTCGGGGCCGAGGCCGATTATTACGCCGGGCTGAGTCCTCCGTACATCCCCAAGAATGGTCAGTTGGAGACCGTCGAAGAGCTGTTGTTGGTTCGCGACGTCACCCCGCAACTGCTGTTCGGAGCCGATGTGAACCGCAACGGCGCGCTCGATCCGGGGGAACTCGACCAAGCCGGGGCCGTGCTGGCGGACAGCCAGACGCCGGTCGCCGGGTGGGCGAGCATGTTCACCGTGTACAGCAAAGAGAACAACGTCACCTCCGAGGGGCTGCCGCGAATCAACTTGAACGACGACGATCTGCAGACCTTGTACGACACACTGGTCGAGGTCTTTCCCGCGGATTGGGCCTTGTTCATCGTGGCCTATCGGCAGAACGGCGAGTACACGGGCGACGAGGCCGGCGAGGCGTACTCGAGCGGCGATCTGGACCTCGGCCAGCCGGGTCAAGCGAAACTCACGCAGGTGCTGGACCTGATCGGCAAGAAAACCCGGGTTCAATTCAAGGGCGCGGACCAGCCCACCGTCTTGAACTCGCCCTTTGCCGAAGATCTGACGTCGATGAGCGCCTATCTGCCGCAGTTGATGGACCACGTCACGATCGTACCGGCGACTACGATCCCTGGGCGAGTCAACATCAATCAGGCGCCGCGCGCCATTCTAGCCGGCATTCCCGGCATGACCGATGAAATCGTGGAACAGATACTTGCGCAACGCTCGCCCGACGCGGCGGCGGACGCCCCCGAGCAGCGGCACGAGACATGGCTGCTGACCCAGGGCTTGGTCACGCTGGACGAAATGCGGACTCTGATGCCTTTCGTCTGTGCTGGCGGCGCTGCGTTCCGTGCGCAAGTGATCGGTTATTACGACGATGGCCGGGCAGCGGCGCGTCTGGAAGTGGTTTTAGACACTGCACAACAGCCGCCCGGCGTATTATTGTGGAGGAACATCAGCCACCTCGGCAGAGGCTACACTTTAGATGCCCTAGGCGCTGGCAGCGGTTCGGGCGGGACGTTCTCCCCCTAAAGCACGCGGCTGGCAGCGCGACGCCGCTCGGCTTCGGCCGCCGCGGTCGGGCGACCCAGCCCGTGCGGCGAATGGCCCCCCGAGCGGCGAGCTCGACCGGGGCGACGCGCGGTCGGGGCGCGCCTTGGCCCGACGGCCGGCGATGCAGCGGATTGGCACGAGATCACGGTCCAGCGAAGACAGTTATGCCCACACTATTAGCTTTTGAATGGGACGCCCGCGAAGCGCGAGCGGTGGTGGCTCGAACGACCGGCAAGGCGGTCGAAATCGAGCAGATCTTCGCGATTCCGCTGTCGGACACCGCGCGAGAAACCTCGGAAACAGCCGCGAACGAAGCGGCGGGCGAGGTTTTCTGCGACGAGGTGGGGGCGCGGCTGGCGGCCGCCTGTCGCGAGCGGGACATCGGGCGTTGCCAGACGCTGGTTGCCCTGCCGCGGGCCAAAGCCGAGCTGCGCGTGTTGCAGGCGCCGCTCGTGCCGGACGACGAACTGCCCGATCTGATTCGGTTTCAGGCGCTTCGCCAGTTCACGTCGCTGGGCGAGGACTGGCCGCTGGACTTCACCCGGCTTCGATCGACCGATCCTCAGCAAGTGCAGGTGCTGGCGGCGGCGATCCCACCCGGCATTGTGGACGAGGCGCGGCGCGTGGGCGCGCTGTTCGAGTCGCCGCCCACCAGCTTGGTCCTGCGGCCTTTTGCGGCCGCTTCGTTCTGCGGGCGGTTCACGCAAGCGGACCGTTGTCGGCTGATGGTCGAGCTGTTCGCTGACGAGGCCGAGCTGACGGTGGTCGCCGCCGGCCAAGCGTTCTTGCTGCGCTCGGTCCGCTTGCCGACGGACGATCGGGCCGCCGCGCTGGTTGGCGAGATTCGTCGCACGCTGGCGGCCGCACACAACCAATTGGGGGATCACGGTGTCCAAGCGGTGACCCTCTTGGGTGGGCAGTCCGAGTTGGGCGATCTGCCGGAGATCTTGCGCGAGCAGTTGAGCCTGGAAGTCGAGACGTTCGATCCGCTGGCGGTGGCGCGACTGTCGGCGGCGGCGCGGCAGAGCGTGCAGGAGCCGAGCGGCCGCTTTGCGGCGTTGTTGGGAATGGTCTACGACGAAGCCGAGCAACGGCGGCACGGAATCGACTTCCTCAAGCCACGGCAACGGCCGGCGCCGGTCAATCGTGGTCGTCGCTATGCCGTGATCGGCGCCGCCGCGGCCGCGCTGTTGTTGATCGTCGGCGCCATGGCCGCCTGGCAGCTTCGCGCGTACGCCCAGCAGTCGGCGCGGTTGCAGGCTGAAAGTCAAAATTTGGACGCCTCGTTGAAGACCGCGGCCAAGCTGCAGGCCGAAGTCGAGCTGATCGACGCATTCGCCATCGGCGGCGTCGATTGGCTCGATGAACTCTATACTCTGGCCAAGAAATTTCCGTCGGCGGACGACAGTCTGGTCGACACGCTCACCTTGACAACCCGCCCCGAAGGAGGAGGGCAGATGTACGTCGAGGGGTACGTCCGCGACCCCTCGATCATCGAGCAGATGGAGTCTCGCTTGCGAGATCGACAGCATCAGGTGACGGGCAGCGGGACGACCTTTGACGAGCGCCAGCCTGAATATCGCTGGCAGTTCAAAGAACGGATCACCGTGCAAGCCACCGGTCCCGAGGAGGCGGCCCATGAGTAAGCGCGAACGCAACCTCGCCTTGATCGTCGGCTTGTGTCTGGTCTTGGGGGGCGGTCTGTTCGGAGCTCGCAAGCTGAACGACGCCCTCCGCGCGCGGCGAGCTCAGATCGCCAGCCTGGAAAAGTCCGTCCGCACCAAGACCCATACGGTGCGGCTGAGCATAGCCGCCTCCGATCGGTTGCAGGATTACCAGCGCCGCTCGCTGCCGGCCGATCTCGAGGCCGCCAGCTCGCTGTATCAGACCTGGCTCTTGAGCGTGGTCAAGGAAGTCGGGCTGAAGGACACGCAGGTGAACGTGCTGCCGATGCGCAACGAGAAAGATGTGTACTACGTGCTGGGATCGCAAGTGAGCGGCCGCGGCGATTTGCCCCGCTTGGTGTCGTTTCTGCACCAGTTCTATTCCGCGGATCTCCTGCATCGTATCCGGCGGCTGCACGTCAAACGCGTGCCGGGAACCCGCGAGCTCGATCTTTCGCTTGCCATCGAGGCCGTGTCCCTGACGACCGCCGACAGCATGGACAAATTGAACGATCAGCAGCGGCAACTGGTCTACGGTGATCGGGATGCCTATCTCGAAGTCATCCTCCAGCGAAATCTGCTTGGCCCGGCGAACAAGGCGCCTGTGATCGAGGCGCTTCGCGAGCAGGTCGCCCACGTCGGCGAGACGGTTTCGTTCACGGTTCGGGCCCAAGATCCCGACAAATTGGATCAAGTCAGCTATCGACTCGATGGCGCCGCGCCCGAAGGCGCCACGCTCGACGCTCGCAGCGGAACATTCCGCTGGACGGCCGCCAAGCCCGGAACCTATCGAGTCGTCGTGGCCGCCACGGATGATGGCTTTCCACCTCAGACGGCCCAGCGGACGGTCGACATCCGGATCGACGAAAAGCCGCCCGAGGCGCCTCCGGCGCCGGTGGTCGCCGTGAGCAAACCGAGCTTTAACTTGGCCAAGTTTGCGTACGTCACGGCGATCACCGAAGCGGATGGCAAACGTTTGGTGTGGATCAGCCTGCGGACCGAGGGCAGATTGCTCAAGCTGAGCGAGGGAGAAGAGTTTCAAATCGGTGAAGTGACCGTCAAAGTCCACCGGATCACCGACAGAGACGTGGAGCTGGACGCCCCGATTCTCGAGCGCCGGCTGTTGGTGACGCTCGGCCAAAACATCGGCCAGGGACGAGATCTGGACGCTGCCAAAGGCTGATGACGCAGCCCAGCCAACGTCCGTCGGGCCATCGGCGACCACCCCCGATTTCGCCGCCGCTCTTCGCTGCCCGCCACGATCCGTCTACACTATACAGTGACCTCAGACAACATGAGGTTACTGGCGACGCATTCGGGCCGGGACACGGTCGCTTTGGCGACCTCTCCGCCGGCGGGGGATGCGGCCGCCTTCGGCCTGCCGCATCGGGCCCGTGTTCCGCCCACGGCGGCGCGTTGGCGACGGCGTGAGAGCCCGCCTACCGGTCCCGATCTCGGTCGGGCGCGGCCCATCGCAGCGCGGCCGGACTCGAGCTGGCCTCGCAAAACGGGATGAACGGAATTCTCGAGCGGACAAGAGAGGAGCGAGCGTGTTGCGAGGCGCATGGAACATTCCCAATGTGTTGACGCTGGCCCGTTTGGCGCTGTCGATCGTCGTGTTCGTGCTCGTGCCTCTCGGCTGGTATTTTTCCGCTCTGATCGTATTCGGCGTCGCCGCTTCGACGGATTGGGTCGACGGTTATTGGGCGCGACGGTTCAACCAAGTCACCCAACTGGGGCGTATTCTCGACCCGTTCGTGGACAAGATCATCGTGTGCGGGTTGTTCATCTTTCTGGCCGCGGAAAAAGATTCCGGGATCGCTCCGTGGATGACCGTGGTGGTGGTTGGGCGCGAATTGCTTGTCACAGCGCTGCGGAGCTTCATCGAGCAGCAGGGCGGCGATTTTTCCGCCAAGTTCGCAGGCAAGATAAAGATGGTTCTCCAGTGCGCGGCTGGCGGGTTCGGCTTGGGCGCGCTGATGTACGCCGGCGGCTCGGCGCCGGACTGGCTGTTGTCGCTCTTGCCGCCCGCCTGGCTGTCTCGCTTGCTGCCCGTGGTCGTCTGGCTGGCCGTGCTGTCCACGATCTACTCGGGGCTACAATATGTTGTGGTCGCGGTACGACGCCCGCGAGCCGAACCCACCGAGGAAACAAGCGCCGAACGTTCCTGACGACGCCTCGCGGATATGACCTGCGTCTTTCATTCCCCAACTCGAGTCTCGCCGTTGGCTCGCGTCCGGCGGCGCGAGCCGGCGAAAGCGGCCTCGGATGACAGCGCGCACGGAGGAGCGTTAGCGATGTGGCGTTCTACGAGTTTGGTCATCGGTTTCATCATGCTCGTGGGGCTCGATCACGCGTACGAGACGACGCGAGTCGCGGCCCAGACGCTGCCGGCCGCATGGCAAGCGGACTGGGACGCGCCGGCCGCCGGGCATCGGCCGCTGCAGATCGTGCATGGGATTCCCCCCTCGCGAGCCAGCGTCGAAGGCATGCAGTATTATCACGACCTGGGACTGGGCGGCATCGTCTGCAATGCCGCGTTCGACGAGTACCTGCGTTCGGAAACACATTGGCAGACGCTGGTCAAGGGCGTCGAGGCGTGTCACCAGTTGGGGCTGATCGTGTGGCTGTACGACGAAAAAGGCTACCCCAGCGGCGCCGCGGGTGGTCTGGTGCTGGCGCACGATCCGCGGTTCGAAGCCGTCGAGCTGACGTACGACCCGACGGCGAACGAGCCGTTTGAAATCCGCGCTGCGTACGAGCACACCCACGCCAGCAACAACTATCACGCGGCGCGACGCTATCCAAACCTGATCGACGATCGAGCCACCGCCTGCTTCATCCAGCTCACGCACGACGCCTATTGGCAGCGGCTCGAACCCCACTTCGGCTCGACGATCCAAGCCACCTTTACCGACGAGCCTTCGCTGATGGCGGTCGACTTGGGACAGATTCCCGAGCCCGCGCGCAGCCGAGTCCCCGTGGTCGATCCGATCGATCCGGGCGTCAAGCCGCTGGCCAGCGTCCCTTGGTCCTATGATCTGCCTGCGCGGTATCGCGAGCGCTACGGCCAGGACTTGATTCCGCACCGCCGCAGCCTGTTCACTGGCGAGACCGAAGCCGACCGCCGCGTCCGACGCCAGTTCTGGCAGTTGATCTCCGGTTTGATCGCGGACCGTTATTTCGGCGCCATTCAGAGCTGGTGTCGCGCACATCGCGTGGCCGCCTCGGGTCACACGCTGCACGAGGAGAGCATCCTGCACCAGGTCCCGCTCGAAGGAAACGCCCTGCGGGCCTTGATGCGAATGGAAATTCCGGGCCTGGACATGCTGAGCTCGGATCCGCAGACCGTGGTTCATTCTGGTTGGTTGACCGCGGCCTTGCCCAGTTCGGCCGCCCAGTTGAGCGGCGGGCGGCGCGTGATGACCGAGATCAGCGATTTTAGCCAGAAGATGTCGGGACACGGCCCGGCGACCTTGACGGACATGCAGGCGGCCGCGGCCTGGCAAGCGGCTTGGGGCGTCACCGACTTTACGTTGTACTATCGCCCCGAGGATCGGCCGCCCGACGCGTATCGCGCGTACGGCGACTATGTGGGAAGGTTGAACGCGATCCTCCGCACGGCGCGTTTCGATCGCCGCGTCTTGCTGTATTATCCGATCTACGATTTGTGGGCAGACTACCTGCCGGTCGCCGGGCCGCTGCGACTTGATTCCCAGTCGGTGCCTGTCCAACAGATCGTCCACTCGTTCCTGCGACTAGGACGCGCGTTGCAACGATCGCAAATCCCCTTTGTCCTGGTCGATCACGATTTGCTGGCCGAAGCCGAGGTCCGCGCCGACGGGCGCCTGCGGATTGGCCGAGACGAGTTCGATTCGCTGGTGCTGCCGTTCGGCGTCGAATTGCCGCCGCCGGTCGCCGCGATGGTGCAGCGCTGCGAGCAAGCCGGTGGACGCGTGGTGCGCGGGACCGCGAGCGACTCGGAAAACGCGAAAACCGACCTGCTCGCCGACCTGCAGCCGGCCGTCCGAATTTCTCCCGCCGCCGATTCGATCGCCTTGGGCGCGTTCTCTCGCGATGGCCGCCAGATCCTGGTCCTGGCCAACGTCGGGCGCGACGCCTACGCCGGAAGCCTGCGCGGGTTGCCGCCGAGCGCGTGGATGCGACTCGATCCGAGCACCGCGCACATCGAGCGAATCACCCCGGACACGGACGGCCAGCACGTGCTGCGCTTGTCGCCCGGGCAGTGCCTGTTGCTGGTGGGGTCCTCTCGGAGTCCGCCTCAGGATCCGAGACCGCACCGTAGGAGCCCGTCCGTAGCTTGGGCTCGACCCACAAGAGCTTGTGCCAGCGAGATCGTCATCAGTACAGCTCTCTTGTGGCATTTTTAGATATTTCGAACAGGCTCGTAGAGGGCGCTCCGCGAACTCCGATTTCGAGCGGTGCGCCGCCTGAGACGCGGCCATCGGCGAGGGCGCTCGTTTTGGCCGATATCTTCCCGAATTTCCCGCGACGCGTTACACTTCACTGAGTTGGCCGGTCGCCCGCGCCACAACGTGCGGTGGCGGGGCGATGCAGACGTACGAGAAACGGATTTGAGACGGATCGACCGCGGTCGCCGGCCCGTGCGTAGGGGCTGTCTGCCCGGTGCGCACCGATCGCCGATCAGGCAACGAGGGGCAAAACATGGCACGTAGCCGATTGCAGAATGGGATCTCGCTTGTTGTTTTCTGGCTGCTGGCAACCTGGATCTACGTGGGATCCGCGATTTGCGCCGAGCCGGCCAAAGAACCAACGAACACGGACCGTGCACAAGAGGCGCAGAACATCTATTCCGATGCGGCCAGCTTTCAGAACAACGGCGCATTTGGTCTGGCTGCCGACGAGTGGGCAAAGTTTCTCGCCCGGTTTCCGAAAGATCCCCTGGCGCCGAAAGCGCAGCATTACGCGGGCGTCTGCTATCTGCAGCTCAAACAGCTCGATAAAGCGGCCGCGGCGTTTCAAGCGGTCGTCAAGCAACACCCGGATTGTGAACTCGTTGAGGACGCCTATTTGAATCTCGGTTGGTGCCAGTATTCGCTCGGCGGCCAGCAAGTCGAGGGCGCCTACGCGGCGGCCGCGGACACGTTTTCCGAGCTGGTCCAGAAGTTTCCGGACGGCAAGAATGTCGAACAGGCGCTGTTTTACGCCGGAGAATCGCTGTACAATTTGGGCAAGAAAAAAGAGGCTGCCGCGGCCTACGCCCAGTTGGTCAAGAGGTTTCCGCAGAGTTCTCTGCGCGTCGATGTCCTGTATGCCCTAGGCGTGACTCAGCAAGAACTCGGTCAGCACGAAGCGGCGGGCAAAACGTTCGAGCAATTCCTGAAAGAGTTTCCAAAACACGAACTGGCCAACGAGATCCGGCTGCGCAACGCCGAGACGGTCGTGATGGCCGGCGACTTTGCGACCGCCGAGAAGCTATACGGCGAGCTCGCGGCCCTGAGCGGCTTTTCGCCCGTCGACGCGGCGCTCAGCCGCCAAGCCTTCTGCTTGTCCAAGCTGGACAAATTCGCCGAGGCCGGCGCGTTGTACGCGCGGCTCGCGAAGGACTTTGCGAATTCCGAATATGTCGTCGACGCCGCGCTCTCGGCCGGACGTTGCTTTTATCGAGCCGACCAGTTTGCCGAGGCGGCCAAGTGGTTCCAGGCGGCGCTCGAAGGCGCCGCGCCCGGACGTGTCGAAGCCGCTCATTGGCTGTGCCGCATCCATCTGCGCGACCAGAAGCCCGCGGCGGCCATCGACCTTGCCAAGCAGATCTTGCCGACCGCCGGCGAAGACGCCTTTGCCGCGCACCTGGAGATGGACCTTGCCGACGCCGTGAACCAGTCGGCCGACACCAAACCGGACGCGCTCGCGCGGTATCTGCGGATCGCCACCGAACATCCCCAGCACGAACTGGCAGCCCAAGCGTTATACAACGCGGCCTTTGGCGCCATGGAACTCGGCCGATACGACGACGGCTTGAAGCACGCCGAGGCCTTTCTGAAAGCGTATCCGGATCGGCCGTTGACGCCGGATGTCAAGTACGTGGCCGCCGAGTGTCGCCTGCAGCGCGGCGAGTATGACCAAGCCGCCGCCCTATACGCCTCGTTGGTCGAATCCGCGCCGGACCATCCTGACCGCGAGACCTGGCAGGTGCGCCGCGCGCTGGCCGTTTATCTGCAGAAAAAATACGCTGACGCGGCCGCGATCGTCGAACCGCTGGCCGCCACGTTGCGGAGCGCCGACAACCAGGCTCAGGCCCAGTTCATTCTAGGCGTCAGCCGATTCTATCTCGACCAGTTCGACGGCGCCGTCGAGGCGTTGGAGGGCGTCGTCAAGGCGAACCCGACGTGGAAGCAGATGGACGAGACGCTGCTGTTTTTGGCGCGCGCCCAGCACCGACAGGGCAAGACCGCCCCCGCGATCGAAACGCTGGCCAAACTGATCGCCGATTTTCCGCACAGTCGCCTCGCGGACCAGGCGCACTATCGGTACGGCGAGTTCGCCTACGCGGCCGGCGATTTTCCGACCGCGATCGCCCAGTATAGCGCCGCGCTGACGGCCGATGCGACGTCGTCGTTCGCCCCCTATGCCTTGTACGGCCGGGGCTGGGCCCAATTGAAGAGCAAGATGTATCCGGACGCGGTCGCGTCGTTTCGCGAGATTCTCAAGCAGCACCCAGACCACGCCTTGATCGCCGAGACGCACCTGGCGCTGGGCATGAGCCTCCGCCAGGCGGGCCAGTACGACGAGGCTATCCAGGAGTTGGATCGCTATCTGGGCAGCCAGCCGACCGAGCCGAACAAGTCGGACGCGTTGTACGAACGTGGGCTGGCCGAGGTGGCCGGCCAGAAGTTTGGCAAGGCTGTCGAGACGTTTCGAGCGCTGTTGACGGCCAACCCCGAATATGCGGCCGCGGACAAGGTGACCTACGAATTGGCCTGGGCGTACAAGTCCGGGGCGGACGGCGCCAACAAGGCCGACGCGACCGCGGCGTTCGCCGACTTGGCAGCCAAACATCCGGACAGCCCGCTGGCCGCCGAGGCGAACTTTCACGTCGGCGAGTCACGTTACGAGCAGGAACAATACGCCGAGGCCGCCCAGGCGTACAGCGCGGCGAAAGAGCGCAGCGCAGCGGGAGAACTGCGGGACAAGGCCGTGTACAAACTCGGCTGGTCGCTGTTCCAGGCCGGACAGTTCCAGCCCGCCCTGAACCAATTTACCGAACTGAGCGCCGCGCAGACGGCCGCCGGTCCGTTGGCCGCCGACGCCCTGTTCATGAAAGCGGAATGCCTGTTCCGCCTGGAAAAATACGACGAGGCCCTGCCCGCGTATCTCGCGACCCAAGATGCCAAATTGGCCTCGCCGTTGAGCCAGACGCTGGCCCTGCTGCATGGGGGCCAGAGCGCCTTGCAGGGCGAGAAATGGGAACAAGCCATTGGTCTGCTGAGCCAAATCCCCGAAAAATATCCGGACTCGCCCTATCTGGCCGAGGCCTACTGTGAATTGGGACGGGCCAGGCAGAACTCTGGTCAAGAAGCGCAGGCCGTGTCAGACTATGAGAAAGCGGCCGAGCGGTCCCGGTCCGAGGCCGGGGCCCGCGCGCGCTTTATGATCGGCGAGTTGGCCTTCGGCCGCCAGGATTTTGCCGAAGCGGTGCGTCATTTCCAGCGCGTGATGTTCGGATACGGCGCCGACGCGGCGACGGCGGAGATCAAACGGTGGCAGGCCAAGGCCGGCTTCGAAGCGGGACGCTGTGCCGAGGTGCAGATCGCCAAGGCGAGCGGAGCGGCGCGCGCCGAGCTGCACAGTCAGGCACGACAGGCTTACCAATACGTCATCGACAAGCATCCGCGGGACGAGCTGGCCGGCCAGGCTAAGAAGCGGCTGGAAGATCTCGCCAAGCAGTAATGCCTGCGCGCGGTTCGAACCGGCCCGCCCGCGACAGGCTTGGCAATTCGGTGATCCCGCGCCCCGTAGCACTAGATCGGCGCCGCGCGATCACCCGCGCAAGATCATCGTGCAAGATGACCCGTGCAGACCGACGCGGCCCGACACGGCGAAGGCCATGCGGCGTGACCAACGTCGAGCTCGGAACGTTGCCCGGCGGGTGCGCGATGGCCTGCGCGATCAGCTCGATATCCTGTCCGCGACCGAACCCACTGAGGAATGCCCATGCACTCGGAATTCGATCCTCGTTCCCCGTTCAGGCGCCGACTGTTCGGGCTGGCGGTCTTGATGATGACTGTCTTGCTCGTGTTTCGGTCGCCGGTTTGGGGGCAACCGGACAGCGACGAGCCGGGCGGCCCGAGCGCCGCGCCGGCCGCCATCGACGACACGCTCGCCGCCGACGCTCCGCCGGCGGCGCCGCCTACCGCGGTGACGCCGCCCAAGGGCTTGTTCGACATCGAGAATGCCTTTTCGCTGGCCGTGGCGGGTGGTTGGTGGATGGTTCCAATCCTGGGTCTATCGCTGCTGATGGTCACGTTTGCCATCGAACGCGGACTGGCCCTGCGTCGCAGCCGGATGATGCCCGAGGAATTGGTTTCACAACTCGGCCAGCTCGGTGGAGGGCAGGCCAGCTTTGATCCAAGGCAGGTCTACCGCCTGTGCCAGCAATTCCCCTGCGCGGCGTCGTCGGTGATCCGCGCGATGTTGGTCAAAGTAGGGCGTCCGCATGCCGAGGTCGAGCACGCGGTCGCCGGAGCCGCTGGACGCGAGGCCGACCGCGCCTATGCCAATGTCCGTTGGCTGAATTTGTGCGCGGGTGTGGCGCCGCTGCTGGGCCTGCTGGGCACGGTTTGGGGGATGATCCTGGCCTTTTACCAGACCACCCTGCTGAATCCCGGTCAGGATCGCGCTACGCAGTTGGCCCAGGGGATCTATGTAGCCCTGGTTACGACACTGGCCGGCCTGATGGTCGCTATCCCGTCCGCCGTGTTTGCCCACTTTTACGAGACGCGGATCATCGCCGTCTTCCACGAGATCGACGAGCTATTGTTCAACATGATGCCGCTGGTCGAACGGTACGAAGGACGTGTCCGCTTTGGGCATCGGCCGGCAAACAACGTCGCAGCGTCCGACCCCGCGCCAGAGGCGACGGCCCCAGCGTCAGGGTCCCAACGAACATGACGCCTGCCGAAAGCAGATCCGGTCCGGCGGGCGCAGCGGACACGATTGGCAAGACACAGCGGGCGGCACGGCCAGGTCGCGCCGGCCAGGTCGCGCCGGCCAGATCGCGCCGGGCAGATCGCGCCGGGCAGGCGAGATCTCTCGCGCCCCGCGGAGTTCCCGCCGGGCAGGCGAGACAAGCGATTTTCGTATATTCGTAAAGGCTTCGACAACCGCGATGGTGGCGATGTGAACGCCGAGCGTTAAAGCCGCTGACGGCGGGCGATGAACGGTCAAAGCGGTTTTGCCGAGCGTCGGCGAAGGTTGGCGACCGGCCCCGGCACGGGGCTTGCCACACGCTTTATTCCTCGAATGAACCGAGTCCTGGCATGGCCGTCCACATCAAGAAGGGTCACGCTCTGAGCGTCTTGAACCTGACGCCGTTGATCGACGTCGTGTTCCAACTGCTGTTGTTCTTTCTGGTGGCGACGCGGTTCGCGGCCGAGGACCGCGAGTTGGATGTGATGCTGCCGGCGGCCAGCGAGGCTCGGCCGCTGATGGCTCAGCCGCGCGAGTTGTTCGTGAACATCGACCACCAAGGCCAATTCTACGTCCAGGGCCGCGTCGTCAGCGGCGACGAGGTGAGCCAGCTTCTGCGCCAGGCGGCGATCAACAACCCAGCCCACCAGTCGGTTGTGATTCGAGCCGACAAGCGAGTTCAACTGGACGCCGCCGTGTTCGTGATGAATGCCTGCAACCAGGCCGGCATTTCCGACTATCGGCTGACCACGTCGGGTGATGATCATTGAGGAGAGACCACGCCGATGGCTAAAATCCGCCGCGTCGTCCGCAAGTCGAAGCCGCCCAGCGGTCGGACCTTCGACGAGCAGTTCTGGCCCGTCCTCATCGCCCTCGTGGTCCTCGGTGGCTTTACGATGGGCACGTTTGCCCACTATCTGGGGTTTGGTTCGAGCGCGTTCTACGCCAACGCCACGGTCTGGCTGGTCGCGACCGCCGTCGTGGTTGTCGCCGCTGCCGTGGCCTTGGCTCGGATCGACAATCGCGCCTTTCGCCGCACGATGCAACTGGCGTTGTTGCTGGGCCTGCTCGTCCATCTGATCCTGCTAGTGGTCTCGATCGAGCTTGAGGTATTCGGCCGCGCCGCGAGCCCGTTGTTGACTCGCCAAGACCTGACCAAAAAACGGCCGGACGTGACTGCGCCGGAGTATGTCGAGCCCGTTCGGCAGAGCCGTATCCGCGACGATTTTGCCCGGCTCGTCCCGACGCAGAGTCCGGACCCGCAGCCCGATCCCGCACCGCTCGAACGGCAGCCCGACCCCGAACAGGAAGCGCCGCCCGCTCCGACCCAGCCGACGCCCGCACCCGAGCCGCCCCAGACGGCTCACCCGACGCCGGCCCGCCAGGCAGCCACCGAACCACCGGCGCCGCGGCTGGCGGAACAGGATTCGCGGCTCAGCCGGCGGCTGACGCCGTCTCGCACGCCTTCGACAAACACTGCCGTGGCCGCCTCGGCCCAGCATCGTTCACCGCCGTCGGCAACATCGCGTCCGCAGGCGCGAGACAGCGCGGTGGAACATCAGGCCGCCGAATCGCTAGCCGCCCGGCACGCGGTTCCGCGCGAACAAACCACCCCCAACGTCCAGCCTGCGGTGAGTACGGCTCGCCGCGCCGCGCCTCAAGCGCCGCGGACCGAATCGACCGCGACGCCGACGTTCCCGCGTCAGATCGTCCAACCGCTCCAGTTGCCGCGCACTCAGGTCGATCTGGCCGGCGAACCGACCCAGACGAAACGGACGAGCCCCGACCAACTTCAGCCGCAAACGACCGTAGCCCAGCAGCAAACCCTCGCCAGTCCCGCGCGGCCGCGGCAGCCGGTGGAACCGACGCCCGACGTCGATCGGCCGGACGCACAGCAGCCGCAGCGCCGGCAGGCGCCGAGTCCCCGACAGCCGCAACTGGCCCAGGCCCCCGCGTCGGTCGCGAATCAGCGCGCACGAGCCACACTGCGGCCCGCGGTGGAGTCCGCGGCCAGCGAGGTTCAACCTGTCCGCTCGCAGCCCAGCACGGCAGAGATCGAGGCGCTCGCCACGACTGCGCCGCGCGCGACGCCCGATGCGGCGGTGACGATCCCATCAGCGAGCGCGGCGAGGGCCGAGCCGACGCGCGCCGGCCCGCCCGAGCCGGCTCCGGCGGCGACCTCGCCCGCCGCGGATCCGACGCCTCGTTCACACAGGACAGACGCGGCGCCACAGATGGCCGGGGCCCAGCCATCGTCGCCGACGCCGCGGCAAACCGCGGCGGCTCATCCGCTCGCCGCGACTCGCGTCGAGTCGAATGCCGAGTCGCCCGCCACGGCGCCCCCGCAGGCAGACACCACGTCTCGTCCGCTGGCCAGTGCGGTGACGCGCAACGACGTGCAGACCCCGGTCACCGAGGTCCCCGCGACGCCCGCCGAACCTGCTGCGCCCGTTCCCGATCTTGCCGTCCAGCCGTCGCCGCGCACCGCGCCCGCCGCGGGCACGGCTCCGGACGTGAAGCCACCGCTGGTCGCCGCGACACCGCTCGGCCGCACGGCGGAATCGCGCACGCTTGCGGCCGCAATCGCCGAGCAAACCGGCTCGACCGCGCCCCCCAGCGGCACGTCCTCGCAGGCCGCGGCGGCGGGCGATACGCCGCAGCCTCAGCCCACGGCCTTGGCGGTTGCGACCGCGAGACAGTCGCCCGGTCATGCGCATAGCGCCGCGCCCAGACCGGTCGATGCGTCGCCGGACGCCGTCACGTCGAACTCCGTACCGTCCGCCAGCCCTGCCGCCAATCGCGCGATTGCCGCAACCTCATCCAGGCCTGCTTCGGCGACCGCCTCGGCCCCGGCGAACCCAATCCCCGACCGTCGTGTATCTGAGCCTCGATTGGCGGTCCAGCCCGCGGCCGACGCCGCGCCGACGGGCGCCGCGGCCGCGACGCCAGACGCCAGGCCAACCCCGACCGCCGTTGCCGCCGGACGCCAGGCCGTTGCGTCCGAACCGATCGCGAACCCGGCGCCGATCCCCTCGCCCGCCGCTGTCGATTCGCCATCGCTGACCGGCGCCGCGCCAGCCTCGATACGGCGACCTCGCGGGGAACGTGCACCGACGCTCGCCGCCTCGCCGTTGGCCTCGACAAGCGCCCGTCGCGACTCGGCGGCCGCGCCGCGATTGACCGACCTCGTCGCCGACGTCGCGGCGGCTACGGCGGCCGTCCAAGGGGCCAGCGACCAGCCACGGCCGTCGGCCGCAACAGTAGCCCGACAGGCTTCGCCTGACTTGGCGGCCACGTATAGCCAGCCCCAGTTGGACGTCCAGTCGTCGAGCACGGCCACGCAGATCGAGCGGCCCAGAGCCCGGCCCTTGCAGTCCGCAGACTCGCCGAGCATCGCCCCGCACGCGCCGGCGACCGGCCAGCCGAGCCGCGCGACGACTCGAGCGGCACTCGCCGCGTCGCCGGAAAACATCGAGAGCCCAGCGATCGCCGAAAGCTCGCGGGGCGTCGGCAATCCCTCGGCCGAGCCGGCCCGTTTGGCTATGTCCAAAGCCATTGTGGGCACGGCGGGCGTCGGCCAGGGTCGCAACCTGGACCGCGCTCGACCCGCGGCCGACAGCCCGGCCTTGATCGTCTCGGCTGCCGCGCTTCGTCCGCAACCGATGCAGGAAGCCGTACCTGGTTCAGCCCTGTCGCCTCAATCAGCCGCCCTGGTCCGCCGTGCGAGCGCTGGACGTCCGGTTCCGACGGCCAGCGTCCCGGCGCGGGTCGATGCGCAACTGGTGCTGACTGCCGGCTCGCACCAGCCTGAATCGCTGGCAGCCAGCGCCAGCGCCTCGCTCGCCCGAGCCGACGCGAGCGCGCCCACGGGACCGGTCACGGGCGCGGTCGGCAGAACCGAGATCGACGTCGGACCCAGCCGCGTAATATCCGAAGGCCAGACCGGACGGGGCAGCGGCGGCGGTCAGCCGGTTTTGAACTTCGATACGGACGTGCCTCGCATCGCCCGCCAAAGCCACGTCGGCGGAGCGCCTCGAGCCGCTTTGACGTCACCCGTCGCAGCCCGCGTTCCTACCGAGCCCACGAAAGATGGCGGCGGTCAGCCGCTGCAACCCGCCGCTGACATTCTGCCCACGGCCATCGCCCGCACGGATGCGGGCGGTCTGAGCGCCGCGTCCGGTGGCCCGACGCAGGGCGGCGAGATCGGGCCGCCGACCGAGGCCAGCCAATCGCGCGCGCCCGACCAACCATCGCCGGTCCGCGCCGAGTTGGCTGAGGCGATTTCCGACGCTGCGATGGCTGGCGGCGGCAGTGACGAGGACGAACAAGAGCGTCGGCGACGCCTGGCGCAGCGGACCGCGCGCGGTCCGGCGCTCGACGTGGACTCGGCCGCCCAGGGGCTTGCCGCGGCGGACGAGCTCCTCGGCGGGCGGCCTGCGGCGGCCGGAGCACCCGCGGCGGACGCCGTCGACGTGTCGCGAATCGCCGCCACCGCGGCGGCGATCCAACCGGCGGCCACCGGAGCAATGGGCGCGTCGGCCGCGTCTGCGACGACGCCCGCGCCGCCGGTGCTGGGCGCTCGCGCGTCTGGGGCGAACGCGTCGCTGAATCCGGGGTCCGAGGCCGCACCGACCTCGATGTTGGCACGCGCCGAGCGGACGGCGCAGACGCCCGACGCCGCGACCACCGCAACGCCATTGGACCAGTCGGCTGCATCCGCCGGCGCGAGCCGTGGCGACCAACCGGCGGCCGCGGCGGTGGGCGCGGTCGCGCGAGCCGAGACGGCGTCGGGCGCCGCCGGAGACGCGGCGGCGATTGGCGCGATCGAAGCGAGTCAGGCTCAGGCGATCCCCGCCCCCAGCATGGCGCAGGCTACCGCCGATGTGGATCGCCCGCACGGCGAATCGCCCCTCAGCGGACCTCAACTAGCGCGAGCCGGCCGGTCCGCGCCGGGCGCTCTGCCACGGGAAATGACGGTTGCCCTGTCCGCCGCTGCGACAGATGTCCCATCGGGGCGCGGCGCCGCGGGTTCGGACGCCGCGGGTCCGTCGTTGGATGCGGCCGATACGACGCTGGCGAGAGCTACGTCCACGGATCCGGCATTCACTGGGGGCGGGGCGAGCGGGACGCCGTCCGACGCGCCCGCCACCGGCTTGGCGGGCGAACCGGCGCCCGACGCGCCGCCGGTCCGCGTCGCGCGAGCCGAACCGTCTCGGGGGATGCCTGGCCCATCATCACCCGGCGATGGCCAGCCGGCGGACACGGACAGCGTCGCGGAGGCGGCCGCAATCGCCGCGCGAGGATCCGAGGCCAGTGTCTCGCCCACCCGAACCTCTGCATCCGGTGGGGGCGAATTGTTGGCCGCGCACCGCACTCGACACGCCGAGACCGCCGAAAGCTCGCCCGGCCACCCGTTGCCCGGCGGCGGCACGGCGCTGCCCAAACGCGCCGCGGTCGGGCCCGGCTTGATGGCAGACCAGGTCGCGCCTGCCGTCGCGCTGCCCGGCGCCCCGGATTCGGCCGGCGCCGACGAAGGCCCCGCCTTGGCGGCCAGCGGTGACGCGGGGCACAGCCTGCCTATCGGCCGCGTCGCATCACCAACCTCCGGTCCGATCGGCGCCATGGCCGGACGTGAAACGCTCGATGTCACCATTGCGTCCGGTCCGGGGTTGGCCGCCGGAACCCGCCGCACGTCGTCGGCCACCGGGGACGGGCCAGCCTTGGACATGGCAACCGACGTCCAGGCGCCCTGGCCGCGCGCCGAGCGAGCCACACCGCCGGGCGGCGGCGTCGAAGTCGCCTTGCTCGCCGCCGCTGGCCGTGGCTCGCTGGACTCGGATCGCCAATCCGCGGCCAGTCCCGGTGATGCGATCGACCGTCTGGACTTGTCGCGGCAGGCCACGGAAGGCAGCGTAGCCGTCGACATCACGGCTGTCGAAGGCCCCGGCGGGCTCGAGTCAGGGTCGTCCGTCGACGTCGGGCTGAACACGCGACGTGCGGTGCACGACAGCGTGCATGTTTCGTTGCACGCCGCCCGCTTTGTCCGCCGCGAGCCCAGCGCTCGGCCGGCGACAAGCACGGCGGCGATCGTGCCTACCGAGTCGTTTCGACAGCGCGCCCGCGAGGCGGGCGGCGGTTGGGGGCCCCGCGTCGGCCGCCCCCCGCCGATGACCGAAGAGACCATCGATTTGGGCTTGGACTTTTTGGCCCGTCAACAATTGGGCGACGGCAGTTGGAGCTTGCAGAGCATTCCCGGCGAGCCCGTCACGCAGGTGAGCGATACGGCCGCCACCGCGCTGGCCGTCCTGGCCTTCCAGGGCGCCGGCTATAACCACCGTGAACACCGTTATGCCGACGTCGTGCGCGGCGGAATCGAATACCTGCTTCGTGGCCAGAAAGCCGACGGCGACCTGTATCAGCCGATGGACGAGCAATCCAACCAGGCGTGTTGGTTGTACAGCCACGCCTTGGCCTCGCTGGCCCTGAGCGAAGCGTACGGCATGACGCAAGATCCGAGCCTCGCCGAACCGGCGCAACGCGCGCTGAGCTTTATCCTCGCCGCACAGCAAGCCGAACGCGGCGGGTGGCGCTATACGCCGCAAGTCGGCAGCGACACGTCGGTCACCGGCTGGATGATGATGGCGCTCAAGAGCGGCGAACTCGCCGGGCTGACGGTTCCCGAACGGGCGTATGCCAACATCCGAGACTGGTTGGACAAGGCCCAGGCGTCGACGCGCGAGCCGCACTTGTACCGCTACAACCCATTCGCGCCCAACACCCCGCAACAGATGCACGGTCGCGCGCCCAGCAAGACCATGACCGCCGTCGGGCTGCTGATGCGGCTGTATCTGGGTTGGCGCCGCGACAATCCAAACATGATCCACGGCGCCGAGTACCTGGCTGACAACCTTCCGGCGCTCGGCACGCAGGCGTCGCCCCAGCGCGACACCTACTATTGGTACTATGCGACCCAGGTCATGTTCCACATGGGAGGCAAATACTGGCAGGCCTGGAACGAACAGCTCCACCCGCTGTTGGTCGACACGCAGGCCAAGCAGGGACCGCTGGCCGGCAGTTGGGATCCGCGCGGCGCGATCCCCGACCGTTGGGGCCCGCAAGCCGGCCGGCTGTACGTAACCACCCTGAACATCCTGTCGCTCGAGGTCTACTACCGCCATCTGCCGCTGTACGAAGACACGCTACGCTAGTCCCCGCCGCGAGCCGCCCGTCGTGGACGGGAGGTTCGTTGATCTCGCGGAAAATCCGTATCGTAAATGGGGCCGAGCAAGGCGGGCGGGGACCATGCCGAGACACGGAAGTTGCATACGGGCTCGACCCGCGGATGGAACCGGCGCGCTGTCCGCGTGCCCCCGTCGATGTCTCAGTCTCCGGTTGCGGACGAGTCTACGCCTAGCCCGGCGGCAGTCCGGCGACGGTCCGGACAGGACCAGCCCGCTCGTCAAGCAACGTGAGCCGTGGTCGCTTGTCGAGCATCTTGATGGATGCCGTATGGCGTCCAAACGCTCGCGGTTCGGCGGGTCTGTCGCCGGATGGCGAGGTTGCTCGCGAGGATGTCCGCCTGCTTATAGCCCCGCGCATGGTCCAAGTGCAGGCAGAGAACGCGATAGCGAATCTGTTTGCCCCGGATCCCGGCGTTGGCCAGACGTTCGCCCAGCTCGCGGTCGAGACCACCGTACCCCATCCGCTCGTCGAACCCGTTGACGCGCAGCACATCTTCAGCCCAAGCCGATGAATTGCAGCCATTGAAAGAGGCGCGGGTCGTGGCGACAGCGTCCAATGCCGCACGCATCGCCGGTGCACACGCGAGCACGGCCAACCCGCGGGTGAAGGGCATTCCCGAAGCCCGGAGCCACCGGGCGCTCGCAATCCGGCCCGAAACAATGTCTGCTTGCGCGATCTTCTGGCTGAGGTCCATCGGCAGACGGATGCAACCGCCGGACAACATCGTCCCAGGCCTGGCGAGATTCACATGCTGCGTCAGAAAGTCGCGATGCGGGATACAGTCACCGTCGGTAAACACCAGGTAGGGATTGCGTGCCTCGACGATCGCTCGATTTAGAATCGTGCATTTGCGAAAACCTTGGTGCGCGTGCCACACGTGGCGAATCGCCAAGCCAGTCTCGCGCCCCATTCGAGCGAGCAAGCGCGCCGTCTCGGCGGTCGAACCGTCATCGGCAACGACGATCTCAAAGTCGCGCCAACTCTGGACTGCGTAGCCCCAGAGCACTTTCTCCAGCCACTGGGGTGAATTGTAGGTGCTGATGATTACGGAGACGAACATGATGCTACACCGAACTGAGTAATATGGCGGTTGTCAGCGATGTCGGCCCCCGGTGAATGAGACACAGGCTGACGACACGAGCGAAACAGGCGCAGAAGGGACGGCTCGCATTGCGTAAATCGAATCGACCCCTGTGCCGGCAATGCAGCGAACACTGAGAATGGAAACGGAGCTTCGTGGCCCAGCGAGGCGACATGAGTCCGGCCATCGAATAGGCCGCCGTTCCGATCCACTGCCAGGACGTGGGCATTTGGATTTGCCTGGATCCAAGCGAGATCTTGCTCTGATAAGTGACGCTTCCGTCGGCCTGGCGAGCGCGCAGGTGGACGATCGTCGCGCCCGCGTCACGACATCGGCGCCCATCCGGGATGATCTCCTCCGGCGTGATCGACACCCGAGGATTGCTTGCTTTCATCGGCGTCATGTCGGTAAACGCGGCGTTAATGCTCGGAAGCTCCAACTGCGTCTCCTCGCACGGGCTGCCCGCTCAGCATTTCGTCGAGCTTCGGCGGCACCGACAAGCCGGCCGTGCTTAGATACAACCGCACAAGTGCAGCAAGACTTCGCTTTACATACGGAACCATATATTGTTGAGCCGCCTTCTTGGGATAACTTAGATCCGGGTAAGGATTGGCTTCCCAGACCACGAGACGCCCGGACTGGTCGTAACTGTAGTCAAATGCAGCAACATCGAACTCCAACGCCCGGCGAGCGCGCTCGAGGGCGGCACAATGCGGTTCTGACGCTTTCAGATAAGCGATCTCTTCGTCGCGTGTCGCGGCGTTGCTGACTCGGTTCTCGGGGCGCACTTCCCAGTGGTTGCCAATCATCAAATGTCGTGTGACGCCAGTCGGGCCCGTGGCTAGATACCGATACTTGCGGTACAGCCCATCGGGGCCCCGAACGTCAATGAACTCGGAAGCGATCGGATGCGCATAACGGGCCAGCGGCACGCGCGCCAGATCCGCGGGTTTTTCCACGACATAGGTCGGCCTTCCATGTCCGCGATCTTCACGGATCAGAAAGGGAAACGACAATCCCCCGAACGTCGCGGCGAATTCTCGTACGTCCCGGATCGGGACGATCCTGGGAACGCGGATCCCGGTCGAGGCGATTCGCCGCGCGCATTCCGACTTGATTGAATGAGCAGCCCGATCGACGCGATTTAGGACCGGGATGTTCTGCTGCTCGCATCTTGCCGCCAGCGCCATCGCCTGTCGATATCCGTGGGGCGTCCATTCCGCGACCGGATCTTGGAGCCACGGCACGTGTAATACGTAAGGGGAAAGATCAGAAATCCTGCATGGCAGCAGCCGCAGCTCGATTCGCGCACGAATCGATGGAAACTCGCGCTCGATCCAGTTCAGCAGAAACGAGAAGCGATACGGCTGCTTGCCGCTGTGTCGCACGATTAGAAAGCGTTTGTCCGCGGTCGCCCAGCGACGATTGATGCGTCGATCCCGAGCCCTGGTTGGCCAGTACGTGGCGGCGCCTTTGCACCTAATACGAAGCACAGTACTCATGCGGCAGCCCTCCGCGAGGTGGCTAAATCAAGTGTGGCGACTTGAAAGGGCACGCCAGGAAAGCGGGGGTCGGTCGCTGCCACCCCGAGGAGTCGCCATCCTTGCGACACGAGCAGGCGGATCATCATGGGAGAAGCCTGACATACCGCGAATCGCGCGCCGGCCGATGTTGCCGTCTCGTCTTGAATGGCTAGCAGACGCCTCCCTAATCCGCCGCCTCGCATCGAAGGACACACGACAAAACGTGCCGGCGCCGCAATCGGACCGTCCAGAGAGGAAACGTACCGCAGATATTCTTCAGCCTCGGGCACTTCGGCCAGCGTCGCGTGGAGCGTCAGCCGCGCGGCCGCCACCAATCGCCCACCGGGTTCCCGCGCGATCCAGTGCCGGGCCGTCTTATCATCGCCGTCGCGCCACCGTCCCCGTGGAAAAGCATCGGACGCCACGCCACCGCTCGCCCGCCATACCCGGACGCGAAATGCATAGATCTCGTCCAGAACGGACGCCTCGTGAACCTCCGCGATGCGCACCGAAGACGCGATCGACGAACGAATATCCCGCTCGCTCACTGCCAGTCCCCCCATGGCCGGCGTGGCGACGCGCCCTGTCGATCTCGGGACGTGCCGTTTCGTAGCGGCGTTTCGCGGATTGTTTCGATTTTCCATTCGATTTCATTCTGAACAGTGCGCTGACGCCCGGCTGCCGTGGGGTCGTCTCCGCCCGCAAGAGCTCACGCTGGCTGCGCACGCTCGGCCGAAACGCAGGCACGATGCGGTGTCACACGTCAATCTCGACGCCGCTCCCATCCGATTGTTTGTTACGAGGTTCGCCCGACCATCTAACGGACGATCGACGAGTCTTCGCGGGCATTTACAAAGCAGACGTCAACTGGCAATGGACCCAAAGCCTTGCCCGCCCATAGACAACCGAACCTTTTAAACGAGGGCTCGCGACGCTAGATCAGGTCGCAAAACAACGGTTACAGTCTTAGTTCGTATCATGCGCGCACGGCGCGCGCATCTTGTACCACAGCCTGCACAGCACACCATTGGGCTGTCCGCACTAACAGGCATTAGGTGGAATTGGTATTGCATGACTCTTGCTCAGCACAGACGACAGGAAGCGTGTTGGCCGAAGGCCATCACCAACGTAGCCTGGGGCAACGCCCCAGGAGTCAGAGATGATAACAACCGTGTTGGC
>JAVYAJ010000130.1:0-10968 GCA_032229885.1 Candidatus Anammoximicrobium sp. | reverse complement strand
GTGTTGGCTGAAGGCCAACATCACCGTATCGCCGCAGCCAGGATGAATATGGCCTTCGGCCAAAAGAGGCACGCGCGCGGCGCCAGCCCTGGGGCGTCGCCCCAGGCTACGGTAATCGGAGGCCTTCGGCCAAACAGATTCTTGGGTTGCGGGCGCTAGCCCGCGTTAGGACGTATAGGGCGCATGTTCTCAGGATTTGTTTTCGCGTTCGGCAGCCGATCTCCGTCTTTACACGCCTTGGCCCATTGCGCAGAATGAAGGCTGCCAGTCGGCGTCACTACGAGCGGCCTCCCCCCTCAACGGGAGGTCGTTCTTTTTTGTTACGAGGGAAAAATCATGTCCGACTACGTCCCGATGACTCGCGAGGCGTACAACCGCCGCAAGGCGGAAGTCGATCGCCTGGAACGCGAAGAGTTGCCCGAGATCGCTGACAAGATCGCGCAGGCTCGGTCCGAAGGCGACTTGAGCGAAAATGCCGAGTACCATGCGCAGCGCGAGGCGATGGGCTTGTTGCAGGCCAAAATCAACCAGATGAAAAGCGATCTGGCGCGCGCATCGATCGTCGATCCTGACAAGCTGCCCAAAGACGAGGTGGGCTTCGGAGCGACCGTGGTCGTCAAGGATTTGGACTTTGACGAGGAAGAGGAGTTTACGCTGGTCGGCAAGGGCGACGAGGATTATGACGCCGGTAGGTATCTGATTTCCAGCCCCGTCGGCCAAGGCTTGTTGGGCAAGAAGGTCGGCGACGTCGCTGAAATCGACGTGCCCAAGGGCAAGCTGCGATTTCAAGTCCTGAGCATTCGCTATGCGGATTGAAACGCCCTTGCTGGCCCGGCGCCCGCCGCGAGTCCAGAATGAACCTCGAACAGGAGAAAGCGGACGATGACGCATTTTCGATTGTGGGCTGCCCTGCTGGGCGCGATCGCCGCGGCGTGGGGCGGTGATGGACGGGCCGCGGACGAGCTGTTGCTGGCCGATGCGGGCCATAGCGAGTATACGATCATCATCCCGGCCGCGGCGACCGCCGTCGAGCAGACGGCGGCCCGCGAGCTACAAGAGCATCTGGCGGCCGTGACCGGTGTACGGCTGCCGATCATCGCCGAGGGCCAGGCGGTCGATGGCGAGAAACAGGACGCCAAGCCGGCGACGTCAGAGCCTGGTCCGCAGACCGGCTCCGCCGCTGGGAAACGCGAGACAAAGCGGATTCTGGTCGGCCAGTGCCGAGGGACGGCCGAGCTGCTGCCCGAGCTGGACGCGGCTGCGCTGGGGGCCGATGGCGTGGTCGTGCGCACGTGCGGTCCCGATCTGATCTTGATCGGCCAGGGAGCGCGCGGCACGCTGTACGCGGTCTATACGTTCCTCGAAGACATCGTCGGCTGCCGCTGGTGGACCTCGACCGAATCGCTCCTGCCGCACAAACCCACGCTGCGGATCGAGCCGCAGAATGTCGGCTATGCGCCGCAATTGCAGTCCCGCGAAGCCTTCTATCGCGACGCGTTCGATCCCGTGTTGGCCGCCCGACTGAAGCTGAATGGTCACTTTCATGGCATCTCGGACAACTACGGCGGGCATCTGTCGTTCTGCGGGTTCGTACACACGTTCTATCCGCTGCTTCCGCCGGCGAAGTACTTTTCCGAGCACCCAGAGTGGTACAGCGAGATCAACGGGCGGCGCACGACCGAGCACGCCCAATTGTGTCTGACGAACGACGCCATGCGGCGCGAGCTGACGAAGAACGTGCTGGCAAACCTACGGAACTCGCCGGGCGCCAAGTTCGTCTCGATCAGCCAGAACGATTGGCACGGCCGGTGCGAGTGCGAGGCATGTCGGGCGGTCGAGCAAGAAGAGGGCGCGCCGTCCGGGCTGATGCTGCGATTTGTGAACGCGGTGGCCGAGTCCGTCGAACGCGAGTTCCCGGACGTCCTGGTCGAAACACTCGCCTATCAATACACGCGCGAACCGCCGCGAGTGACCAAACCGCGTCACAACGTCATCATCCGCCTGTGCTCGATCGAGTGTTCGTTCGTCCAGACCTTGGCCGATGGCCCGCAAAACGAAAAGTTCAAGCGAGACATCGAAGGCTGGAGCAAGATCGCGCCCCAGTTGTTCATCTGGGATTATGTGACCAACTTCAGCAATTACATCCTCCCGCACGCGAACCTGCGGGTGTTGGCGCCCAACATCCGATTCTTCGTCGATCACCACGTGACCGGGCTGTTTGAACAGGGTGACGCGGGCAGTTCGGTAGGCGATTTTGTCCGGATGCGCGCCTGGGTGATCGCCCACCTGTTGTGGCAGCCACAGCGGGACGCACAGGCCCTGTTCCGCGAGTTCCTCGAGGGATATTACGGTCCGGCTGCGCCGCACCTGCAGGCGTACCTGGACCTGATTCACGACGGGGCCGAACAGTCCGGGGTTTACTTGCGATGTTTTATGAACGACACGTCCGGCTGGCTCAAGTTGGACCGGCTGAATCAGGCCACGCGGTTGTTCGAGCAGGCCGCGCAGGCCGTGGCCGATGACCCCGTGCTGGCCGAACGGGTCCGTCGCGAACGGTTGCCCTTGGATCACGCCTGGCTGCAACGGTACAACGCGCTGAAACGCGCGGCGCAGATGAGTGACGCCGAGTTTCTGGGACCGTCCGATCCGCAAGCGGCGGTCGAGGATTTCATCCGCTTGTGCCGCCAGTGGAAGGTGGGCCAATATCGCGAGGGGCAGGCGTTCGAGAATTACGAACCGACGCTGCGCAGCCGCGTTCGCCCGCCGGCGCCGCCGCCCGAACAATGCCGCGACCTGCCGCCCGAACGTTGGTTCGACGCTCAGGACAACCAGTTCAACCTGGCGGGCGAAGGCCGGTGGGCCGAGTTGGTGGATGACCCACAGGCGTCCGACGGCCGGGCCGCGCGAATGCCGGGCGATCACTATGAATGGGCGGTCCAGTTGCGGATGGGCGACGATTTTGTCTCGACCGATCGCTGGCGAGTGTACGTCTGTGCGCGCGTCGAAGCGCGGGCTGCCGATGGCCCGGCCATGACGATGGGCATTTACGACGCGGACGCCAAACGCGGCGTGGCGCACCGAAGCGTCGCCGTCTCGGACGCGGTGGGCGACCAGTATCGCGTCTTCGAGCTGGGCGCGCACGTCCTGACCAAGGACACCTACTTGTGGGCCGCGCCGCCCAAACGGCCGGGCGAGGTCACTGCCGTGTACATCGATCGCGTGTTTTTTGTCCGCCAGGACGCGGATCCGTAGCGTGGGCTGGCCGGGCTGCGTTCAGGCCTGTTCAGGCGGACGTGCCGACCGGCGCCGCTGCGTGGGCGGCAGGGTGGGCTGATCTGACGCGGGATGCCGCAGCCACGGATCGGCTGCGGGCCGCCTTACATGCGGCGCTCGGCGGACGCGGCGGCGGCAGTCTGGGGCGGCGGATCGTCGAACGAGTTCCAGACCGGGATTTCCTGCTTCAGCTTGGCCACGTAGGCATTGACCTGCTCTTTGACGTGTTCCTTGCGCAGGATCTCTTTGATGTCGACCTGGGCTTGTTCGAACGGGGTGCGCGTCGGTTCGGTTCGTTCGATGACCCGCACGATGTGAAAGCCCTCCGCATCCTCGATACGCTCGCTCAAGCGGCCCAAGGGCAAGCTGAAGATCGCCTGATCGAGCACGTCGGACGCCAAGCTGCCCTGGCTGGTCCAGTCGTGGTATCCGCCTTCGGGCGCGTCGATCGTCTGCGATCGCCGCTGGGCCACCGCCCCCAGCGCGGCGCCGCGCAGAACTTCGTTGCCCATCTCGCCCAGCGCGGCCCAGGCTTGCTGTTTGTTGGCGAAGCGATCAAAGCGGACGCTCAGCTTTTCCCATCGCGCGCGGGCGGAAATCTCGTACTCGGCAAGATGCGCGTAATAGTAGTCGAGCATCGCTTGATGCGTGATCTCCGGCTCGTAATTCACTTTTTGCGACAGCACGGACTGGCCAAACGCGCGTTCGACGAAAGCCTGTTTCTGACGCTGGATGGACGATCCGAACTCGCGCAGCTTGGCTTCGAGCTCGGCCCGCGTCTCGACTTTGGCCTTTTGCATCGCCTCGGGCAGTTGCTTTTCGACGAACTGCTCCTCGGCGCGGCTCATGATCTTCGGCAGAACCTCCTTTTTCTTGTCCGCGGGGATGGTCCGCAGGAAATCGAGGTACAGCAGCTTCGTCTGGATCACGCTGTCCAGCGCCTGCTTCATCAATTTGTCTTTCTGCTGTTCGATCGCCGCCTTTTGTTGTTCGACGACCTGCGGCTCCATCTCCGCCAAGTGCGGGGCAATGATCTGCTCGACGAGCGGCATCACATCGCCGACTTGAATTGGCTGGTCGCCAACCCAGGCGATGATCTGGCTTGGCTTGAAGATCGTCAACGGCGCTTGTTCGGCCTCGGGCACGCTCGGCGAGCTCGGCTCGCCCTCCAGCGGTCCCGTCGCCGCCGGTCCAAGCGTCGGTGCGCCGAACGGGGACGATGGCGACGTCGACGGCGAGACAGTTGTTCCGAGCTGGCTTGGCGTTTGAGCCCATACGCCCCCATCGCGCTGCGGCGCGCCATACGGGACCGCGTCATACGGGACCGCGCCATACGGAGGTGCGGCAGAGGGGGCTCCGCCAGTGGGCGGTCCTCCGTATCCTGGTGTCATGCTCGCGGCCGGAAATCGTCCGGCCGATTCCTGTCCGCCGTTCCAATCGACCGGGCCTGCCGCGTGGGCGGGTGGCGGTCCGAACATGCCTTGCGGCGGGCCGCCATACGCTGGACCGGGCATCTGCGGGGCGAAGCCCGGCGCGCCGTTCGACGGGGCGCGGACCGAGGCGACCACGTAGGGCGAGCCATCGGCGGCGCGAACCGCGGGCGGCGGCGCGGGCGGCGGTTGGTTCAGTTCCGTATCGAATCGCGGCGGCGGAGGTGGTTGGGCTGCTGGCGCGGTGCGCAGCAGCAACGCGGCTGTACAGACAGCGATGATGCGCGCGATCGATAATCCCGTCCGTGGGAACAAGCTATGCGCCTTTGTTGCCGAGAGCGGAAAACTGGACAAGTCGGCCGCTGCCGGTCGATCGACGACGGTGCGGCGCGCCGGATTATAGACGGGGTTTCATTTTGGCTGCAACACTGATTTAGCCAGGTTCAGCAGCGCATCCGGCTCGTCGACGCCCGACGGGATGCGGAGATAGGCCCGATTCTGGTCGACGACGCGAAGCCGCCCGCGATTGGCCTTAGCCAATTGCTCGACCCGCAGTCGGTCCGTGTATCGGAAGACGAGAAACCGATCCTCCAGATAAATCTCGGCGATTTGCCAGACGGCCGCCTCGATCTTGACCGCTTCGCGCGCCAGCATCCGCGCGGCGGCCTCGGGAATAGGGCCGAACCGATCGATCAGCTCGGCGCGATACTCGGCCAACTCGTGTGGCGAGGTGACCCGCGACAGTTTGCGGTACATATCGATCCGCAACCGGGCCTCGGAGACGTAGGCGGCCGGCAAATAGGCCCGGCCGGGCAGCGCTAGATCCACGTCGATCGACAGCTTGGGGGGCATCTGCTTCAGCCGCCGCACGGCGTTTTCCAGAAGTTGGCAATACAGTTCGTACCCCACCGCTGCAATATGACCGCTCTGTTGGGTTCCCAGCAGATTGCCGGCGCCTCGGATTTCCAAGTCGCGCATGGCCAGCGCAAACCCGGCGCCTAGCTCGCTGAATTCTTCGATCGCCCGCAGGCGCCGAGCGGCATTCGGCGTCACGCTCTTCCGCGGATCGACCAGTAGATAGCAGTAGGCGCGGTGCTGGGCTCGGCCGACACGGCCGCGCAACTGATGCAGATCGGCCAACCCGTACCGGTCGGCCTCGTCGATGAAAATCGTATTGGCGTTGGGGATGTCCAGCCCGCTCTCGACGATCGTCGTCGCCAGCAGCAGGTCGAACTCGCCCGCGACGAACGCGACCATCACCGATTCGAGCTCGGATTCAGGCATCTGCCCGTGCCCGACGCGAATCCGCGCCTCGGGCACGATGTGCCGCAACCGCTGTTCGACCAGCCGGATATCCTCGACCCGATTGTGCACGAAGAAAATCTGCCCGTGGCGGTCCAGTTCGCGAAGCACGGCTTGCCGAATCAGATCGGGATCGAACCGAGCCAACCGCGTCTCGGTCGCGACGCGATCCTCGGGCGGAGTCTCGAGATTCGAGATGTCGCGGACGCCGACCAGCGACATGTGCAGCGTGCGCGGGATGGGCGTGGCGGACAGCGTCAACACGTCGGCCGTCGACCGGAGCGACTTGAGGCGTTCTTTGACTTCGACGCCAAACCGCTGCTCTTCGTCGATGATCACCAGCCCCAGGTTGCAGAATCGCACGTCCTGGGACGCCAGGCGATGCGTCCCGATCACGATGTCGATCTGACCCGCCGCCAGACGGCGGGCAATGTCGCGCTGCTGGCCGGGCGGACAAAACCGGCTCAGTCGAGCGATGTCGAACGGAAACTCGGCCATCCGCTCGCGAAAAGTCTGATAATGCTGTTCCACGAGCACGGTGGTCGGCGCCAGCACGGCGACCTGGTATCCGTTGTCGACGGCTTTGAACGCCGCCCGCATCGCCAACTCGGTCTTGCCGAACCCGACGTCCCCGCACAACAGTCGGTCCATCGGACGCGAGACGGCCATGTCGTTCCGAATGGCCGACATCGCCGTCAGTTGATCGGGGGTCTCGCTGTAGGGAAACGAAGTCTCGAACGAGTGCTGCCACTCGCTCTCGACCAGAAACGCGATGCCCGGTCGCGCCTGGCGCTGGGCCTGCAAGTCGAGCAGTTCAACGGCCAGATCGATCACCGCCGATTCGGCCGCTTTTTTCTGGCGCAGCCAGGTCTTGCTTCCCAGCCGCGCCAACGCGGGCCGCGTCTTGGCGCCGCCGACGTATTTCTGCACCAGGCCGATCCGCGTCGCCGGCACGTAGATCTTCACGCCGTCGGCGAACTCGAGCTGCAAATGCTCCTCGACGCGCCCGGCTTTGTCGAGCAACTGGATGCCCCGATATCGGCCGATTCCGTGCGCCAGGTGCACGACCAGATCGCCCTCGCGCAGGTCCAGAAAACTGTCGATCGCTTTGCCTAGCCGCGTCCGTCCCAGTCGCGACGGGGCCAGCCGGCGAACCTCGCCGCGCTGGAACAATTCGTCGCTGCTGATGACGATCACTCGCTCGCCCCGCAGCCGAAAGCCCTTGTGCAGCGTTCCTCGCACAAAGTACAGTCGCCCATCGCGGGTCAATTGGGCTGACTGGAACAGCTCGCGCATCCGGCCCGCTTCGGCGTCGGTCGGCGATACCACGAACACGTCGTAACCCTGGCCGACCTCGTCCAATTCCGTCCGTACGCGTTCGATGTCGCCGCTGAACCGCTCGACCGACTCGATCTCCAACCGGCACTGCGCCCCCAGACTGCCGCGGGCGAGTCCGGACGCCGTGGCGACGGCAAATCGAGCCGCCCGTTTCATGACCTCGCCGAATCCGTGCAATCCCGCGGAAGGTTCGCTGCGCGCCAGCGCTGCCTGGGCCTCTTCCTCGGCTCGGTCCAACTCGTGAAATAGAAATACGCTCGATGGCGGCAGATAGTCCGTGAAACAAGCGCGGTCGTCATCCGCCGGTCGAACGACCGTGATCTCGATCTGGTCCAGTGCCGCGAGGCTGCGCTGGGTCTGGACGTCGAATCGCCTCAGCGACTCGATCGTGTCATCGAAGAACTCGATCCGTACCGGTTGACGCCAATCCGTTGCAAAGACATCCAACAGCCCGCCGCGGCTGGAAAATTCGCCGGGCAACTCGACGGCGCTGGTCGCATGAAACCCCTGTTCGACCAGCCAGCTCAGCAGGCCGTCTACGTCCACACGGTCCCCGCCGCGCAGACGCCGACTGTTGGCTGCCAATCGGTCCGGGCTGGGCGTCGGCTGCATGAGGCTCGGCAAGCTCGTCGCGATCAACCGCGGCGGGCCCGGGTTCGGATCCTCGCTCGCATCGGCCGCCGTGGTCCGGTTGCCGACGGCGCGCGTAAAGCCATTGCCACCCGTGCGACGGAGCAAACGCTTGAGCGTCCGCAGACGCTCGGCATCCGTCTCGTCGTTCAGCAGGCGCTCGCCGCGCTGAGACTCCCCAGCCGGAAAACGCGCGGCGGGAATGGACGAGAACAGGCCAAAGTCGTCCGCAAAGTCGTCCGCATCGCCTTGAGTCGGGGCGACGACGACCAGCGGGCCGGAAAGAGCCGGTAGGATGGCCGCCGCGACCAGCGCGCACGACGACCCCCAGACGCCGTCCAGCGTGGCGGACCGTCCCTGCGATAACGCCGCGACTACGCCGGCGAATCCCTCGCGCTCGTTCAGTCGCTGGGTCTGCTTGCGCAGCCTCTCCAGCGCCCCAGTGGCCAAAGGTGAATCTGCCATGTCCGTGTGGCAACATTGTATCGCTGATGCCAGCGGATTGAAGGGCTGTCACTCTTCACTCTTCACTCTTCACTCTTCACTCTTCACTCTTCATTTGTCACTCTTCATTTGTCATTTGTCGCTGGGGGCGGGCGCCAGCGCATTCGGCTCGGCGCGGGGCGACGTCCTGCGCGGGCTTGCGGGCGGCGTGAGCCACACCAAGCGGCCGCAGCGGCTGGCCAATTCCCACCCGCCGACCGCGGTCGCCGACGCGGTTCGGACGGTTCGACGGGTATCACTCGTTTCATCCACCGCGTTGCTCCGAACTGGTGTGCGCTGAGCAATGGTACGGACGCGCAAGCTGTGCCGTTTACGCAGGCGCTGCAAACTGCATGGACCTCGACGACCGCACATTCTACTCATCCATCACGGGCTCGCTTCCGATGTGAGTCTACGATGACAACGCATTCTGCGCAATGTCGTAAAGATATTGCGCTACTTGCTTGCGCGGCTGGTTGTCCGGTGAAACGGACGCGGCCCGTCTGGATGCGGCTTGGGTCGCCGGACAGCTTGCGCGGTGAAGGACACAGGTGATGCCGTGATTCGGAGAAGTACTGCACGTTTACGGTTACATGTCGAGGAGGCTCCGCGGCAGAAACGGACCGCGGCGGCCGAGATCCACGGTATGCAGCGCGTCAGCGACTCGTTCCGTCGCCTGACCGGATGGGCGCTGCGTTGCCACACCGATGGCGCGCGTCCGTCTCAACCGATCTGGTCGCGCGAGATCGCCGAAGTAGACGGGCAGCCGCCGTGCATCGTGTCCATCAACGCCGCGAACGATCCGGTCGAAGAAGGACGTCCGCTGCAATCGAACCGCATCGATTCCGAGGCGGCGCAACAGTTGGCCGCGGGAATCGCAGACCTGTTGGAAGAGCTGCTTCAGAGCCAAGCGGCGCTTGGGGAACGCGAAGCGGAATTGGCCATCCGCGTCCCGGTCACCTCGCATCCCGATGAACCGGCCCATCTGGCCGAACGCCTGGAGAGCGTGTTGAAAGCTTGCTCGCACGCGGTGGGTTGCCAGGCGGCCGCCGTATACTTGCTGGACGAAAGCACTCGCACGCTCAAATTGAGGGCTTGCTGGGGGCTGCCCAAGTCGCGTTTTGCTGCGCCGCCGCGGCCTCTGCGCGGCGCCGCGGCCGACTTGGAAGCCCTGGTCGGACATGCTGTGATCGTGCGCGAGGCGGAGCGTCTGCCGAGTTGGCAGATACCCGAAGAGTTCCACGCGGCGGTCTGCGTGCCGATCTCCAGCCCGACGACGCCTTTCGGAACGCTGTGGGTGTTTTCTGAGAGCCGCCGCGACTTTACGGTCGACGAAACGAACATCGTCGAGATCGTGGCCGGCCGGATCGCCTCGGATCTCGAACGGGCGATGCTCTTGAGCCAGACCGCCCAATTGCGCAGTTTGGCTCGGCAACTCACGCACGCGGCCCAATGGCAGCAGCATCGTTTGCCGAGAATCAAGCCCTTGCTGCGCGGCTGGGAGGTGGATGGCTGGACGATGCAGGCCGGCGCGCTGGGCGGCGATTTCCATGACTGGTTCGTCGGCGCGGGCGGCAAGCTGGCGGTGGCCGTCGGAGACGCTCAGGGAAAGATGTTCGAGTCGGGGCTGACGACGGCCACGCTGCACACCGCGCTGCGTGCCCACGCCGCCTACGGCCACACTGCCCAGCAGGTCGCCGAGCGGGTCAACGAAACGCTCTGGACGGCCTCGGTCGGAGACCAATTCGCCTCGCTGTTCTATGCCCAGATTCAACCCGAGACCGGAGCGATCGAGTACGTCGGCGCCGGTCACGTCTACGCCGCGATCGTTGGCGACTCGCTCCGCACGCTCGCTCCGACAGACGCGCTGCCTCTGGGAACACAGCCCGATGGCGACTATGCGGCTATCTCGGATCGATTGGAACGAGGCGAGATTTTGGCGGTTGTCAGCGAGGGCGTGCACCATGCGTTGCGGCGCCACCGTCATCAGATCCTGTGGCGCGTGCTGCAAAGCCATCGCGAATCGAATACCGACGACTTGCTCCACAAAACGCGGGCATTCCTGGATCGACACGCGACCAGCCGCGCGACCGACGACCAGACGATCCTGCTGGTGAAACGGACATCCACACCTTGACGCACAGCCCGTTTGCCCTAGACTGTGCTCTGTCAAAACGTCGCCCGCGGGAATGGCGGAATTGGCAGACGCGCTAGGTTGAGGGCCTAGTGGCCGCAAGGCCGTGCAGGTTCAAGTCCTGTTTCCCGCACTGCCCGTGACAGAACGACTTGCGGTGGATCGCCGCAAGTCGTTCTTTTTTGTCGCGTCGGCGGAATCGGCGGATGGATTCTGGTCCGCGCAGATGCCCAGGCCGATCGTCTGGCGCCATCGATCGTGTGGCATCGCCGATCGTGTGGCATCGCCGATCGTGTGACATCGCCGATCGTCTGGCGCCGTTTCGCCCGCCGTCGAGGGCCGGAACTCTGCACACGTTTCGCGCGCACGGTTGGGCCT
>JAVYAJ010000129.1:0-8908 GCA_032229885.1 Candidatus Anammoximicrobium sp. | reverse complement strand
TCGATCAAGCGACTGGTCGGTGGCTTCCGCAATCGGGAAAACTTCAAGACGGCCATCTTTTTCCACTGTGGTGGGCTCGATCTCTACCCACGATAATATCGGATGGACCGCTTTGCTTCATCCGTGTGATCCGTGGTTCCCACCTGCACGTACGGCGGGCGCGTCGTACGGACGGGGACGCTCGGCGGGACCATCGCAACATCGACCGCTGCTCGCCTGTCTTACGCTTTCCCCTGGCGCGCCGCGACGGAAGCAGACGCTTCGCCGGAAACGCCCTCGAATCGAGTTTCGAAGCGAGCGACGATCAGCGCTGTCAGCAGATCGCCGGTGACGTTCAAGACCGTGCGGCACATGTCCAGCAGACGATCGATCCCCAGGATGATGGCAATGCCTTCCATCGGCACCCCGACCATCCCCAGGACCATCATCAACAACGGCAGCGAGGCCCCGGGAACGCCTGCCACCCCGATGGCGGTTACGACCGACATCAACACCACGATCGCTTGTTGGCCGAGGCTCAGCGACACGCCGAACACTTGGGCCAGAAACAGTACGGTCGCGCCCTCGTACAGCGCCGTGCCGTTCATGTTCAGCGTCGCGCCCAGCGGCAACACGAATCCCGCCACCTGGCGCGGCGTCCCCAGTTCGTCCTGGGCCACCTCCATCGTCGTGGGCAGGGTCGCATTGCTCGACGAAGTTGAGAACGCGGTGAGCATCACGAGGCGAATCTTGTGGAAGAATTCCCGCGGATTTCGTCCCGCCACAAAGCGCACAATGAGCCCATAACCGACGATTTGCATCAGGGCAAAGCTGCCGATCACGGTCAACACATACTTGGCCAGGTTCAACAGCAGATCGAACCCGAATCGCGCGGTGACGCTGTAGATCAGACAAAAGACGCCCAGCGGACCGAAAGTCATCACGCCATGGATGACGGCCACGGTGACCCGTCCCACGCTTTCCAGCAGTTCGACGAGCGGGCGAGTCTGCTCGCCAGGCAGGCTCGCCAGGGCGATGCCGAGCACCAACGTGCAAAAGATGATCGCCAGCATGTTCCCGTCGGCGGCCGCTTTGACCGGGTTTCGCGGCACGATGTTGACCAGCAGATCCACGCTGAAGATCGTCCCCGACAAGCCCATCGCCTCTTGCGTCTGGCCTCGGTATGTCTCCAGCAACCGCGTTTTGACCGCCGGATCCAGATCCTCGCCGGGCCGCACGTAATTCATCGTGATCAAGCCCAGCGACGTGGACAGCGTCGTCAGCGAGAGAAAGCAAGCCAGCGTCAGCGCACCCATGCGGCCCAGCTTGCGGAGGTCACCGAGTCCGGCCACGCCCAACGCCAGCGACGAGACGATCAGCGGAATCACGGTCATGATCAGGCACGAGAGCCAGATCTTGCCGATCGGCTCGGTGACCAGACTCACGAAACGCTCGGTGTACGGTCCGTCCTGTGTGATCAGGTTCGTGGCGACTCCGGCCAAGCCGCCCAGGATCAATCCCAGCAGGATGCGAATGTGCAGCGGCATGGGCGTCTCGCGGGGAGGTGTGGATCAATCGTGAATTCGACCAGCTCAGAGTAGAACGCAGAGCCTCGCCGTGTCAACCCGCGTAAACCGGAGTCGTCAACACATCGTCCTACGAGCCATCCGGTACGCGGCTGAAAATGCCCGCATGAAGGTCAACGTGTGTGCGGCGAAGGCCGACGGAGGTCCGGCCTGCAAGGTTCCCGTCCGAGCCGCGCACCGAGAACGCCCGCGAACTCGCCGAGCTCCAACCAGAGTTGCTCGGGCAACGCTTGGCCTCCAACGCTTGCGTCGGCTGTCGCGGGCCGTTTATCATGTTGTCGGTTCATCGGCTGTACAGATCCGACAGATTATTGGTATCGCGTCCGAATCGGGCTCGCTTTTCGTTGTGCTGATGAACCGTGTCGGGTAAGGTAATGCGTGTCGGGATGACAATCCCCGCACGAATGCCGAGTCCTGTGTGGGAAAGGTGGATCGGAGTTCGCCCTTTCGGGCTCCCGTCCGAGGCGCGCGCATCGTACACCGGAGTCGTCGGCCGCGATGGATCGAGCAGCCCTGGGTGGCTCGGACGTTGTGCGACACGAGTACCCGCCCATCGAGCAGGTTGATAGAGATATGCAATTGACAAAAAGCCTCGTTTTCGGCGTTCTGATCGTCGCCGCGCTAGGCTGTTCGGTCCGTCCCGATGGCGTGGCCGAGTTCGTCGCGGCCATCGAACCCGGCGCGTCCGCCACGGGCCAGGCACAGTGTCGGCAGATCGAGATCATCTATCCGGCCTGGGGCGCGCTGTTTCCACCGGAGATCGCGTCGCCGACATTCCGCTGGCGCGATGATGCGCCGGGTTGCGAGGCGTGGCGAATCGAGGTCCGTCTGGCGGACGGCGAGGCGCTGGCATTCCAGGCCGACAAGCCAGAGTGGACGCCGTCAGACGAGGACTGGGAGACGATCAAGCAGGGCTCGCACATGGCCGAGGCGACGGTGACGGTGGCGGGCGTCAGCGGCGCGGCGCCCGGCGCGATCGTCTCGCGAGGCAGCACGGCCATCCGCACGTCGGACGACGAGGTCGGGGCGCCGATTTTCTATCGCGAGGTCAATCTGCCGTTTCGCGAAGCCGTCAAAGATCCGTCCCGCATCCGCTGGCGATTTGGCGACATCGCGTCGCGCAAGCCGCCCCCGGTGGTGCTGGACAAGCTGCCAGTCTGCGGAAACTGCCATTCGTTTTCAGCGGACGGCCGTCAGTTGGGGATGGACGTAGATTACGCGAACGACAAAGGTTCATACGTGATCACGAACGTGGCTCGGGACATGGTCCTGGACCGTGAACAGGTGATCTCGTGGGGAGATTACAAGAAGGAAGAAGACGAGCCGACGTTTGGCTTGCTGTCTCAGATCTCGCCCGATGGCCGTTATGTGGCCAGCACCGTCAAAGATCGTTCGGTCTTCGTGGCGACGGACGATCTCGCGTTCAGCCAACTGTTCTTCCCGATCAAGGGCATCGTCGCCATCTATGATCGGCAGACGCAACAGTATCACGCGCTGCCCGGCGCGGATGATCCGCGGCTGGTCCAGAGCAATCCGGTGTGGAGTCCGGACGGCCAGCATCTGATCTTTGCCCGTACCGAAGCCTACCAGCTCGAACACGTCCGCAGCGACTCGAGCGTTCTGCTGACCCAGGCCGAGTGCCGCGAGTTCCTCGAGGACGGCAAGACGTTTCGTTTCGACCTGTATCGCGTGCCGTTCAACGAAGGACGCGGCGGCACGCCCGAGCCGCTGGAGGGCGCGTCGCACAACGGGTTGAGCAATTTTTTCCCCAAATACTCGCCCGACGGGAAATGGATCGTGTTCTGCCGCGCCAAGAACTTCATGCTGCTGCAGCCGGACAGCGAGCTGTTCCTGATCCCGGCGGCCGGCGGCGAGGCGCGACGTTTGGCGTGCAACACGTCGCGGATGAACTCGTGGCACAGTTGGTCGCCCAACGGCAAGTGGCTCGTGTTTTCCTCCAAGGCTTTTTCGCCTTACACGCAACTGTTCCTCACGCACATCGATTCCGAGGGCGAGGCAAGCGTCCCCGTCGTGCTCTCGCGTTTCACGGCCCCGGATCGAGCGGCGAACATCCCCGAGTTCGTGAACACGCGGCCCGGCATGATCCGGCAGATCACGGCGACGTTCATGGACGATGGCAACTATTTTCGCGCAGCGTATGCCTTCCTCAAATGGGGGCGAAACCCGACCGCCGCCGCGCCGCTGCTGCGTCACGCCCTGAAGCTCAATCCGCAGAACTTGATGGCCCGCCTGGAACTGGCGACGATTTTGACCGAACAGGGAAATCTAGCGGAAGCCAAGGCTCATGCCGAATTCGTCCTGAACCTCGACCCCAACGACGTCGACGCTCACTACTGCCTGGCGATTGCCCAGGCGAAGGAGGGAAAACACGACGAAGCCATTGGCCACTGCCGACGCGCGATCGAGCTTTCTCCGGACTCGGCGACCGCCTATTTGAACCTGGGACGGCTGTTGCTGGAGACGGGCAGATTCGACGAAGCGGTAGCGCGTCTGGCCGAGGCCGTACAGCGAGATCCGATGGATCCGACCGCGAATTACTATTGGGGATATATCCAACAGCGACAGGGAAAGACAGCCGAAGCCGGTGAGTACTACCGCCGCGCGGTCGAGCTCGATTCCGAGTTCATTCCGGCCATGTTGGGCTTGGCGTCGATGTGCATCGCCGATGTGCGCGCGAGCTCGACGCAGATCGAGCACACGCTTGCCCTGGCGCAGAAGGCCTGTGAATTGACGGAATATAACGATTTGCAGGCGCTGCGGATCCTGGCCGGGATGCACGCCATCGCGGGCCAGATCGGCCCGGCCGCGCGGACGGCGCGAAAGGCCCTGGACGTGGCCCGCGCGTCGTCCGATGGCGACGCGATCCGGCAGATCGAGGCGATGCTGCAGTTGTATGAACAGCGCCTTGCGGAAAAGTCCGGGTGATCCGGCGCCCGCGGCGCGCCGCCCACCAGTCGTCGCGCGCGACTCAGAATATCCCGGCTGCGCAGACCTCGCGGCGTTCGCCCCCCGGCCAGCGGAAACGCTCGATCCGGGTGTCGATTCTGGGTCCGGGCGTTGTCCCAGAACGAATCCGGATGATGCGATCGCGTCCGAAGTTCGATTCGCGTTGCCGGGAAGGCCTCGCCGCAATCTATGCGTCGTAGGTTTGTCGACGCTGACAGTTTGTTGACGTTGAAAAGCCCGATCGATACAATCAAAGCTCCAGTTCGTGTGTGCAAAGTCGCACGCACCAGCAATTACAGACGCGGACCATGATGCAACACGGTCCGCCACGCCGCGAAGGTTTGCGTGCGCTGTCTTAATTCTCAGGAGCGACGACGTTCGTCGATACGGTATCAACCGAACGAAGACTCTGGTCTGTTCTTTTTCTCGGAGGCGCTAATCATGCGACGTTACAAGTGGCTGGCGTTCACCCTCGTCGAATTGTTGGTGGTGATCGCCATCATCGGGATCCTGGTGGCCCTGCTGCTCCCGGCGATTCAAGCCGCCCGCGAGGCGGCCCGCCGCTCGCAGTGCGGCAACAAGATGAAGCAATTGGGCGTGGCGCTGCACAACTATTTGGACACGCACAAAGTCTTTCCGCCGGCGCAGGTGGCCAACCGAGACTGTCTCAGTGGCCCGCCGGCCATGCCGGACACACCGGGTGGCTACCGAGCGATGAACCTGAACGGTTTGGTCTTGCTGTTGCCATTCCTGGAACAACAGGCACTGTACGACCAGGCTGATTTTCTGTCGGCTTTCGCGTCGGACGTCCATGGTTCGGTGACCAACCCGGCGCCCTTGGCCGGCGGCGGCGTCAGCGCGGCGAACGCGGCCTTTGTGGCGCTCAACGCGCCCCCGCCGTTTGTCTGCCCGAGCGATCCGGACGAAGCCTATCGAAGACGTACGAATTACGATTTCATCGTGTACCGCTCCTGGAGCGAGTGCAGCGCCTGGCGCAATCGCGGCGCCACGACGCGCACGATGTTCGAGGACAACAGCTTCTGCGGGACGCAGCACATCGTGGACGGCACGAGCAATGTCGTGGCGATGACCGAGTCGTTTCGCTCGTGCTGCTGCAACGGCAGCAACGCGGAATGGGCGAGGCGCGGCTATACGCAGGTTGGCCTGTCGCTGTCGCGGAATCCACCGAATTACACGTATTATAACGTGACCTGGGGGACGCCGCCGTACGAGTGCAGCGTTCAATACGCGGGGACCCGGTTGGGCGACTGGATGAACACGGGCAGCTTTCATCCCGGCGGTCTGCACATCCTGATGGGCGACGCGTCGGTGCGTTTCATGGCCGAAAGCGCGGACGCCACGTTGCGGAATCGATTGAGCGTAATCGCCGACGGCGAGCCGCTCCCCGACTTCTAGAGCTTCGGCGCCACCCTGCTGAACGCCCGCCTGATTGGGCCTTTGTTGAGTAAGTATCGTCGTACAGCGGCCTGCTCTCCGCCCGCGACTGAAACGCGTGAACTGGGCAACAGGCGCGCCGCGCGTCGGTCGCCTGTTGCTCGGTTACACCGCGAGCCGCTGCTTGGCCGGCCTCGTTGATGCGTCACGCCGTAGAAAGCCAACCATCCCGCCCTTCGTGGGCGCGAGCTGTGTTTGTCGCCGCTTGTTTTTCGAGGAGACCGTGTGGGATGCACATCGCTAAGATGTCTGTGGCTGTCGGGCTTGTCATCGCGATGATATCCGCAATCAGTGGATGCGGAAGTCAGAGCGACGTCAGCTTTATGAAGGATGCGGTCCCCGCCACCGGGCGAGTGACCGTCGATGGCAAGCCCTTGCCCGGCGCCAGCATCCGGTTCATCCCCACGATTCAGAGCGCCGGAGGACGTGAAGCGACGGCCGTCACGGACGACAGCGGGGCCTATGAGATGTCCACGCTGGCGCCGCGGGTTTCGCCCGATCAGACCAAGGGCGTCATTCCGGGCGAGTACGTCGTCGTGCTCAGCCGCGTCGCGATGCCCGATGGCAGCCCGCCGCCGCCGGACATCATCGACGAAAACGACGCCATCAGCAAAGGGCTGAAACAGTACGTGCCGGCCAAGTATACTGAGCCGGAGACCTCTCCGTTGCGGGTCACCGTCGCCGCCCCGAAGGCGGAAAATAACTTCGAGCTCTAGGTCGATGTGCATGATTTCCGATCGAGGACGAGGATCGGCGCGAAATCACGAGCGGATCGACAGCTTGTTTCAGTCGCAGCGTGCTGAGATACGACCTGCGAAAATCAGGTCAATCGGCGATCGCCGACGCCGGCCGATTCTGGCGGCTTATTGCAACGTCCACTGGGGCGTTGGCGGGTCCGGTCGCCGCGCCGAGTAGCCTCGATAGTTCGGCCGATACCCCGTGGGAGGAATCCCCTCGGCTGGCCCGGACGGCTGGTTCGAGGCGTTGCCCGGAGGGATTGCGGCCGACGGCGGCCCGGCGGCCGCCAGATCGACCAGCGGATAACCTTGAAAGGCTGGCATGGCCCAGAGCTGGGCCGGGTCGCTATACGCTTGGTTGACGGCGTACGTCTGGACGCGGATCTGGAGAGATGTGGCCGGTGGCGGCAGACGCACTTCGATCACGTGCGGCAGCGAGACGCCCAACGACGGCTCGTACTGGTGCTGCGAGGCGAGCACCGACGCGATCAACTGGCCTCGGACGTCGTACCAGTGCTGCTGTTGGATCCATCCGAACCGATCGTGCAGGACCACCACGCGCGTCACCTCACCCTCGGGCGACGCAAGCCGCGTGCGAATTTCCAACTCGCCCGGCCCACGCTGGTACGGCCCTTCGTGCTGGCCCGCGGGATCCAGGTGGACCAGCCCAAACGCTTCGACCAGCCACTGCGGCTGGATCGGCAGCATCCGGCGGGCGTCGCTGTTCAGATATTGATCTTGGCGGGCGAAATACACGGCGCGCGGGATTTCGGACACCAACTGCGGCGCATCGACCATGGCCCATAGAACTTGATCGTTGCTGCCCAAATCCAGCACCTCGCCGACGCCGATAAAGCTTGCACGGAGGCGAAAATTGCGCGGCGGACCGGCGGCGATGCTGGCTCGCAGCGCCGGCAGTCCGGGGATGGACAGACTGGCCGAATCCGTCTGCAGTTGGCGGATCTGCCCGCTGGTGGCGTTGACCGCGGCGACCACTTCCATCAGCGTCGGCGGACCCGCGAACAACGTCGGCGCCGGCGCGGCCAACTGGGGACGCAGCGTGGGACAGCCTGCGCCGCCGCTGCACAGCAGCGCCGCGATCAACCACAGATAACGCGCCGCCCGTCGCTTCAACCTTGCTTCCTTGCTACACTTTGCGCGGCTGGGAATGGAACCTTGTCGGGCGGACTACTGTCCGCCGGGGCCGCACAGCTCTCGGCGTTCGACCGATCATTCTGATCCGCGCATGGCCCTCTCAGTTGCGACCGTCGCGGCTCGATTCGTGACCGACCAACAGTAACCGCGTCAGTTCGTCCTGGATTTCGCGGGCTCGCGCGGCATCCGGCACGACGACCGGCACGCGGTACTCGCTCTCCGTCTGGGGACAAAACAGGACCAACACTTCGCGTCCCGAATCGTCTCGCTGCGTCTCTTCGAGCCGGGCAATTCGCCGTCGAGCCATCAACAGCGCCACGACATAGCAGACATCGGCCGCTTCGGCTTGTCCCTGCAGCCGCTCGAAGTATTCCAGCATCACGTCGTTGGGCGCCCAGTTGGCTCGCTTGGCATTGGCTTCCGGAAGCTGCGCCTTCCACCAGCCGACGGCGTTTTCCGGTGGGCCTTCCCACGCCTCCGGGGCGAAATCGCAACGGACGATTTCAGCGTCTTGCGGGATCAACACCGAGTAAAATGTCTCGCCCGGTTGAAACTCGCGATCTGTCTTCGCGCACTTTCGTCCGCAGCGTTGCACGTCGAAATCCAACATCGGAAACACTCGATCCATCGAGCCGAGGTGATCTTTGCAGACAAGCTGCGGGATGGTACGCAAATCGATCGGCGGATTCAAGACGATTGTTCACGCCCCGGCTGCTAGCTCTGCTGCCGCGCGCGACACGTTCCTGCGCCGATGCACGGACGCGCAAACGCACCGACGCGCGGGTGGGTCGCTGCCCTGACGCGACGTGTCTTCGTCGTTGGCGACGCATGAAACGCCGCGCAGAGACGTGGCGAACACGACACGGTACAATTCAACCGACCCGCCCCGTCATCCAGGCGGGCCGTCAGGTGGCCAACTTCGAGTCTTAGTCCGTATCATGCGCGCACGGTGCGCGCATCTTGTACACTGGTCTGTACAGTACACTTGCGGGTTGCTGGCACCGGACCGTCTTAGGTGGAAGCGGCATT
>JAVYAJ010000128.1:0-49522 GCA_032229885.1 Candidatus Anammoximicrobium sp. | reverse complement strand
GAGTCAGAGATGACAGAAACCTTGTTGGCCGAAGGCCAACATCACCGTATCGCCGCGGCCCGGATGAATCTGGCCTTCGGCCAAAAGAGGCACACGCGCGGCGCCAGCCCTGAGGCGTTGCCCCAGGCTACGGTGATCAGAGGCCTTCGGCCAAACAGCTTCTTGGGTTGCGGGCGACAGCCCGCGTTAGGATCTTGTCCGCGTATTCGAAAATGCCACAACCGGTTGTGTCGCTAGCAATTGCGCCTCGGCAATACATTGTGGGTCGAGCCCAATTCTCGGACAGGCTCCTAGTGACGCAAATTGGAATTAATGGGACATGGAACGGGAAGCCGTCCCAGATTACGAGAAAAACGATCTGGGCCGAGAGATCTGGCAATCGAAATGGCTGGACAAGGAGCGCGGGGCAGTGCGCCGCCCTGGACGGACGCGCTCTGAGGTGGTCCACTTCTTAAACTACGGCCGCTTCGGCTGTTGCCCGTTTGAACGCAGATCGCCGCTGATTCTGTTCGGCCGACGGCCTCCGCTCACCGTGGGCTGGGGCAACGCCCCAGGACTGGCGCCGCGCGCGAGCCTCTTTTGGCCGAAGGCCCCATTCATGCGGGCGGAGGTGGTACGTTGAAGATGGCCTTCAGCCAAGACGATTCCGGTCGTCCCGTGCGCGCAACAAAAACGCCCTTCCACAGGATGCGGAAGGGCGTTTCGAGTGATTTTCGAGAGGTTCGAGCTACCGTAACGGCGTCTCGAAGGTTCTCGACGGGTTTGGTTACACGCTGCTGTTACTTCTGAACGTGCTTGCCCAACCCCTTCTGGACGTGCCGGTGGTTCCAGCCGCGTCCGCTCTTCTGGCAGCAGTCCTTCTTGCCACCATCATCGGTCTTGCCACCGTCGTCCTTCTGGCAGCAGCTCTTCTGGCAACATCGGCTCTTGCAGCAGTCCTTCTGGCAGCAGTCCTTTTTAGCGCCATCCTTCTGGCAGCAGTCCTTCTGGTGACAGCCGTCTTTCTGACAGCAGGCCTTCTGGTGACAGCCGTCCTTCTGATGGCAGTCCTTCTGAGCCGTGTCACCGGCGAAGGCCATCGTCCCGAGGAGCATCAAACCACAAATCGCAGCGATCAACGTGTGTTTCACGAGCACACTCCCTCTTCCGGAAAAAAGTTACCAACTCTCACATGTCAGCGCACGCCTCGCAATCACTTGCGTCTACGTACTCTACCCAACATGTTGCTTGCTGGCTAATCGGAACTGTTCGGATCGAGGTGTTTTGCTTTCTCACGAGGTAGAATATGCAGAATGTAAGGGCTAGACGAATCACGTCGAAGTCAACACTGGCCGTCGGCGAGGGCATACCGTGGCTCGCTTCGGTCAACCGCCTCCGCCTATGTGCTGGCTTTCGTCTCCCTAAAACTCTACCACCCCGAGCGTTACGATTTCAAAACTCCCCGCCTCGCAGCGCGCCGCAAGGCAACACTCACCGTTGTTCGAGTATCGGCCCAGGGCTTGGAATGCTATCAAATCAACCGACCGAATTATGAGAACCGTGGCAGCCAGTGTGCTGGACCTGCTGAAGAATCGTGAAGCATCTACGATAGCGAAACGACCGAATCGGTGAACGTTGCCGCCTGGGTCGGCGCTTTTGCTGACTGCTAAGGAGGATCCTGCCGCCAAGACCGGATGTCCCGATTGTAGGCAGCGACGCGAGGGAACACGCGGCCGCGTCTTGGCGCGACCGACGGGCTGAAAGGCGGTACGGAAGGCGTGTGGTCCGCAGACGCGCAGGCCCGGTCGCGACACGAGTTCCCCAGCGCTCGCGTCAAACGGCCGTCCGCCTGTGCCGCTCGGCGGGCGCCGTGTGTCGAGCAGCAAACGCAGCTCTTGCCGCGTGTCCGAACCGGCGCCGGTCGCCCGCTTACGCACGTTCGACAGGAAAGGCGAGCACACGGGCAATGTCGGTCGCGCCCGCCGCGAGCATGACTAACCGATCAAACCCCAAGGCTGCGCCCGTGCACGGAGGTAACCCGTGACGCATCGCGGCCAGTAGGCGGCTGTCCGCCGGCAGCGCGTACTTTCCATCCGCCCGACGTTGAGAATTGGCCAGTTCGTTCCGACGTTTCAAGACTTCGGCGTCCAGCAGTTCGTGATATCCGTTGGCAAGCTCGACGCCGTCCACGAATAGCTCGAAACGCTCCGCAAGGCCCGGCGGGTCGTCGCACAGTCGCGCCAAAGCGGCCTGGCTGGCCGGATAGTGGTACAGAATCGTCGGGGCAGATCGGCCGAGATGCGGCTGGATGCATTCTGTCAACAGCAAGTCCAACCAAGCGTCACGGTCCGCGCCAAACGCGATTGGCACAACGACGCCATGTCGCTCGGCCGCGTGCGCTAGTTCAGCGATCGAAGCCAACAACGGGTCGAGGCCGACAAACTGTAAAAAAGCGTGACAGTAGCTGATCGGTTCGGCCGCGTCACGGCCGAGCAGTTGCGCGACCAGCTCCGAGAGCAGGCGCATTCCGGATTCCATCGAGTCGCCTACGCGATACCATTCGACGAGCGTGAATTCGGGATTGTGCCATGCTCCTCGTTCGCCGCCTCGGAACACGTGCGCCACCTGGTAGATGGCGGTTGCCCCGGCAGCCAGCAGACGCTTCATGCCGAACTCGGGCGACGTTTGCAGCCACATCGGGCGACCGGCGGCCGGTTCGCGCGGATCGTCGAACAGGATCACGGGGACCGGGTCCAGGTGTCGATCCACCACCGTGTCGGCCGAGAGCGCCGGCGTCTCGACCTCCAAGAATCCGCGACGGTCGAAAAAGTCGCGTACCCGGCGTCGGAGGTCAGCGCGCAGCTCGAGGTTGGCCAGCGGGGCTGTGGGAAGGAAATCATCCGGCGTGGCGTGTGCCCTGTCGCCCGCGTCCGTCATGGCGGTTGTTGTTGATCCTCACGTTGGCCGAAGTTGCGCCCCCAGTCGCCAACGCGGCACACGCGCTCGGGCGTCACGTCAGCGTCAGCCAGACTCGGCGCTGCGCGTCACGTGCTCACTCGTTCGACGTAGTCACCGGTCCGCGTGTCGATCTTGATCACATTGCCGATGTTGATAAACGATGGGCAGATGATTTCTGCGCCCGTTTCAACCTTGACCGGCTTGGTCACGTTGGTGGCCGTGTCGCCTTTGACGCCCGGTTCGCAGTACTCGACCTTCAGCGTGACATGATTTGGCGGAGCCATCGTGATCGGGTTGCCATTGTACAACACCATCGAACAGGACATGCCTTCCTTGAGATACTTCCAGGCGTCATCGACCTGTTCCGCGGACAGTTCGTATTGTTCATAACTCTTGTTGTCCATGAATACGAACGTATCCGCCTGTCGATACAGAAACTGGACGTCGATCTCCTCGACATCGGCGGATTCGAGGGTGTCTCCGCCTTTGTACGTCCGATCCAAAACCGTCCCGCGGATCAGATTTCGCAGCCGACACTTGTACATCGCGTTGCCTTTGCCCGGCTTGACGAAATTCATTTCGATCATCAAGTACGGCTCGCCGTCGATCTGAACCTTCAATCCCTTGCGAAAATCGCTGGTCTTGTACGTGCCCACTGGTTCTGGTCCCCACTTCGATTCTGTGATTGAAACCGTTACGATACTGCCATAAACATGGCAATTCAAAACTCTGGGTACAATCCCTCCGGCGCCGAGGTCACATCGTGCCGCACGTGGCGCGACGCCATGCAGACGGCGGTGCGCGACCCGGTCGAACTGTGTCGCCGGCTGGGCCTGCCGCCGGCTTGGGAAGCGGCCGCGATTCGCGCCAGCCGCGACTTTCCCGTCTTTGTTCCTCTCGCGTATCTCGCCCGCATGGAACGAGGCAATCCGTACGACCCGCTGCTGCGCCAGGTATTGCCGCTCGAGGACGAACTCGCGCCGGCGCCGGGCTTCACGTCAGACCCCGTCGGAGACCTGGCGGCGCAACAGGGGCCGGGACTGCTGCGCAAATACCGCGGGCGGGCGTTGATGATAACGACCGGCGCTTGCGCCGTCCATTGCCGATACTGTTTTCGACGCGAATATCCGTACGCCACGAGCCACGGGCTCCAGGCTCGTTGGGCCGCCGCGGTCGCCCAGATCCAGTCGGATCCGTCCTTGACCGAAGTGATCCTGAGCGGCGGCGACCCGTTGACGCTGAACGATGATCTGTTGGCCGATCTGGCGACACGGCTGGCGGACGTTGCTCATCTCAGACGCCTCCGCGTCCATACACGGCTGCCGATCGTGATTCCTCAGCGAGTGACGGACGAGTTGATCGCGTGGCTGCGAGGAACGCGGCTGGTTCCGTTCCTGGTTGTGCACACCAATCATGCGCGGGAAATAGACGACAACGTGGCCACCGCGTTGAGCCGGCTGGTGGACGCCGGGATCCCCGTGCTGAATCAGGCGGTCCTGCTGCGCGGCGTGAATGACGACGTCGACGCGTTGTGCGAATTGTCGGAACGCCTGCTGGACTGCCGCGTCTTGCCTTACTATCTGCACCAATTGGATCGGGTCCGCGGCGCCGCGCATTTTGAAACAACCGAGGAGGTCGGCCGTCAACTGATCGCCCAATTGACCGTCCGGTTGCCGGGATATGCCGTTCCGCGATACGTGCGTGAAACGCCGGGTGCGCCGGCCAAAGAACGGATCGAGTAGCCGCGCGGCCGGGTTGAATGTCGCCAGACGCTGTGCACGCGCGAGCCGACGCCCTTGCCACCCCGCCGCGAGAGGGCCCGTCCGCATCACACCCAAGTTCCGTCGGGAAAAGGCAAACTGCAGCCCGGCCTACGAGGCGTCATTCCGAGCCCCGCGAAACATCGCGAACGGACGCGCAGCCAGCCGTTCGCGCGTCGTTCGCTGCAACCCGCGGAATTAGTGCCTTTGGGTATGAGTTTCGGGTGCGATGCGCGCGTCTCGTACACTCGTGGTGCACGGGTTGGTCGTGGCCTTTCGGCGGCGTAAAGGCTTGACTCCAAACGTCTTTATGAAATCAGACGCCCTGACGGAAAGACGGCCCAGACGCGGCGGACCCAGAAGACGCCTGTTTGCGGCTGTGCGTCCGACCGTTCTCAAAGGTCGCAAAATCCTTTTGAACTACATCCTTGGCGTGGGCGAAGACCCAGCCATCATCTAGCCGCCCGCGGCCTGCTCGGTCGCCCCGACGGATCCCGCCGCAGTGGCGACTCGCAGACGCTCCAGCCAGGGGACGACGTGTTCCGCGTAGGTAAAGCCTGCGTCGCCATATTGCGCGTCATCGTTGTCAAAGCGCTTGTTCAACCGACCCTCGCGATCATACACCAAGACCGCCGGGATGGACGCCAACTCGAGCCGATGAAACACGTCGTCAGCCGGATCGGTCGAAACAGCGTTCGGAAAATGCGCATTTTGTTTGGCCAGGAATTCCGCGACCGACTGGCGGATCGATTCGAGATTCTCGTCGGCTGCGCCCGAATAATCCAGGTTGAACCCGAGGCACACAACATCGTCTGGAAAGGTGCGAGCCAACTCGGCCAGATCAGGAAACTCGCGAACGCATGGCGCGCACCAGGTGGACCATAGATCGACGATCACCACCTTGCCCTTCTGTGCCGCAATCCAACGCTCGACGTCGTTCCAGCTTTGCACCGTGGGCGTCGCCGTGATTTGTGCGCCGTTCACCTGGCTGGCCGCCTCCGGACGCGTCGAGCGGGAATCTGCGGCCGCCGAGTCCGCAAGTGGCGGTTTGGGATCCAGGCCATCGCCCGGCAATGCGTCAGACGGTGCGCCACTCGCCCGGCTCGCAGGCTGTCGGCCGCAACCCGAACAAAACGGGACGAGCATCCCAGCGACAAGAAACAGCGCGAACCAACGCATAATCGGTCTCCGAACGGATGCGCAGGAAAGAAGCACAGTGATACTCCGGTACGTCGTCAAGGCTAGGACTTTGAGGCAGTTGCGGTCGTTGGACCGCCGGAATCCCGCACGCCGGCAAGTGCGGCAACCCGAAAAATGACGATTGGGCAAGGCACGAGCGGGCGACACCGGCCAGCGATCCTTGTCGTTACGGCCCCGCGCCGCATACCGATCGAGACGCCCAGTATCGGACAATCGGCCTGTTGCGCGTGTGCGGCGTCATCCGTTGTGCGCGCCCTATCAGAATGAAGCACGCCCCGCAGCGCGCTGCGGGGCGTGCTTAGCTGATGTCAAGACGTTGGAGCTGGGCCGTCAGTCGAGGATCTCGTGCGCCCCCGCGATGATGTTCTTGACTGCCTGGTCGTCGAGGCCGCCCACGGCGGCGGAACGCGACGTTTTCACGATCTTGCGCTTGTAGTAGATCGCGGTGACTTCGGCCTGATCGCTGAGCTTCATCCGGCTCGCCTCGGGCGCGATCGTCAACGACACGTGTGTCAAACCGTTCTTCGTCGCAAAATCAGCAACCTTTGCGTGATGCTCATCCGTCGGTTGACCGAGGAAGTTGATCACCGCCGCAAACTTTTTGTCGTTGTTGTCCGCAACAAGCTTGTCGAGCTGCTTGGCCAAACTGGCCAAGTCGTCACTGGGCGCCTTGGCAAAAACCAGGGCGACCGGACGGCTGCCGAGCCGTCACGTATAACACAATGCTTTGCCGATACTGATACCGTCGTCAGCGCCTGCGCTCTTGATGCCCGTGTACGTGCCGATCGGCGTACCTGCGGCCAGCCCGCTTGCCGGCCCTTCCGCCTGAACACACGAGGCAGCCGTGCACAACAGCAGAGCAGCGCTCGCCCAACAACAAACGGCTTTCATACGCTGTATCCCCTTTTTCCCAAAAACACACAACTGAACCAAATAACGGCTTCGGCCGGCGCCCAACGCGCCTTCCTCGAGCCGCGATCCTCGAACGACCTGTGGTATCTTACCGATCAAGGTCGAAGAAGTGAAGTCTTTCCACCATCCGACGGATGTTGATTTTCGCGAGACGCCGCGAGGGTCGAGCCGTCAAATATCTTATACGCGGGGCGCCGTATCCGAAACGCTGTGCGAGAGGGCGCCCGGGATGCAGCTTGCCCCAGGCCCAAAATCATGGGAACCTATATCGCGCGTGGATGAAAATGGCGGGTCGCGCACCGATACCGGTGGGGTAAAGGCGGACCGAGGTCCGCCCGACCAAACGCCAGTTCGAACGGCACGAAGCACCAGGCCGGATCGTGCAGCCGCGAGCGGAGCAAGCTTCCCCAATGAAAGGCCGTCATGGACAACACCGACATTAAAGGTCTCGCGCCCTCGCAGTTGAGCTGGCGGTGCGATCCTGCGCAATTCGACTTCGAAACCACGGACGAGTTGCCCGACCTGGACGCGTTCGTCGGCCAGACGCGCGCTTTGGATGCGATCCGCTTCGGCATCTCGATCCGTCGCGAAGGTTATAACCTGTACGCGCTAGGCCCGCCGGGCGTGGGCAAGCGGACGATCGTCGAGTCGTTCCTGGAACAGAAATCGGCCGACGAACCACAGCCGGACGACTGGTGTTACGTGAATAACTTTGCCGATCCGCACCGGCCCCGCGCGTTGCGGCTGCGCGCCGGGCGCGGCGCCGAACTGACAGCCGACCTGAACGTCTTGGTTGAAGATCTGCGCACGTCGATTCCGGCGGCCCTCGAGATGGAGGAGCATCGGATGCGGCTGCAAGAGGTCGAAGACGAGGCCAAGGAACGACATGCCAAAGCCTTTCAGCACTTGACCGAACAAGCCGAGCAGCAGGGCATTCAGTTGATCCGGACACCCGGCGGGTTTGCCCTGGCTCCCGTGCAGGACGGCGAGGTGTTGACGCCCGAGCAGTACGAAAAGCTCGACTCCAAGCAGCGCGAGCAGATCCAGCGGGCAGTCGATGAATTGCAGGACGAGTTGCGGGTGCTGGTCGAACAGATGCCGCACTGGCGAAACGAGGTCCGTCGCAAGATCAAGGAGATCAACCAAGCGGCTGCGCAGCGCGTCGTGGGCGACTTGTTGGCCCAGTTGCAGGGGCAGTACACCGATCAACCTCAAGTCCTCGCGCATCTGGAGGCGCTCGGACGAAACGTGATCGAACGAGCGGACGACTTTTGTTCAACCGATGACGATGGCGGAGACGCCATGAAACGCCGGCGGCCGATCGACGCGTATCGCGCCAACCCAATCGTCACCAACGGTCGGAAAAAAGGCGCGCCGGTGGTCTACCTGGAACACCCCAGCTACGTGAACCTGATCGGTAGGGTCGAGCACGAGACGCAGATGGGAACGCTGGTCACGGACTTCTCGTTGATCAAACCGGGCGCGCTGCACGAGGCCAACGGCGGCTATCTCGTGATCGAGGCGATTCGCCTGCTGCAGCAGCCGTTTGCGTGGGAGACGCTCAAACGGGCACTGCACTCGCGGCATATCAAGATCGAGTCGCTGGGCGAAAGTCTCGGCGTATTCAGCACCGTGTCGCTCGAGCCCGAACCAATTCCCTTGGACGTCAAGGTGGTGCTGCTCGGCGACCGCTTGCTGTACTACTTGTTGTGCGAGTACGACCGGGATTTCGGCGAGCTGTTCAAGGTGGCCGCCGATTTCGAGGAACAGATGGAACGGACGCCCGACAACTGCCGCTTGTCGGCTCGGCTGATCGCGACGTTGGCCCGTCGCGAGGGCGGATTGCCGTTCGACCGCTCGGCGGTGGCTCGCGTCTTGGAACATAGCGCCCGCGTTGCGGCCGATTCGGAAAAACTGACGACGCACATGCGGACGGTCGCGGACCTGTTGCGTGAAGCCGACTACTGGGCGGCCCAAGCGCACGCCCCGCACGTATCCGCCGAGCACGTTCAGCAGGCGATCGACAAGCAGGTGTACCGCGCCGAGCGTCTCCGGGAACGAACGCTCGAGGAGATCCGCCGCGGCATGTTGCTGATCGACACCACGGGCGCCGTCGTCGGCCAGGTGAATGGGCTGGCCGTGTTGCAAGTGGGCAATTTCAGATTTGGCCGGCCCTCGCGGATCACCGCCACCGCGCGTGTGGGCAAAGGCGAGGTGATCGATATCGAACGCGAGGTCGAGTTGGGCGGCGCCATTCACTCGAAGGGCGTGTTGATCCTGGCGTCGCTGTTGTCCCACCGCTATGCGCAGCGCCATCCCCTGTGCGTTTCGGCAAGCCTGGTATTCGAACAGTCCTACGGCATGATCGATGGCGACAGCGCGTCGGTCGCCGAACTGTGCGCGCTGCTGTCGGCGCTGGGCAACGTGGGGATCAAGCAATCTCGGGCGGTCACCGGTTCGCTCAACCAGCATGGCCAGGTTCAACCGATCGGCGGGGTGAACGAAAAAATCGAAGGGTTTTTCGACACCTGCCGCACGCGGGGGCTGACGGGCGACCAAGGGGTGCTGATCCCGATCTCGAACGTCAAGCACTTGATGCTGCGCGGCGACGTGACTGCCGCCGTCGAAGCGGGCCGCTTCCACGTGTGGCCGATCGAGACGGTGGACCAGGCGCTGAGTCTGCTGACCGGCTGGCCGGCCGGCGAGCTCGACGAACACGGCCAGTATCCTGCCGGGACGGTCAATCGGCGAATTGCCGATCGTCTGCACGAGTTGTTTGAATTGCGGCAAAAGTACGCCGCGGGCGAGATGGCGGAAAAGGCAGTCTGACAACGCGAACCGACTGGCCGATGCCGCGGCGCGAAACGACGCGTTCTGCACGGGATTTGCGAGCCCGCCCCGCTGGCGGCCCAACGTACTGCCGAGCGTCCGACACGGTCGGCCAAGGGCGACCGCGCACTCGCGGGCGACGCCTGGCCACGGGACGACGCGAGAGCGGCTCGGACCTCAGGCCAGGTGCTCGCGACGGAGCGCCAGCAGCGAACTCAGCGCCGGCTTCGGCAGCGACTGGCCATTGAACAGCCCCGCGTGGGCCAGGCGATGCGGCAATGAATCGAAGACCTGGCTCCAGACCAACGCCTGGACAGACTGCTTGGCCAGCAGCGCGGGAAACAGTTGATCCACCAACCGCTTCTGCTCGTGGGGCGAAGGACCGCCCGAAAAGGCCGCGGACAGAATCCCGCGGCCGTCCGTGGCCAATGCGTCGCGGCTCGCATCGCTGGGAATGGTGAACATCGTGATCAGCGGCAGCCCGAGCAGAGCCCACAGCTCGATCTGGTCGGCAACCTCCAGCACGTCTCGGGGCAGCACGCCGTGCGGCCAATAACCATAATCGATCTCGAGGCCGATCGCGGCCACGTTCGCGCCGGCGCGGAGCAAAAAATCGACGAACTGCAGCGGCGTCAGCACGCCGTCCTCGATCGCGGCCGACTCGCCAAACGGCTGGTCTACACTGACGAAGACGGGAGTCCGCGGGTCTTGGCGCCGGGCGGCGTCGACCAGCGACACGCTCAGCCGCAGCTTCTGATCCTCACTCAGCCTCGAGTCGCAGCTTGTCGCCACGGCGTGCCAGAGGTGAACCTGGTTCCGATAGCGATCGACGGCAGCTTCGACAAGCCGCCGCGCCGCTTTGGCAACCGCCCCGTGGTCCGCGGTCGCTTCGGAAACCCACGCGGGCACGCTGGTGCGATCCAGCCGTACGAGCGGCCCGGCGATGATCTTCAGACCGTTGCGATAGCACCACTGCACCTGTCGATCGCACTGCGTCCAATCCCACTGATCCGGCCCGGTCTGGATATCACTCCAACGCACCGGCACGTAGGCCGCATTGAAGGTCGCCCGAAACATCGGCTCGGCATTGACAGGCATGGGTTCGTTGCCCACGTCGCCAGCCAGCAGGGTGGGCAACGGGTGGTTGACCTCGCCCCGATAGCGGAGCGCCTGCCGAGCATACTCGCCGCCCAACGCCGCCACGGCGTCCAGGCACCGACGGATCGTTGTCCCAGCCGCCTCGGTGGCCGCCGCGTCGCCGCGCCGCGCCACCGCACCGATGAAGGTCCGACACGCCGCCTGAATGTCCGTCGCCAAAGAGGTTGGCACGCACAGCCCGGCCAGCTTCCAGGCCTCGGCTTTGGTCCGCAGTCGCGACAGCGTCCCACGGGCCAGTTCCAGTGTCAAATCGTATAGTTCGTCGCGCTCCATCAGCGTCGCCGTGCACAGCAGCAATCGGCCGTGGCCCTCGACATGCCAGGGAACGTATACCCGAGCGGATTCGCTGTCATCGCGTTCCAGTCGCAACAGCTCTGGGCTTTCCCACGTCTTGCGGCAAAAGGTGGGCAGACAATCCAACCCGGCAATGTAGATCTGGTCGATCGCGTCACCCTGCAGTTGTTCGCGCGGGGGCGTGGCAAAGCGATAAGCACCCATGCTCGCTGCTTCCTCGGGGCATGTCGTGATAGGGAAATCGGCCGGCGTCTGTCGGACGCGAACGCCAGTGCGTCCGCCTGAACCGGCTAGCCGCTCGCCGCGCACCACGTTGGACTTCGATCGACGACGAGCCCGGCGTCCGCCGCCCGGCCGATGCCGCCTCGTCCGGTCGGCTCGTTAACGCTATATTTACCGTCTGTCACAGACTTTGACTATACTTCGCGCAACGGCAACTCGTGCCTCGTGGCAAGAACTCGCGCGTTGTCCAGTTTTGCTTGGTCGTCAGCCGCACGCGCCAACACGCGGAATTTCCGCGATCTGGCGTTTGCGGCTGCCCCCGACGTCCAAGGCTTGACGACGCACGCAGCCCGCGCTGCGCGGTTCCGTATCGAACTGCGCGCCGTATCGCTTCATCACGCCGTAGGAAGACAATCATGAGTCAAGCGGTTTTGCAGACCAATCTTACACTCGGTCCGGTTCGGCGGGGCAAAGTCCGAGATATCTACGACCTGGGCGACCGCCTGCTGATGATCGCCAGCGATCGCATCAGCGCGTTCGATTGGATCTTGCCCACGGCGATTCCGGACAAGGGACGGGTCTTAACGCAGATCAGCGCGTTCTGGTTCGATCTGCTCCAGGCTCCGAACCATCTCCTGTCGCTCGACGTCACAACGCTCGACCTGCCCGCCGACTGCGACGTGGCCAGCCTGATGGGCCGCAGCATGATCGTCCGCAAGTGCGATGTCGTGCCGATCGAGTGCGTCGTACGCGGGTATCTCGAAGGGTCGGGGTGGAAAGAATACCAGCAAAACCAGACGGTCTGCGGCATTGGGCTGCCCGCGGGTTTGCCGCAAGGAGCGAAGCTGTCCGAGCCCATCTTCACGCCGGCCACCAAGGAATCCAGCGGGCATGATATCAACATCTCGTTCGATCAGATGGTCGAGCGGGTCGGTCGGGATACGGCTGAGGAACTGCGACGCCGGAGTATCGCGATCTACTGCCGCGGCGCGGAATATGCGCGGTCGCGCGGTATTTTGATCGCCGACACCAAGTTCGAATGGGGACGCGTCGACGGCGAACTGATCTTGATCGACGAGGTTCTGACGCCCGACGCTTCACGTTTCTGGCCCGCGGATCGCTATGAACCGGGCCACAGCCAGCCATCCTTCGACAAACAGTTCGTCCGCGACCATCTCACCGCGACCGGATGGGACAAGAACAGCGATCCGCCTTCGTTGCCCGACGAGATCGTCGCTCGGACGCGCGAAATGTACATCGAGGCCTACGAGCGACTGACCGGGCGCGACTTCGCCTGGAAATGAGGGCGTCCTCGAGGGATAGGTCGCGCAGCCGTGTCGTGTCGGTTCCGCCGTCGAAGTTGCGCCCGCGCGGCGAAGCGTACGGCGAAGGCGTACGGCGAAGGCGTACCGCACCGGAGCCTGCTGGGGTGTCAAGGCTTGATGTTGGGCGTAGCCTTGATTGTCAAGCTGCGGAAATTCCGTGCTCTGGCGAGGGCGACAACATGAAAATTATGATTGGACAACTCACTGCGAGTCGGTCCAAATATTCGAAGACGCCACGATCGGTTGCGATGCTAGCGTTCGCGCGCACACAATACTATTGTGGGTAGAGCCGAGCTCTGGCGCGGTCAATTTCTTAAACGACTACCGCTTCAACTGTTGCGCGTTTAATCGCAGATAGGCGCTGATTCTGTTTGGCCGAAGGCCTCCGCTCACCGTAGCCTGGGGCAACGCCCCAGGACTGGCGCCGCGCGCGAGCCTCTTTTGGCCGAAGGCCATATTCATGCGGGCCGTGGTGATGCGTTGATGATGGCCTACGACCGACGCCGTTGCTGTCGTCTTTGCTTCCTGGGGCGTTGCTCCAGGCTATGTTGAAGATGGCCTTCGGCCAAGATGATTCCGGTCGTTTGTGCTGCGCAACAGCCTTGCAAAACCAATTCCGTTTAAACTCCGCAGTTTCCGGCTTTTTGGCCGCGCCAGCCCAGCTCTCGACCAGGCTCATAGGATGGCTCGCGACTCGGCCCGCCCGCGACTCGTCCACGCGAAACAGCTTGGTACGGCGCCGACGCGCCGGGCGCCCCGTTGGTGGACGCGCCATCCTGCCGCGTGCTGCCGGCCGTACCGCGCAAAACGCCCGTTACGATCACTCGTGGGGCAACTCGCGGCGGCGCGATTTTGTTTCGGAACGAGCCCGTTTGTCATCCAGGCGGCGGCGCTGGGATGCGGCGGTGGGACGCGTCTTTTTACGAGGCTTTGGCCGCTGCGCTGCGCGCTCCAGCATGGCTTGCAGCTTCTCGAGACAGTCTTCGATATTCCGCTCGCGATCGCGGAACCGTTGGCTGTGCACGACCAACTCGCCCTGCTTATTCACCTGGCGGCGGTGCCGGGCCATCAAGCGGTTGCGCACGTCGTCGGGTAGGCTCGGCGTACACGACACCGGCCAATGCAGCGTGGCTTTCGTGCTGACCTTGTTGACGTTCTGCCCGCCCGGACCGCCGCTGCGGGCGAACGTAAAGCGGAATTCCGTCAGGGGAACGCGGATCGCGGATCCAACTTCCAGGACGATCGATGGCGGAGGATTCATGAGTCGGTCGCGGCGATCTGCCGCGCACAGGCGAGAGCAACCGCGCATGCGTTACACAAGACGCCGCAGCGGCGGCCCGAAGTCTTTCAAGTCGCGCATTTTCGGATTGTAGGCCACGGGCGCCCGAGAGCCAAAGCCCAGGATGGCGGCGTCGCCCTGCGGCCGAGGTTCCAGTTGCCGCGTGTCGCCGCACCCTGAGCGGGCGCCACATGCCCTTCACGCCAAGTGCCGCTGGATCCCCCGAACCCCGGGCCGCTGGCAAAGCCTGCGTTGCGCCCGCCTCTGATGAATGTTGGGGAATTCGCGGAATATCGCTCGAAATACGCAATTTCCACGGACTGAAGTCTGCGCAATACGAGGGCATTTCGCCCCCGAGGCGAAAAATAAAACAAGGCGGGCTCTCACCCGTCGCCCGACAGCTTGCCGTCGGGCCGGTGAAAACCCGCCTTTCGCCCAGAGCGCCACGGATTGGGACCCTTGCGAGGTTCGTTATGGCGAGACGCGATCCATCATAAACGTCCCGTTGTCGGCGACACGGAACAGCGGGCGATAGTACGAATCCCCGCGGCCCAGACGCCGACCGGGTTGCCAGACCAACCCGGCGGCGATGTTCCACGATTCCTGGACATGGCCCGCGCCAAACCCAGTCCCGCTACCCTCGCTGGGAATCAAATAGGCGACGTTCGTTTCCATCGCCCAGGTCATGCTCAGCGGCAAACGCACATCTGCCCCGATCAACCCGTCGCCCTGACCAGACCAACCGGCAAACAGACGCGCGTCTCCCTGCTGACAATCTCCAAAATTGTAGCGGTAGAAAAATGCGTACAGATCGGTCGTCTCCCACGGGCCAATAACAACTGGCTCTACGGGCGCCAAGTCCTGTGAGTTTTTCGTCCCGGCGGCGCCCCAGAACCCCAACTCGTGCGTGCCGTCTATCATCCAACTCAACTCCATGCGGACGTTGACCAGATCCAGATTACGGTGCCAACCGTCGGACAACCAGTCGATCACGACACCGCCTTGCAAGCCTACGTCGACTCGCCGGAACAACCCCGCCGTGACAAAGGCCTGCCGCCGCGTCGCGTCCGAGACCGCGGAACCGGATAGGTTGCTCTGCGTTGCCCGAAACCCGGCTTGGGCGCCGAGTCCACCGAACAGCGGAAGCGGCATGCCCCAATTCAAACCTTCGTAAAACCCAAAACTGCCGCCCGCGGCCTGCCAGTTGGCGGGGCCCGTGAACCCCTGGACGCCGGCAGACAACTCGAGATTCCCGGCCGGAAAAAACAGGCCGCAAGGCGCCAGACAATCCGCACAGTGTCCACAACTGCCATCGTAGCAAACATCGTCGTCAAAACTGGCCTCGCCGAAGTCGAAACCGTCCATCGTCACGTCTTCGATCGCGGCCGGAGGCGGAACCGTCGGCGGCGCGGCCGAGCGCGTCGCCAGTCGGCTCGTCGTCTCGGACGTCATTCGCGTGGGCCCCGCGACCGGTCTTCCGACGGACGGGCTGGCCGCGGCGCGAGTGGCTGCGCGAGGCGATTCAGCAGGCGCCGCGTTTGTCGCCCGAGGCGGCGCCTCGCCGAGAATCAGCTTTCCGCTGACCGGATCCTCGAAATAGACCCCGCCTTCGACCACGTCTTCCACCGTGACCGTCCGAGCCCCCGGACCCGCAAGTCGCCGAGCCATTCGCGACGAGATCTCGCGGGAATCACGGACCGCAGATGCCGCTCCACCCGCCATCGGTCTCGACGACATCATCGCGGATCCGCTCGCCACCGGACGAGCGGCGCTGGCCTGTCCGTTAGCTGTCACGGCCATGGCGACAGTCAGCCCCGCAAAGACGCTTGCTTGTAGTGTGCGCAGAATGAATCTCATGGGCGATTCCCTTGGTTCGCTTGAGAGTGCCCCCCCTCATCGACCCAGATTTCCCCTGATAAGTTGATCGGATGCTGCGCAAGCCGAACTTTCGTTAAAATCGCGCCAATCAGAAAATAATGCGCATCTGTGCTATTTTAAGTCGCGAACCCTCTGAATCCGTCGGAAACGTTGCCTCTACCGACAACATGCTGTGCAAGCGCGATCGCTCGCGCCACAACCTGTTGTGGGATTCTTGAATATCTGGACCTGCTACTACGATGTCGTCGCGTGACCGATCGAAGGTGACCCGCTGCGGAAGCTTGACCAGTTGGCAACAAGTGTCGACTGGCACAAAATGGGCGGCGACGATACGAGGCGTAAGCCGCATGCCACCGGTCGTGGGCGACCGCGGAGCGTTCTCGATGGAGGGTTGACGATGAGGTTTGGCATGATTCACGCGCTGGCCACTTTGTGCCCCTTGTGGGTGTGTGCCACCGAGCCGCCTGCGCTGCGGGCGGCCGATGCGGGATCCCAGACCGTGGCGAAGGCGGACGCGTCTGGGACCGCGCGGCCTCGGTTGTCGCGGGCCGATCTGGCGCGGCTGAGCAAACTCGACCGGGCGGGCGTGTTTGCCGTGCTGGGCTCGTTCGATGAACGGGGCTTGGAGGAAGGCGAGTTCACCCTCCGAACCTTGGACCTGCTCGATGAACGGCGCATCCCCGGGTTGGCCGAGGCCCGTCGGGCCGCGGATCCGGTCAAGGCGTCCGAGGCGGTATGGCAAGCCTGCCGCGCCGGTCGATCGACGAGCGGCAAGATCGCCATCGCCCCCGACGTCGTCGCGACGGCCGATGACGCGTTACAACACCGATTCAGTTTTTACGGCGAAAAGCACGAGTTGCCCGCCGACATCAACTGGGATTTCAACCCCGGCACGGCCCACTGGGGGCACGACCTGAATCGGTTTTCGTTCCTGAAGCCGTTGACGCAAACCTACCTGACGACCAGCGATCCGCGGTATTCCCACAAGGCCGTCGAGTTGATCTTGGATTGGATCGCCAAGTGCGACTTGGATCGTTGCTTCGCGGGCTCGTCCTATGTCTGGGGATCGTATCTGAATACGGCGATTCACTGCGAGTTGTGGTGCGAGACCCTCGCGTCGCTGGTGGCCCACGACCAAGTCACGCCGAGCGAACTGATCCGCGTGCTCAAGTCCCTGCACGACCAGTTGGCGTATCTCGAGATCGTAACCAACGGCCATTCGGGAAACTGGCCCACCATCGGATTGCAGGCCATCCTGCATTGCCTGGGGATTTTTCCGGTCCTGCGGGACCGTGATCGGCTGGCGGATTACTGCGCAACGGCGATGGGGAGACAAGTGGCCGAACAGGTGTTGCCTGACGGGGTCCAGGACGAGTTGACTCCGCATTATCACCGCGTGGTGGTCGGCAACCTGCTCAATGCCGCGCGCTGGCTGCGCGTACTGGGGCGCGACTTGGATCCGCAAACGCGACAAATCCTGGCCCAGATGATGCACTACGTCCAACAGACCGCGGTTCCCGACGGCAGCAAGCAAGTAGCGTTCAGTGATTCGGATCCCGGCACGCCGGGCAACTATGTCCAACATGCTATCGACCTGGGGCTGGGGGACCTCGTCTCGTCGCCTGCGCAATTGGGCCCCGAGGTGTTTCCGTATGCGGGCGTCGCGCTGTTGAGGCAACGCCAAGACCTGGGCGACCTGTACTTGGCTTTCGACGCCGGCCCCTACGGACGCGCGCACCAGCACGAGGACAAACTCGGCTTTTGGCTGTTCGCGTATGGCCGGAATTTTCTGGTGGACCCCGGCCGCCATTTGTACGATACGTCGGCCCGGTCGTACTACCGTTATCTGCGCAGCACGGCCGCCCATTCCACGATCCTGGTCGATGGTCAGGGCCAGCACAGCGCCGCCCATCGCGAGACGTGGATTGCGAAACAACCGCTGGACCTGGGGTGGCGAGTGACCGATGACGAAGTTCGCGCCGCGGGCCAGTACGATCTGGGCTACGGTCCGGACAACGCGATCGCCGTCACCCATCGCCGCGAGGTCGTGTTCGTCCGGCAGCGTTGCTGGGTCGTGTTCGACACGGTCGCAGGCGCAGGCGAGCGCCAGATCGAATCGCGTTTCCAGTTTGCGCCGGGCAAACTGCATGCCAGCGGCGCCACGGCATGGACGACATTCGACGACGCCAATCTGCTACTGGTCGCTTCGCCCACCGCTCCGTTCGCGGATGTGCGCATCGAGTGCGGCCAGGAGGATCCTCGGCGCGGCTGGTACTCGGACAGCTACAACAAGATCGAACCCGCCCCCGCCCTGTCGCTGTCCCTGCGAACCACGCTTCCCTGGCGTTCCGCGACGCTGCTGTACCCGTATCGCGGCGCCGCGCGGCCGGCCGTGCGTTTTGCGTTCGACGGGGGCGAGGCGGTGGTCGCCAGTGAGGAACTCGGCGAGATCCGCGTGGCGAGTTGCGAACCGTGAACTCTCAGACTCGGTCCGGTTGACCGCCGTGAAGAAGGCGTTGAGACGATCATGCGCCGCCACGGATCCGCGAGTTCGGTAAAGCGGCCGTGCATCCCAACAGGCTTCATCCTGACTACCGCCTGACTTTCTCACGCGTCTTCGTCGGCACTTGCCACTCCACGCCAAGCGTCGGAACTCGCGGCAGGCCAATTTAGTCGAAGCGCCCGAGATGCGTCTTTAGGCGGGCGACGAGGCGGGGCTATCTGAAGACATGATATGGAACCGCAGCGACGCAGAGGAACCTAGCGCGGCCCGCAGCCGCAACCAAACAAGGGCCGAGAAATATTGAGGTGGACCATGAATCACACGAATAAAGACATCGCGTCTAACCGTTTTTCTTCATCCCCGCTATCCGTGTCCATCCGCCGTGATTCGTCTGTCACGTCTCTCCCGGCTACGACGCGCGCGCCGAAATCTCAGCGTCCTCAGCGTCTCTGCGTTTCCAAAACGTATTTTCCTGTAGCCCGGCCAGTTCGCCCGCGCACGGACGTCGATGAAACGCAGAGACGCAGAGAACACAGAGCTACTGCAAGCACAAGATGTAATCCTTCAACAACTTAACGCTGTCGCTGCCTGAAAACGTTGTCAAAACTTTCACGATGTTTGAGGTTAGTAGTACAAAGCGTCCCTGGGCGTCGGTTCTGCCAATGGCCAGCGCGCCGCGCGCATCGGGCGCCAATGTCACGACGGCATCCGGCAAGGCATTCGACAAGCATCTGGCGCGCCGCGGGCTGCTAACGGCCCGCCAATCTGTCTTGGTTGTCGGCAGCCGATCCTTCGAGGGCTGTCAAACGCCGAGAAACGTCGTGTAGCAATTCGCCTTCGGCCCGGCGGGCGGCCATCTGATACCAGATCTTTGCGACGCCTGCCTTGCCGACAGATTCCGCCTGCCGCCCCTGCGCATAGAACTCGTGCGCTTCGGACAGACGCTGTTGTCGGGCCGCTTCGTTCTGTTGTTGCACCTCGGCGACCGAGGCCAGAATGGGGGCCACGTTTCGGGACCCGTCATGGCGATCCACCATACCGCGCGGGATCGTGTTGTCGTCCGCAGCGTCCATCGGCCATCGCCCGATATGGCGGGCGATAAAGTCCGCCCGGTCGGCCACGGCCGAGTTGATTCCGGCCCGCGCAGCGGTAACGCCGGCCCGCGCGTGAGACGAGATGTCCCGGCGCGACGGCGGAGCCAGCGCGGTAGATGCGCCGGCCAAATTGGTCGCCTCCCGCGTTTGCATCAGTGTCTGAGCCGACACGCCGGTCTGCCGGAGCTCTTCTTCTTCCAGGTCGATGATTCGCGCCGTGACGGACATCTGGGACACATCCACGTCACGTCCGATGGCGCGATTCTTGAACGGTCGACCTGCGCCCGGCAACTTGCCCAGCAGCGGGACGCCGCGGCTGACGGCGCCCTCGCGGGCGCGGCTGACGCCGCCCAGCAGGGCGCTGCCTCCGTCCGGCACACTGACGGTTGTCCGAGCCGTCGTGACGTGGAACGTAGGCAGTTGGACCGCGATATTCTGCTGCGCAGCAACCTGCGCAGCGACCGTGGTTGCGACGATGGTGGCCAGTAGGATGGAATGGGCGTTCATGACGTACTCCTGACCGGTCGGCGCCGAGGCGCCATGCCGCGTGGATAGGCGAGCCGCGGCACAGGCTGCGATCGGATGTTCCGACCTATCCAGCGCGACTTCGATGCAGCGTCCTTCACCGATTTGACCATCGCGGCAATCAGGTCCGCGCGCGACGGTCGCTCGTCGAACGACACCAGCCCAATTTTTTAATTTTATCGTTTGACGTCGTAGCATTCAACAGATTTTGGAACAAGCCGCGGCAAAAGTCCGCCGTGTCTCGCTCGTCGGCCACGGGCGGATCCCGCGGTTATTCGCGGCTGGCGCCAGCCCATGCGGTTTGCTGCCCCTCATTCATGCGCGCGGCCAATCATGGCAGCCGTCTGTCGGAACCGAATGTTTCGTCGAACCGTTGTCCCGCACGCCGAAGGACCGAGGCATGGGGTCGGATCGAAGCGAGCCGGCTGTGGCCACTGCCGTGTTGAATTGCGAGTGGGGCGACGCGCCGACCTCGCGTTCCTGCTGCGACGGCTTCATGCTAGGGGCGATTGAGATGAGGGCCAGACCGATGGGGGCGAGCAGCAGCAAGATCACGTGGGTGAGAAACAGTTTACCGCAAGTCGCCCACCGCTGCGAAACGTAGTACACGGCATAAAACGGGACGAACTCGAACAACAGTCCCTGCTTCGGGCTTTCCTGGAAGGCGACGTAGACCATTCGAAACCAGTACACGACCGCGAGTCCGCCGCAGACGCAGACCCAGACGTAACCAGAGATCATGAACGCCTGGTCCGCGGGCAGTACAGACATGCCGATCGTAAACGTGGCGACGATCGACAACAGGGTGACCAGCATCCACAGCGGCATTCCCTGGGTACGGATCTTCCGCTCTTCGTCTCGGTCCTGTTCGATCGTGTTTTCGGCCTTCCTGAGCAACATCTCGGCCGCCGCTTCGTGGCCCTCGAGCTTGCGGCGGGTGCGCGCTCCCGCTCCTCCGGCGCCGCGAATAAACTTGCCCGTCTCGAGGTTGTAGCCACACTGGATGCACAAGAGCGAGTTGTGTTCGATCGGTTCGTTGCACGCGGGACAGCGCGGGATCTCTTCCTTCTCCGATTCCACGCGAAAACCAACTTCGTCCAGCAGCGTTGCCACGGCCGACGAGGGGGGGCTGCCGGCGCCGACTCCGGCTGCGGCGCCGACCGTCAAAATTGATCGACATTTGGGGCATTGCACTTTTTTCCCCGCCAACTCGTCCTTAGCGAGAAACTGCTGGCCGCAGCTACACGTGACCTTGATGGGCATTCGCGTTTGACTCCCTCAGTGACCTCAGTTGTGATCAGACTCCGGTTCACGGGCCGCCGTCACGGGCCGTCATCATGGGCCCCCGTCACGACACGGCTGACACGACACGGCTGACACGACACGGCTGACACGACCCGGCTGTCACGGCACGGCGCTTGCCTGCCGTGCGTCCCCAGCGCGGACGCCTGCGGCAATCGCCAGCCTCGGTAGCGACGAACCCGCGCCACCGGCAAGCTGCAACAAGCCGGTGGGTGGCGGGGCGTGGCTTTGTCGGCACAGCGATCCGGGCGCGAGGTCTCGAGTCCTAATGCCCTGGCCGTGAGACTCTGCGGCTGGCGTGACAAGGCGTCTGCAACCGAAGTGGCCAAGGCCGCGTAGCAGGGCCATGGACTGCGGCCGACGGACCATCCATTGTGGCTAGGCGCGCCGCGTGTTGCAACAGGTTCTGTCAAAATGACAGGCTGGAATTCAACTCCTTGATCTGTCGCCCGGAACGTCGTTCGCTCGCATATCGACAAAATTGCTTAAGTAGTGACTATAGCGCACGTTGCGCCACCGTCCCAATTCTTTGGCCCAGCAATTGCTCTTGCTGCCGCAAGGCATCTTTTTCGGCCACACTGACAGACGGTTCAACGATTTGTCGCGCGAGCGCGAATCGGATTTAGCAACACGTCCGCCCATTTTTCACTCAATCAAGGAGTCCAAAGAAGATGGCAGCAGCCAAGAAAAGCGTCAAGCTTCAGCCGCTCGGAGAGCGTGTCGTCGTCGAGCGCGACGAGTCCGAAGAGACCACTGCGGGAGGAATCGTACTGCCGGATACGGCCAAGGACAAACCCGCCCGCGGCCAGATTGTCAGCATCGGCAATGGCCGTTTGCTGGAGGATGGCACGCGGAGCGCGTTGCAGGTGAAGGTGGGCGATCGCGTGATCTTCAGCAGCTATGCGGGCGAGACGTTCAAGGTTGACGACCGGGAATTGTTGCTGATGCGCGAAGACGACGTGCTGGCAGTCCTGGAAGGCTAGATCAAAAGCGGACAACGAAGGAGTTTACGGCTCATGGCAAAGATCATTGCATTTGATCAGGAAGCGCGCGAGGCGACTCGGCGCGGGGTAGCGAAGTTGGCGCGGGCTGTCAAGGTAACGCTCGGGCCGAAAGGCCGGAACGTCATCTTGCAGAAGAGTTTCGGTTCGCCGACCGTCACCAAGGACGGCGTCAGCGTGGCGAAGGAAATCGAGCTAGAAGACGTCTACGAGAACATGGGCGCGCGGATGGTGCGCGAGGTGGCCAGCAAGACCAGCGACGTGGCCGGCGACGGCACGACCACGGCGACGGTCTTGGCCGAAGCCATCTTCAACGAGGGGTTGCGCGCGGTGGTGGCCGGCGTGAACCCGATCCAGATGAAGCAGGGGATCGAGACCGCCGTCCGCGACATCGTCGAAAAGCTGCAAAAGGCGTCGATCAAGATCAAGGACAAAGAAGCGATGGCCAATGTGGCGGCAATCGCTTCGGACAACGACCGGGCGATTGGCAATCTGCTGGCCGATGCGATGGAAAAGGTCGGCAAGGATGGCGTGATCACGGTCGACGAAGGCAAGAGCTTGGCCACCGAGGTCGAGTGGGTCGAGGGGATGCAGTTCGATCGCGGCTATCTGTCGCCCTATTTCGTCACGGACGCCCAGTCGATGGAATGCGTGTTGGAGGACGCCTATGTCCTGATCTACGAAAAGAAGATCAGCAGCATCAAGGATCTGGTTCCGCTGCTCGAAGCCGTCGTCCAGCAGGGCAAGCCGCTGTTGGTCATCGCAGAGGACATCGATGGCGAGGCGTTGGCGACACTGGTCATCAACCGCCTGCGTGGAACGTTCCAGTGCTGTGCCATCAAGGCGCCGGGCTATGGCGATCGGCGCAAGGCCATGCTCGAGGATATCGCGATCCTGACTGGCGGGACGGCCATCTTCGAGTCGTTGGGCGTCAAGCTCGAGTCGCTGCAACTGGGTGACCTGGGCCGGGCCAAAAAAGTCATCATCAACAAGGACACGACGACGATCATCGAAGGCGCGGGGAAGAGCAGCGATATCAAGGCGCGGATCGACCAGTTGCGCCGTGAGATCGAGAACACGACCAGCGACTATGACCGCGAAAAGCTCGAAGAGCGGCTGGCCAAGTTGGCCGGCGGCGTGGCCAAGGTCAACGTCGGAGCAGCGACCGAGAGCGAGATGAAGGCCAAGAAGGCCCGCGTCGAGGATGCGCTGCACGCCACACGGGCTGCGGTCGAAGAAGGCATTCTGCCGGGCGGCGGCGTCGGCCTGCTGCGGGCGGTCAGTGCGCTGAAAGGCAACGACTCGCTGACGTCCGATCAAAAGGTCGGCTACGAGATCGTGCTCCGCGCCTGCCGAGCGCCGTTGACGGCGATCGCCGAAAACGCCGGCCAGGACGGCGGCATCGTGTGCGAGAAAGTCGCCGAAGCGAAAGGCAATCAGGGCTACAACGCACTGACCGGGGCTTATGAGGATCTAGTCAAGGCTGGCGTGATCGACCCCACCAAGGTCACCCGAACCGCTTTGGCCAACGCGGCGAGCGTTGCGACGCTGTTGTTGACGAGCGATGCGCTGATCGCCGAAAAGCCGAAGAAGGAAGAATCGGCCAAGAAAACCCAAGGCGGCGATTACGACATGTATTGATGGACCCATGCCGGGATCGGCGCACCGCGGAAGCGTTGTTGCCGCCCGGTTGAATCACGAGCGCGGCGGGCAGCGAAGCCGGCGCGGCCAACGGCCGCCTCTCGCCGAAAATCGGCATCGCGGCCCGCATGCGGATAAAACCATGAACCCTCCGCGACCTAGGCTGGTCCGGAGGGTTTTTCTTTGTTATCATGCGCTGTGTTTCCCCCTGAATTCGTCATCTCGATCGGGACGTGTCAGGCCAGCAAAGCAGGACGCTTCGGCAGCCGCGGCCGGATCGGTTATTTTGACGATAGCATCTTTCAAGCGAGCTGTCGTTTGATAATATAGAGCGTCACGATCGAAGCAGATGATTTGCTCCGGAGGTCTGGGCTATGCCAGAATTGGTGTCCCAAAGCAAGGATGACGTTCTGATCATTCAGTTTACGTCGCAGAAAATTTTGTCTGACGTGCTGATCGCTCAAATTGGCCGCGAGTTGTTGGAGTTGGCCGATCAAGCCAACGGCAAGATGCTGCTCGACTTCCAAGGTGTCACGTTCATGTCGTCGGCGATGATCGGAAAAATCGTCTTATTAAACAAAAAATGCAAGGCCAGCAGCACGGTCGTCAAGCTTTGCAACATTGCGCCGAGCATCATGGAAGTCTTTGAAATCACCCGACTGAACAAGGTGTTCAGCATCTTCAATTCGGTGGACGAAGGACTGAAGTCTTTTCAGAAAAAGGGCTGGTTTGGCTAGGATCCGGCAGGGTGTAGGACATGCCGAGGCTCGAAATTGTCGATGGGCCGGACAAAGGCAGATCCTTTCCGATCCAGCGTGAAGACATCGTCATCGGACGGATGGCGTATTGCGAGATCGTGTTGACGCACAAGAACATCTCGCGCCAGCACGCCCGCGTCGTACGTTCGGGAGACGCCCATTTTCTTGAGGATCTGGACAGCACCAACGGCACGTTCCTCAATGGCAAACGCGTCCGCTCGCGGACGCGCCTGCGAGACCAGGATCTGATCCGAATCTACGACGTCACGCTGCTGTTCCGCGAGTCGGACGAAGCCGTCGTGTCGGCGGTTGGAACGGACGAGGCGAGCGGCTCGAAGCGGCCGGCCGATGGCCCGCCCGGCGGGACGACGACCGAGACGCTGCCCGTGCGATCGGCGGCGGGCGAAGTCCGCCGCAGCGTCGGTGTGAATGCCTACGAAAAGCTGCGGACCATCCTCGAAATCAATCGGACGTTGGGCAGCACCCTGAACGTCGACCTCGTCCTGCCCAAAATCCTGGACAGTCTGATCACCGTCTTTCCGCAAACGGATCGCGCCTACATCTTGTTTCCGCACGAGGGGACCGGCGAACTGCAGGTTCGCGCAGAGAAGCGCAAGGACGAAGGCACGCTGGTCACGTCCTCGCTGGGGCCGATCAGCCAGACGATCGCCAATCGCGTTCTGTCTCGCGGCGAAGCGATCCTGAATGCGGACGGCGTGGACGACAACCAATTCGCCGTCAGCGATTCCGTGTTGGATTTCCCGATTCGCTCGATGATGTGCGCGCCGCTGATCGGTCCGATGCAGAAGCCGCTGGGGATCATCTACGTGGACACGAACGATCCCTACGAGCGGTTTCACGAAGACGATCTCGAGGTGCTGCTCAGCCTGGCGGCCACCGCCGGTCAGGCCGTCGAGCACGCCCGGACGCACGAGGCCCAGTTGCGATTGGATCGCCGCCAGCGTGAATTGGCGACAGCCAAGCAGGTTCAACTGCACTTTTTGCCGCAGAGCCGCCCGGTCGTCGCCGGCTATCGCTTTTTCGAGTTTTACAACTCGGCGGAAGAAGTCGGCGGTGATCTCTATGGATACCTGCCGCTGTCCGACAACCGCCTGGCCATCACCCTAGGTGACGTCTCTGGCAAGGGGATCACGGCGGCCCTGATCATGGCTCGGCTGTGCAGCGAGGTGCGGTATCGCTTGGCCTCGTCCGCTTCGCCTTGGGAGGCCGTGCATGATCTGAACCGCGAGCTGTCACGGCCCGAAAATGAGGCTTGGTTCGTAACGTTCGTGCTGTGCGTGCTGGACCCCGTGCGCCACGAGGCGACCATGATCAATGCGGGCCACATGCCGCCGCTTCACCGTCACGCCGCCAGTGGCGCGGTCGACGAACTGGGAAATGACGTGTCCGGGCCGCCGCTGGGCTGCGAGGCGTCGATACGGTATACGCCCTTCCAGGTCCGGCTAGATCCCGGAGATGTCTTGGTGATGTACACGGACGGGATCAACGAGGCCATGAATCCCGAGCGGTCGCTGTACGGCAGCCGGCGAGTTCGAGACACGGTGCGAGACGGGCCGAAACCGTTGGATCAACTGTGCCAGTCGCTGTTGACCGACGTCCGGCGATTTACCGAAAACCGGGCGCAGAGCGACGATATTTGTCTGGTGGCCATTCAACGCGATTACGAGGATGGGTGACGCCCTGATGTCCAACGAGCCCCGTCTACAAGCCGTCGTTTTCGATCTGGACGGCCTGATGTTCAACACGGAAGAACTGTACGACGAGGCCGGCGAAAGGCTGTTGCAACGCCGCGGCCAGCATTACACGCCCCACTTGCGGCGGCGGATGATGGGGCTGCCGGGCCCCGTCAGCCTGCAAATCATGATCGATGCCTGCGGTCTGCAAGACACGGTCGAGCAGCTACAGGTCGAAAGCGACGACATCATGGCAGCCCTGGTGCCCGAGCGACTGCGGCGGCTGCCAGGCCTAGAGTCATTGCTGACGGCGTTGGAAGCCGCGTCGATCCCCAAGGCCATCGCGACCAGCAGCAGGCGGGCCTATGTGCAGACGGTGCTGGCTCAGTACGATTACGGGCGCCGATTCCAGTTCGTGCTAACCGGCGAAGACGTCCGTCACGGAAAGCCAGCGCCAGAGGTGTACTTGACGGCGGCGGCTCGATTGGCCCTACATCCGTCGGCTGTCATGGTCCTGGAGGACAGCGAGAACGGCTGTCGCGCTGGCGTGGCGGCCGGCGCGTATACCGTGGCCGTGCCGGGCGACCATAGTCGCGACCACAACTTTCACGGCAGCGCGCTGATCGCGGATACGCTGGCTGACCCGCGGATTTACCTGGCCCTCGGTCTGACGCCTTCGCTTTGACTATTGCCGCGGCGCGCCGACTGGGATATAAAGTCTTCGATCGTGCGGCACGCGGGCGATTCGATTCGCGTCGGACCGTATCGGGTTCGAGACAGGCGGCCGCGAGTCCTACGGCGCGGCGCGCCATTTGCGCGATGCGCCAGTGGGCGACCTGCCACGGTCCGACGCGGTCGGTTTGCGCCGCGTGGCGCTTGTTAGACCGACGGACGACAATACGGTGCGCCGATGGCTGACGACCGCGAGGACGTCAAGCCCTGTACTGCATGGGCTGGCAGCGGTCCACCCTACAAGATTCCCCGTCGAGTCGTGCGAGGTATCCCGGCGGGCCGGTCGAATTGGGGTTTTCCGCGGCGCGCGTCCGCTCGCGGACAGTTTGCCTGGCATCGCTGTGCGTGCGGCTGGGCCAGCCCGCTGACACTCGATATTTTTGTATCTTCCTTTCATGCCTCTCGTCTTAACTGATCCCGGTTCCGCCGAAGACCGGCGCGCCATGGTTGGCCGCGCGGTGCAAACGTTGATGGATGGAGGGCTGGTGGCCTTTCCCACCGAGACCGTCTACGGCATCGCGGCCGATGCCTCGAACGAAGCGGCGGTCGCGCGGCTGTTGCGGATCAAAGGGCGTCGGCCCGACCAGCCTGTGGCGGTGGCGATCGACAGCGCAGACGCCGCCTGGACCATCTGTCCGGATGCTTCGCCCGTCGCCCGACGCTTGGGGCAGCGCTGCTGGCCCGGCCCGCTGACGCTCGTAGTGAGCGGCGCTCATCCGGACAGTTGCCTCGGGCGGCTTCCGGCGAGCGTGCGCCAGGTCGTCTGCCCATCGGGCTCGGTCGGCCTGCGCGTCCCCGATCACGAATTTCTGTTGAGCGCATTGGCCCAGTTGCCCAATCCGTTGGTTCTGACCAGCGCCAACCGCAGTGGACAGCCGGACGCGGTCGGTCCTCAGACGGTTGTCGAAACACTGGGCGACGACGTGGATTTGGTGCTCGGCGATGGACGCTCGCGGTTCGCCCAACCGTCGTCGGTCGTGCGGGTCACGGGCCGCGAATTGGAAATCCTTCGTGGCGGTGTGATCAGCGAGACTGGCCTACAGCGACTGGCCAGTCTGATCGTGTTGATCGTGTGTACAGGCAACACCTGTCGCAGCCCGATGGCCCAAGTGATGCTGCAAGGCGGACTAGCCAAGGCGCTCGGATGTCAGGTCTCGGATTTACCCGATTCCGGGGCCATGGTTGTTTCGGCCGGAGCCGCGGCGATCGTCGGCGAGCCGGCGGCGTCGGCGGCGATCCGGACGATGGAGATTCGTGGCCTGGATCTATCGCACCATGAAAGCCGCCCCCTATCCGACACGCTCGTTCGATTTGCGGACGCGATCTTGACGATGACTCGCGGACACCGCGACGCGATTCTGGCTCACTGGCCCGAGGCCGCGGGCAAGACGTCCCTATTTTGTCGGGACGGTTGCGATATCGAAGACCCTCACGGCGGCGATATGGCCGACTATGAAAACAGCGCGCGGCAGATCGAAGCGCAGTTGTCAGGCTGGATCGCCCGTCTCGATCTTGACAGTCTGCCGGTGATCAAAAAGCACGCTGGGTAATCGACCACGGGTCGAGCCGGCCGCAACAGGCGCCGGGGATCGGCTCGATCCGCCAGATGCTCGCGCGTCAGCCGGATTGAGCGAGCGCCGTGATGCGCGGTGCGAGGCATCTTCGATCCGCGCGTTCGTTTTGGACAAATCCATCTAGCGCAATGCTCGCCCGTGCCGGCTTCGCCCGTCCAAGATGATCGACGCAATATCTGCGCTCGCCGAGGCCTTGCCATGAAACACGGCGCCCAGCGATCAACTCGAGGAACCATCCGCGTTTCACGCGCCTTTCACGCGACCATCTCCCACATCCTGTCGCAATTGCTCGCCGTCGATGCCTGGCCGCTTTTCAAACGGAGCTCATTCTCCGAACGCCCCATCCTCCGCCGTCTACCCTGCTAGCCGCCAATTCTCCTACTGATCTTCCTTCACCTCTGCTGAATCGCGCAAAAGCTGACAGGCACCCGAAGGCGCGTACAACACTTTTGAGCATCGCTCGCGCTGGATACTGGATAACAGCCCCGATCTCTAGTTTGCGAGCCGTCGCCTTCTCCACTCCGCCACTAAATATCTTTTCCTCCCCCACGCGGTACGTGATCTCATCGTCGCGTTGCGGCGCAGTGACCCCTCGTGGTCGTCCTGAGATTCCTTTCTGCGGTAACCTCATTTTTGCAGCATGAACTCAAATCGGTTCGCGCCATCGGGAATGACCTCCGCCGTGAGGCCAGATTTTGTGAAATCGCCGTATCTGGCTGGCAGAAGCGACACTTCTTCGGCTGGTATCACATTCGCTTCTGGGTCCACTGGAGCAGGCGCCTCCTTCGTCTCGATCTTCGTAATTCGCACTTGGTGCATTCCCGCCACGGCCCCGTCATCTTGCTCGAACGTCGTCAACTTGAATTCGCCGCTGGCATCGCTGACGCCGTAAGCAGCCCTCGGCTCGGATTCCGAGCGGAGCACCACACTGGCGCCCTCTAACGGTTCCCCGTTATACTGAACAATCCCGCTTGCTGGATAGACTTTCGGCCTTGCTTCGGTCCATTGGTCCGTGCGCTGTGACCCGCACCCGCACATCGCTACACAAGCAAGGCAGAACATGACGTCCGAACGTCTCATGGCCATCTACCACCTCCGTTTCAGCGTGTCCAGCTCTGGCCGGACAGAGCGACTACGAGTGATCCAGCACTCACAGGCGACCTAATTCTTAGGAACGCTACAGTATTTCAGAAAGCAGGCACAGACTCGTTACCGGCCTTCGAACCTAGAGCTCCCCAGACCCCATACGGACTGACTCCACCCGATGGCTGAGCGGCGCTAAGGTCTCCCGTGTCGATCGTATCGCTTACGAAACGAACGGAACCATCTGCCAAAAGCGCGTTTACGCCGCCAGGATGCCGACTGCCCGCAGTGAAAATGCCGGTCCCTACCTGACCATTGCAGACTGGCTTGTTTGGCGCCAGGATTGTGTTGAAGGCAGTGTAACCTGCTCGGCCGTCACACCAGCGAGTTCCCAAACAGCGGTCGCGATCGAGCAGAGCCGTGGAATACTGACCATTCACAAAACTCGCAAGGCAGTTGATAGGATTTGTGACGTTAGCGGTAGTGTTGCTTCCAAAGCCGTTGCCAGCAGGAGGACGCACGATTTCCGACATGGCGACGGTGTTACTCGTTCCATCCAGAATCTCAGACAAACCAACGAAGCTGTCTGGACCGAAAATGCCTCGCAAGGGGAACCTCGTGCGATTGCTGTTCCAATGCAGGTTGCTGTACTGGTCGCCCGCAGAGAAAGCGTAGTTGTTCTGGCCAAAACTGGCAATTTCTTTGGTTGGAGGATCGGAAGGACATAAGATGTTGCCGATTTGAGTAACCCACGGCGCAAACCCGGTCCACCACACGTAGGGCGGGTCGTACCCAATCTCTTCGGCCATCGCCGTCTGCTCCATGAATGGCAGCAAGGGAACAAACCCGCTTACCCTTCCTTCGAAGGGGCCACCGGTGCACCGGTCGCGTTACTCCTCGCTCCTCCTCCAATTCGATACGGTAACGCCTTAAACGTGTCATGATAATTGTGCAATGCCAAACCGAGCTGCTTGAGATTATTATTGCACTGTGAGCGCCGTGCCGCCTCACGCGCGGCTTGGATCGCCGGCAGCAGGAGCGCAACTAGGATCCCAATGATGGCAATGACGACCAGTAACTCGACCAGCGTGAAAGCATGTAAGCGTCGAATTTGCATGGCGACAGCTCCTTGAGGAAGAGAGTGATCGATCCAGACCAAAGCCGGTTGGCTTAGTCAAGCGACGCCAGGATTTCTCTCGCCTTGTCTCGTATTGCCCCAGGTCGACTCATCAAACCGCCGATCTCACGAAGGCCACGCTCGACAATTTCCCCTCGCCTCGGATCCTGGCGTTTGGCGTCTTCGGCGATCTGGTCGAACCCAACGACCTCGCTGCCCACAGGTTCGCCTCGAGCATACGCTGCCAAGAGCTGCTTGGCCCGCTCAAGCCCCCCTAACTCGGTCACCGGCACAGAATACTCCTTGACGCCGCGAGATCCGCACCCGAGGACTGTCAGTGTCGCGCCCACCAGCATCGTCGCAAACCATCTGCTTCCTGTAGGCTGCATTACCATCTCACCTTTCCCGCGATCACTTCACTGTTTAGAAACAAGCCGTAAGTCAACACTTTTGCGTCGACGAGCGGCCGCCGTCTGCCAAACAATAACGCGGTTCCGCTAAAGCGACGGACGGCTACTCGGGAGTCACTGCCTGGCCGTCGTTACGGGCTCCCAGGCATTGGTAGGTTTGTAAGTTGATCGAATCTGAAATAAAATGGACAGATGCATCGCAAAACGTCGCATTGACACCGCCCGGATGGTAGCTGCGCGCGGGAAAGACGCCGTCCACACCAATCAACCAAGCCGAAGAACCTCCTGGTTGACTAGTGGGCGCGTACCAGTTCGGTGGCGCGACGGTGTTGTAGGTTGTCCACAGCCACGCTGTACAGCCCCAATTATCACCCAAATTACTGTGATGCGCACCGACGCTGGCCTGAGCTGCGATGTTCGCCTGGCCAAGCGATTGGACTTGACTCTCGGGTGGCATCACCGGCGTGGTGATCGCCGTTAATGGGACACCGGGAAGCATGTCGCGCGGATAGGTAAAATAGCCTCCGTTACCATCCCCTGGCAAAATCTCCGACAGAAGGATCGTGTTACTGAGCCCGTCGAAGATATCCGCTGGCGTCGTCTCCCAAGCCCGTCGGATTGGCCCATTCATCAAGACATTGCTCCAATAAATCGTCGAACCCATGTTCCACGCGTAGTGGTTGCTAGCTCGGCTGCGGTCGTTGGCGTAAGCCGGTCCCGTTGGGCAGATGAAGGTTCCGACACGAGTCGAGGTGACGCTCCCATTTTGGTTTGTGGGCGGCGGAGGATGATCATGGTTCGCGTCGTAGCCCCACAGCCACTGTGAGTAACTGAACTGCTCATATAAATTGGCTTGTTCAATAAACGGAAGCATCGCCACATGAACCGAGGGCAGGTAGAGATCGGAGCTCCCCCACCAAAGGCCATTGTTTTGGCGAAGGCTGGCTCGCGGAAAGGTCCTATAAACGTCGACGTAGTTCTGCATGCCCAAGGCCAATTGTTTAAGGTTGTTGACGCATTGGGATCGTCGAGCTGCCTCGCGGGCCGCTTGGATCGCCGGCAAAAGCAGGGCTACGAGAATGCCAATGATGGCGATCACCACCAGTAGCTCAACGAGGGTAAAAGCCTTCTGCGACCGAATTTGTTTCATGGCAAGCGCTCCTTGCGATGACGGTCAAGACACCGGGCAGCAATAGAAGTCACCCCGGTACTGTATCCCGATTCGTTCGACCGATCAATAACTTGTCGGCCAAATTGACCAGGAAACTCCGTAAATTGAGTTCCCCCCAAAATACAACTGCCAATGCTCAGACGCAAAAGGCAGGGCGACGAGAGCACCGCGGCTGACCGACGGTTGGCAAGGCGACTCGACTTCCACCCGTAAACGCAGCACGGGCGAATGGCGGGGCACGGGAGAGCCAACACCTCACGGCAAACGCATCAAATTATCTACAACGAATTGTACGCATTGGACGTGCCTTGGTCAATGCTAGCAGCAAACGACCTCTGTGATTCGGATTTCCCTTCGACTCACGAGGGTCTTGGCATGTCAGGCATCCCGAGGATCCTGTTCAAGAATTGGGTTCAACCCACAACATATTGTGGAAGCGCTACCGCTAGCCACGCAACCGATTGTGGCATTTTCGAATACTTAGACAGACTCCTAGGACACCCGCGCTCGTGGCCGGCGGCCCACTTGTGGGGCTGGGCGGCAGTTGTCGCTCGAAGGCGCGTCGGCGCGTCTTTCGTAAAAAAGCGATGTTGCAAGAAACGGCCGAGCCGGCGATGATATCTGGCCGTCGGCGCTGGCGCGGCGTCGCGGATTCGGATCGCATCTTCGAACGCCGACCAGGATGGTCGGTTCGCTGTGAGCGTTAGTTAGCGCACTTCGAGCAAGGAGGCACTTTCATGTTGAACGGCCGTCTACCAATCCGGATTGTCCTTGCGAGTTGGGCGGTCTTACTCGTTGTTTCCGGGTGCAGTTCCCAGTCGAGCGATCCGCCGGCCGCCAGCATCCAGACGGGGCCGACGCTGGCCGCCGACCCCGCGGGGGACGCGACAGCCGCTGTCGCGGTCCCGGTGCAGGTTCGCGCAAGCACCGCGTCTCGTAGCACGCCGGCGCAGGCCGAACCGGTGTCTCGCGCGCCGGAAGTTGTGTTGAAAACGTCGATTGGCGATGTGCGAGTGCGGCTGAATCCGGACAAGGCTCCGGTGACCGTGGATAACTTTCTGACGAACTACGTCGAACGAGGTTTTTACGAGGGGACCGTATTTCACTACGTCGATCGCGGATTCATGATCGCCGCCGGCGGCTATACCGCCGCGCTTGAGCCGAAGGCGGCGCGGGCGTATATCCGCAACGAAGCCAACAACGGCTTGAAGAACAAACGTGGCACGATCGCCATGATCCGCGACCCCGACCATGCGGACAGCGCAACCTCTCAGTTCTTCATCAACCTGTCGGACAACGCCGGCCTGGATCCACACGAGGGCGAAGGTGAGGACGCCGCGGGCTATTGTGTGTTCGGCGAGGTTGTCGAGGGCATGGACGTCGTGGACCGCATCGCGGCCGTCGAAGTCGCTGATCGCAATCAATTTCCCAAAACGCCCGTCACGCCGATCGTGATTGAATCGGTGAAATGGCTCCGCTAGGATCGACACGGCCGACCGACCGGTGCTCATACCGGACGGACTTGCGGCAAATTGCCCGACGCCGGTCTCGTACGTCGCCGAGGCCCGGGTCCCGGGGCTGCGATCCGTGGGCGACGCGATGCGAGCGCGTCGACAGGATGGTCACCCGCGTTGTCTGCGCCTTGCCGCCGACAACCCGCGTGTTTCGCCTGGACGGGGAGCGCCCGCGTCGCTCGGCATCTGCGCGCATAGCCTCGTTCCCGTGCGCTCTCAGCGGAACGAACTCCGAGCGGCTTTGCTCCGCGAGCCTCATTTCTGAAACGGACGCGCCGACCGGACGGTACGCGCCAGCTACGGGGCGTGTGGACAGTCCGTCGCGCGATCTCACAATCCAGTCTTCGCGGGGCAGAGGTTGATTTTGCCATTCTTCGGGATCGCGAACGCGCAGGCATCGTCAGAGGCGAGAATCGAGCCGGGGCGCGACGCGGCACGCCGCAGCGGATATACTTCTCAGACGCCGAGCCGCTACGCGCGAGGTTGGTTCGCGCACGTTTGGGTTGAAGCCCTCGCGCTGGCAGACGCCGAGACGCCTTCGTCGCGACGCGACAGTCGTGCCGCAACAGTCGTGGCGCACGAACGGGCCGGTGGGTTGATCCTCGCCTCGCGCACCGAGCGCCAGTGAAAGCCAGATTGCCACGCGAATCGAGCGTGTGGCGAGCAGACGAGCGGCGGCAGAAGAGAAGGAAAAATAGAACCGAGATGGACTCCAACGCATTGGCATCTGCGATCAATACGGTCCTTCAACGGCTCGTGGCGCTGACGTCCGAGGACGCGCAACTGCGAGCCGAACTCCGCTGCTTGGCGCAGGCGGTTCTGGAAGCGACGAGCCCGTCCGAGCCCGCCGAAGCCGAACCGGCTGGCGCGCCATCCGTCGCCGAGCCTGGCGTTGAAGCGCCAGTGACGGCGATCGAAGCGGCGCCCGCGCCGTGTCCACCCTCCGAACCGACGATCCCGCTGGCAACCGCGCTCGCGGCCTTGACGTTGGGGCAGGGCTCGCCGGTCACCGACCGCGCCTCGATCTCGTACCCGGAACGTTGGGCTCAAGGCGGCGAGCTGGATCTGTCGTTGATCGAAACGCGCTGTCGCCTCAAGACCGAAGGCGCGCGATGGGCGGCCGCCCGCCGGCGTTTGTTGGCCGAAGGCGCCAGCTACCGTACGGAAATCGAACCTCTGGATCAGGACATCATCTCCAGGGCGAAAGCCATTCCCGAGTGTTTCCTGTGGATGTGTCACCCGACGGGGCCGACGCCGGCCGATCCTGGCCAGTGGGAGGTCATCGCCCGCTGCTTCGAGACGCTTGCCGACGCACTGTCGATGGTGCGGCGCATTCAAGAGGAACCCGAGGCTTCGCGAAACGAGTTCGAGCGTTCGCTAGATCTGCTCGCCGAAGCGCAATCTGCGCTCCGAGTAGCGATCGGCCGGGTCGACGACCTCGACGATACCGACCAACTGCAGGCGTTCAATTGGCTGCGAGCCATCACCCGGGACCGCCAAGTCTTCATCCAGCGTTACATGCGCATCGACGATCCGGCGGATCCTGATCGATGGGCCGACCTGGATGCACGGATCGAAACGCTCGAATCGGACGTTCAAGACGCGCGTCGCCGCAATTCGAGACGGCGCAAAGCGCTGGGCAAGGTCCGCCACAAAGCGTCTCTGATCTCCGCCGATCCCGACGGAGCGGCGGGCGAATGGCATACGCTGATCGAGACCGTGGAAAGCCTGGTGGATGATGGGATGCACGCCAGCAACCGCGATCTCAGAGAGCTGCTGATCCCGATCATCGACGACCTACCGGACGTTTCCGAAGTCTCGCCCGGATTCCAGGCTGTATTGAACGAAATCGACCGCTACATGGCGGCGTATCCCCCACCCGAGGTCAAGGCGGTCAAGACGCCGACGCCGGATGTTCGCGCGGTTGCGAATCGCCTGCGCGGCAAGTCGCTCGTGCTGATCGGCGGAGATCGGCGCGAAGGCACGCATCAGACGCTCAAAGCAGCCTTCGGCCTGAAAGACCTGCTGTGGATCGAAACCCGCGAGCACCAGTCCATCGAAGGTTTTGAACCCTACGTCGCGCGGCCGGACGTGGCGGTTGTCCTCTTGGCGATCCGTTGGTCAAGCCACTCTTATGGGGACGTCAAGGGCTTCTGCGACCGGCATGGGAAACCGCTGGTCCGACTTCCCGGCGGCTACGGTCTGAACCAGATCGCAGCCCAAATCATGCGGCAGTGCAGTGAACGCCTGCCGGGGGCGAATTCGGAAGACATCACGGAATAAGCTGGGGCGCACATTACACGATGTTCGCTTGTCCATTTTTGTGGGACGTAATCCGGCCCCGTTCGTGTTTTTGGCGCCAGCGCGGGCGCCACCCCACTGTTGCCCGATCTTGTTGACCTGCGAGCGACATGCCTGGCGCGTTTCGTGCCGATGGCGCCAAACGCGCGGGGCCTTCGCCGGTAACCACGGGTTGGCCCTCTTCGTATCGAGGTGGCGTTAGCGAGGCCGCATACTCGGAAAATACGGCGCCATGAAACTAGGGATCTTGCGAGCGCGAAAGCTAGATGTAACATTTGAACCAATTATCCCGGGCAGACAGAATCTTTTCAACGGCTTGACTTCGCGGGATAGATAATTGAGAGAGCCTGATATCGAGCCGATGGGCGCGGACGAAGTAAAGGAGTGGGGCGATGAGGCGGATCTTGCTGAGTTTGGTTTGCGGGATCGTTGTTTTGGCAACGTGTATCGGAACCGAATTGCGCGGCGCAGCCCAAGAGCCGAATACGGATGTGAAGCGACGCATCGCGGATCTCGAGTGCTGGTTGGGCGACAATCCCCACGCCGCGGGATGGCGAAAGTATTTGCGCCTTCGGCAGTTGGCTGCCGAGTTGGACAAGGGCGACGCCGCCGACCGGCAACTGGTGCAAGAAATCCTCGATCGCTACACGAGCAACACGCCCGGCCTGCAGCGCCGGCGGTTTACGGCGGTCCGCGACGCGCTCGCGAGCTGGCTGAGCCGGCTTCCCCGATGGCAAGCCGACCACTTGCCCGAAGCGGCGCGAACGGCCAAGGCTCGATATATCGAAGTGATGCCGGACGATGTGGGGCGCGAGCGGCAGCGTCTGGTTGCCGCCGTGGACGCGCTGAAGCGGTTTTTGGACAGCGCGACGCCGGATGCCGCGACGAAATGGAAAGAGACGATCAACTGGCCGCAGTTAGAGGCTGCCTTGGCCGCCGACGAGCGCCCGGACGCGCGGCGTCTGCTGGCAACGCTCGATTCGTTCTATCAGGACGTGCCCGGCCTGGAGCGGTCCGAGTTCATGGCCGTCCGCGAGGCGCTCGACACCTATGCCAATCTCACGTTATTCGCCGCCGCGGAAAAGTCGCGGACGTTCTACGAGAATCACCTCGATTCCCTCGCCGAGCGTCTGGTCGCCTATCAACAACAGCCGACGACGGACGAGGCCAACGCCATCGGCAAGATTCTGGGTTGGATGGACCGCTTTGGGCAGGCCAGCGATTTGGTCGCGTCGACTCGCTCGCAGTGGTCGCGTCCCAATCTGTTCATCGAAGTTTCCGAAGCCTTGGCGCAGGCCGGAGTCGAACAGAGCGTCGACCAGACGGCTCCGGTCAACGAGATCATTCTAGGGACTAGAGTCCGAGGAAACGCCCGGCTGACCGGCGCGGTCACCCTGGATTTGGTTCCCAGCGATCAGGAGGCCGCAATCAATATCCTGCTCAACGGCTCGACCGTCTCGGACAACGTCGGGTACAACGGGCCGGTGCGAATCTTCAGCCGCGGTTTTTCGACGGTGGCCGCCCAGAAGCGTCTGGCGTTGGATGCGACTGGCTTGAGCAGCCGGCCGGCCTCGACACGGTGCAGCACACGCACGCGGATCGGTCGGGTCGAAGCAGGACGATTGATCCGGCACATCGCGATGAAACGGATCCAGCAGTCCAAGTCGGAGGCCGAGGCGATCGCGTCGCGGCGAACGGCCAGCCGTGTGTCGACCAGCGTCGATGGGCAGTCACGCAACCTGCTGGACGACGCAAACACCCGGTTCCACGAGAAATTTCGGCTGCCCTTGGTGCGTCGAGGCGGGTTTCCCCAGCAACTCAAATTCCGCACGACGGACGACACGCTGCTGGTCACCATGCTGCAAGCCGGCCGCGACCACTTGGGGGCGCCGAACGATCCCCCGCCGCTGGCCGGCAAGTTTGATCTGGCGGTCCGCTTTCACGAGTCGCTCGTCGGAAACTTGTCGCAGGCGGTGTTCGGTGGCGTGACCCTGACGAACGAGAGCTTGGCGAAGATGATCGAGGAGATGACGGGCAAGGTGCCGGACGAGTTGGCCGTGACCGAGGACAGCGAACCGTGGTCGATCACGTTTACGTCCGAACTGCCGATCGAGGCGAGATTCGACGGCCAGACCGCCAAGATCATCATCCGCGGCAAACGGTTCGGCCGCGCCGATCAAGAGGTGCGGAAGCTGCTCGAGATCTCCGCTCTGTACACCGTCGAAAAGATGTCGGATCACGCGCGGTTGACGCGGCAAGGGGACGTCGCCGTCGATTTCATCGGGCGCCAGCAATTGAGCGCCGCGGACATCGCGATGAAGACCTTTATGAAAAAGAAATTCGAGGGGCTGTTCAAACCGGAAATCGTATCCGAGGGGTTGGTGCTGCCCGAGCGTTGGAAGGGTCTCGGCAAGTTCCGCCTCGAACAACTGGATTGCGATCGGACCTGGCTGGTGTTGGGTTGGCAAAAGCCGACCCGGACCGAGACCAATCTGGTCGCACAGAATTGACGGCGACTTCGAGGCCGTGCCCGACTCGCGCCGCGCGCGGCGGATTCGCGCGGTGGATGGCGAAGCGCATTCGGCGAGACGAGTTGGATCGAGCGTCATTCCCTGGGAGATGGGCTCGCCGCCGAAATGCCGAGCGATGCCGCCCCTTCCGCGGGTTCGCCAAGTTCCGAGATCCGCTGGAGAACCCGCGCGCGGGCGAAATGGCACGGAGTCCCGGTTCGTTGGCCGCCAAGCACCAGCCACAAACGATCGCCCTGCCGGGCCAAATGATCCTGTTGGGAACCGGTACGTCGGTCGGCGTGCCGACGATTGGCTGCGGTTGTCCCGTGTGTGTCAGTGCGGATCCGCGCAACCATCGCACGCGTTGCGCCGCCGTCCTCGGACTGCCCGATGGAAATCTGCTGATCGACACGCCGCCTGATCTACGTCTGCAAATGCTTCGCGAAGGGCTCGGCGTCGTCCATGCCGTGTTGTACACCCACGAGCACGCCGACCATCTATTCGGGCTGGACGATCTGCGCCTGATGCCGTTCTATCTGGGCGGTGCGTTGCCTCTATACTGCGAGCCGCTGGTCGAGCGACGAATTCGCACGGCGTACGATTACGCCTTCAGCGGACTCGAGCCGACGCACGAAGGGGCCGTTCCGCAACTGGTCTTTCATCCGATCGGAACGGATCGCTTCGACGTGCTTGGGACGGAAGTGATCCCGATTCGGCTGCGGCACGGCCCGCGATTCCAGGTGCTGGGATTTCGGTTCGGCAACGTCGCCTATTGCACCGATGTCAGCGAGATTCCGGCCGCCAGTTGGTCGTTGCTAGAGGGCCTCGATACGCTGGTCCTGGATGCGTTGCGGACGCGGCCCCATCCGACCCATCTGTGCCTGGACGAAGCCGTCGCCATCGCCCGGCGGCTGCGACCGCGGCAGACGCTGTTCACGCACATCAGCCATGATCTGGACTTCGAAAGCACCAATGCCCGACTTCCCTCGGGCATGGCGCTGGCCTACGATGGTCAGCGGATCTCGCTCACCTAGTCCGGATTCGCCGCGTGCCGCATGAGCGTCCCTGGCTGCGACTGCCGCCCGAATCCGCTTTCCATCAGGAGCCACCTATCATGACTCGTTCGATGGCTTGTCTCGTGATCCTCTGGGCGTCGTTGGGGCTGGCCCAGGAGCTGCCGCCAATCCTGCGCGTCGAGGGAATCTCGCCGGCCGAGCACGAGGTTCTCGAACAGCGAAACCAGACCTCGCCGATGCGTGATGGCGTGCGGCTGATGATCGACATCTTTCGTCCACAGGCCGACGGTCGGTGGCCAGCGATCGTGTGGCAGACCCCCTACAACAAGGACGGCGGCGTCGCGCGGGCTCGCAAGTTCGCCGCCCGCGGCTATGCCGTCGTGAACGTCGATGTCCGCGGCCGCTTCGATTCCGAAGGCGACTGGGATCCGTTTTCGCCCTTGCACAAGCGCGACGGGTACGATCTGGTCGAATGGGTCGCCCAGCAGCCCTGGTGCAGCGGCAAGGTCGGCGCCTATGGATTGTCCTACATGGGATGGGCCCAGTGGTGGACGGCGACCCAGGCGCCGCCCTCGTTGAAAGCCATCGTGCCCGAAGTGGCGCCGCCGGACTATTTCTACAACTGCCCCTACCAGAATGGGGTTCTCGTCTGTTGGATGATGGATTGGGCGGGCACGATGTCGGGGCGGCGCCCGCACATCGCCGGCCCGGGGCCCTACGGTGGGTTTGCCGTGAATCGCGAGGCGGCGTATCGCATGACGCCCTACATCGACTTTGACAAGACCCGCGGCTATCTGCCCACGACCTGGTGGCGGACGTGGATGTTGCAGAACACGGCGTCCGGCGAATACTGGCGAGCGATCGCCTATCAGACGCCCGACGATTACGCCCGCGTGGTCGTTCCGTCGCTGGCCATCTCGGGCTGGTTCGACGGGAATTTTCCGGGCACGCCGCGCAACTATCTGGGCATGAAGCAATATGGCGGCACGCCCGCGGCGCGGCGGCCGCGACTGGTCATCGGACCGTGGGAACACATCGTCAACACGCGGCGCGTGGCCGCCGGCGTGGACTTTGGCCCGCAGGCGATCGTCGACTGGGACGGCTATGTCTGCCGTTGGTTCGATTACCATCTGAAAGGAATCGACAACGATATCCTGGACGATCCGCCCGTCCAAGTCTTCGTCATGGGACGCAACCAATGGCGGTGTGCGGCCGATTGGCCGCTGCCCGAGGCCGTGCCGACCGCGTACTATCTGCACAGCGGCGGCAACGCCAATTCGTCCGGCGGCGATGGGCGCCTGGACACGCGGCCGCCCGGCGACGAGCCGCCGGATCGGTTTACGTACGATCCGGACGACCCCACGCCGTCGCCGCCGTTCGCCAACGGACACATCGACGGACCGCGGGATGTCAGCCCGTCGGCGGCGCGGGCGGACGTGTTGGTCTACACGACGCCCGTTCTGGAGGACGACGTCGAGGTGGTCGGCCCGATCTCGGCTCGCCTGTTCGCCGCGACCAGCGCCCGCGACACCGACTGGATGGTCCGGCTGGTCGACGTACATCCCGACGGCCGGGCAATGTTCCTGGCCGAGGGCCTCATGCGGGCTCGCCATCGCAGCGACCAGCGCGACGGTGCGTTCGACCCGGAACGCCTCAGCACGCTCGAACCCGATCGCGTCTACCCGTACACGATCGAGTTCTGGCGCCCGACGGGCAACGTGTTCGCCAAAGGGCATCGCATCCGCGTCGAGATCTCGAGCAGCTACTATCCGTATTATCTCCGGAACCTGAACACGGGAGAGGACAACCTGGCCCTTGTCACGACGAGCGTTGTCGCCCATCAGACGATCCGCCACGACGCCGACCATCCATCCCACGTCGTCCTGCCGATCATCCCGGCCCCGCGCGCCGAATCGGAATGATCCAGCGTGCGGGACGGACGATTCGGCCTCAGTCGTAGGTCAACTGGGCTGTCGCTCGGCAGGCTTGATCCGCCGAGACGCGGACCCAGTGGGCGGCGAAGCCCTGGGGGAACTCGTGGGTGACCGTCTGGCCGGGCGGGACCGACAGGTTGTCATACTCGCGCCAGTCGCCGTGGTCGAAGTTGACCTCGATCGTGACGGTGACGGCCGCGTCCGCGTCGTGCGAGACCGCGATCCGCTTGCGGTCGTAGCCGTTCATCAGGTACGGATCGGAGCGATCCCGCGGACGAACCGGCGTGTCGAGCCAGGGGCCGCCATGCCCGACGGGTTTGCCGAGCTGCCAGAGGTCGTCGATCGCGCCGAACCATAGGCCAGGCTCATCGTGGGCGTCGCTGCGAAAATACTGGCCATCCGGCCGGGCCTGGTGGGTCGTGCCGCTGATCACCAGCAGGCCGCGCCAGGTGCAGAAGTCCATGATCTGTCGATTGTGGGTCGCGACCGGCTTGATCTTCCACAACCCGGCCTCGCGCGGCTTTTCGTAGAACGTGCCGTGAATGTTCATCAACCAACGTTCGGATTCGCATTCGCGGATCCCGCGCGGCCAGCCGGTGGCGAACGGTCGGTCGTAGCGCGCGTCGCCCTTGGGCAGGCGGAATCGGCGGCCTTTTTCGGTCATGATCACCGAGGCGTCGTCGACCTCGAAATCTAGGTGGACTTCCGCGATCTCGCGCACTTCGTCGGCGGCATCCGCGTCGGGTCGCGAAAACGCCATTCGCTCGTCCACCTCGAAATAGGTCTCGCCGATCTGGCCATCGTCTGCCGGCCGGCGCGCCAGGAATTGCAGGTTCCGATTTCGCTTGCCGGGTCGAATCAAGCCCCCGACCGCGCGGTCGTCGTGCACGTCGGCCAGCGCCGCAAACAACGGATTGTTCGCGGCCGCGTGGCCGGGGCTGCTGTAGTGGAAGAAAGCCGTCGCCAGGCAATCGCGATCGACCGTCACGCGGATCCAGTTAGCCTGAAAGTCGTCGGGGAACACGTGGTAGACGTACCCGTCGGCAGGCACGGGGATTTGACGGTACCTCGTCCAGCGGCCGTCGCCGGCGATGTCCGCCTCGAGCGTGAACGTCGCGCCCGTGTCAGACGCTGTCGGCGAAGCCGGACGCGAAGCGAGCGTCTCGCGGCCTCGCGCCGGGTAGGTGACTCGGCCTTTCAAATCGCGCGGCAGCTCGGTGATCTCCAGCTCTCCGGCGTCGGTCGCGGCGGGTTCGACGAACGCCAAGTGCGGCACCCCGTAATCGTTCGGCTTGTGGGCGATCGGATGGCCGGGGACGTCCACGCGCCCCTTGGGGAACGATTTGCGGTAAATGTGGTCCGTATAATTCCCCCAGGCGGCCGACATCGGCGTCTTGTCCCAGCCGGGGCCCAGTTTGGCTTCGGGCCGAGCGTCGACCTCCAGATACACCACCACGTCCTGGTTCACCACGAACGAGTAGCCGGGCGCCGGATCATGATAGTCGCCGCGGCCGATCGTCACGCGCGCCAGATCCCGCAACGGCTCGGGCAAGGCGGTGATGGGGAACAGGCCCGTACAGCGGTAGAGCATTTCGCCCGAGTCGGCATCGGTCAAACCGGCCGCGGTCCGGCCGCGCCCCAGCGCCAGATGCACGCAGCGCCGCTGAAAGCCGTTGATCTGAAACGGCACGGACGGCTCGCCGGCCTTGACTGCATCGCCCACCCAAGGGCCGCCCCAGGCGGTCTTGGGGCCCCAACCGGCCATGTCTTCGAGCTGGCCGAACCACAGGTTCGACTGAGACTGTCCGGCCAGCGGATTGGCCATGATGGTCGTCTCGTCGGTCGCCAGCACGATGCGGCCGTTCCAGTGGCAGAAATCGGGAATGTATCGATGATGGCTGGCGATCGGGCGGATGCCGCCCGTGTTGGCGGCGCTGAACGTGGCGGGAAAATCCCACAGCATGGCGTGCATGTCCAGCATCAGCTTGCCCGGCTGGATCTCGCGAATCCGCGGCCACTCGGTGTACCACCCGCCATAGCCGTCGTAGGTATGGCTGGCCTTGGGCAGCCGGAACGTGTGCCACGTCCCGCCGTCCAGCAACTTGAGAATCACCGACCGGCGATCCCAGCCCACCGCCCACACGGGCGTCGACTCGTCGGGCGATCCGTAGATGCCGCCCGGCCCGGTGACCTCGGTGAACTGACGCCGCTCGATGATCCGCCACTGCTGGCCGTCCCATTCGGCCAGCACGCCGTTGTCCTCCGGCCCTTGGGGCGGACCGCCGACCTGCAGATCGTCGAGCGAATGGCCGGCGACGTCGAGTTCGCCGTTGTTAGCCAGGATATATCGTCCCTGCCCGGTGTACGCCCCTTTGCCATGCCAGCCCGGGACGGGTTTGGCGAACAGCAGCGTCACCTCGAGCGAATGCACGTCGACCTCGTAGATCCGCCCCTCCATGTCGAAGTAGTACACCTTGTTCGCCGGGTCGCTCAGGTGTCTGGAGACGGCCGTCGGCCGCCCCGGCATCGCGCTGTACGGAATCGCGCGAACGCGCCCGTCCGCGTCGATGGCGTACGGCCCGATGAACAGTTGCCGGCTTTCGCGATGGATCATCCGCCCCGCGGGCGTGCCGCCGATGCTCTCGGGCCGGATCTCCTGGTTCAGTTGATCGTCGATGGCGTACAGCTTGTCCGAGCTCCCGTTCGGCGCATGGGGCGAGTAGGTCAGCGCCCACAGCCGACCGGCCCAGGGAACCACCGCGCCGATCCCGCACTCGCCGCCGCCGCCCGTGGTCTGGCCGTCGTCCTTCAGCGTGCTGTTGAACATGGCCAAATGGGGATAGACGCCGCGAATGCAAATCCGGTCCGTGGCGGACGGCAGCGGGCGCGTTGCCTCGGTCGCGGAAGGATCATCCGCGGCGAGAGAATCCGCGGCGAACGTCAACGGGCCGACGGACAGGACCGCTGCGAGGCACGAGCCGATCAGCCGGACTTGGCCGGCGGACAGGGTGGAGTCCATCATTCTTGTTCTTTTCTGTCGCATAATGGCGTTCTCTCATGTCGCGTAACGTCTCAGAAATCCATGCACCCGCTCGCGCTTTCGCGCGGGCAAGCGCGGCTCGCGTTTTTCCAGAGCTTGTCGAAAGCTGGCGACGGCTGCGGCCGTGTTCCCGCAGGTGTGCAAAACGAGGCCCTGATTGTAGTAGGTCCAAACGCTGTTCGGCGCAGTCTGCCGCGCTAGCTCGAAATCGTGGACGCTTTCGTCGAATCGGCCGACACCCGCCAACGCCAGCGCGCGGCCGGCGTAGACGCAAGACAACGTCTCCGTTGACACGCCAGGCCGCTTGCGGGCCAGCGCGAGCGCCTCGTCGAGCTCGGCCAGCGCCAGCTCGAACTCGCCCAATTCGGCATACACCTGACCTCGCACGCCCTTGGCATGAACGTCGGCCGGCTGGCTTCGTCGGATCCATTCGTCCAGATCGTCGAGCGCTTCGACCAGTTGCTCGGCGTACCAGTTGGCCTCGGCTCGCAGCGCGTAGGCGGGCACGGAATTCGCATCCAGCTCGAGTGCGGCCGTCGTTCGACGGATGGCCTGGTCGTACCGCTCTTCGCGATTGAAATAGGCGGCTTCGAGCAGCAGCCGGTCCACCATCAACGGCTCGGCCTGCTCCGGTTCGCAGGCGACGGCCTGTTGGAAATCGGCGTCGGCGCGGTCGAGGTCGCCTTTGTGAAGCCAGACGTTTGCCCGACCCGTGTAGGCCGCCGCCCAATCCGGCGCCAGGTCGATCAGCCGGTCATAATCCCGCAGAGCATCGTCCAAGTTTCCACGTTGGCAATGCACACGACCGCGCTGAAGATAGGCCCGCGCCAGATCCGGTTGCAGGCGAATCGCAGCGGTCAGATCGGAGAGGGCGGCATCGAATTCCTCGCGGCGGACCCGGAGCGACGCCCGCTCGACGTATGCGCCGACGATCCGCGGATCGAGCCGCAGTGCGTGGGCAAAGTCCGCCAAGGATTTGTCGTCTTCGTGCGCGTCCGCCCATGCCAACGCCCGATTCAGGTACGCCACAACGAGCTCGGGATTCAACTGGATCGCCCGACCGTAGGCCCGAATTGCGGTCGCGTTGTCGCCGCGGACCCGACAGGCGTTGCCTCGGTTGGCATAGGGCAGCGCCCAGTCAGGTTCGATCGCGATCGCCGCGTCGAAATCGGCCAACGCCTGGTCGAGTTCGCCCAGTTGCAGCCGGATGGCGCCGCGCAGATTGATCGCGACGGCCTCCTGCGGACCGAGTTCCAACGCGGCTTCACAATCGGTAAGCGCCGCGTCCAGATCTCCCAGATCCTCGTGGGCAAACGCCCGCGCCAAATAGATGTCGGCCGACTCGGCGTCCAGTTCGAGCGCCGCATCACAATCCTGCACGGCGCCCGGCGAATCGCCCAGTCGCTGGCGCGCGATCCCTCGCAGCGCGTATGCTTCACCAGACTGGGGCAGCAGCGTCAAAATCAGGTCGCAGTCCGCCACCGCGCCTCGTGGATCACCAGCCCCCAGCCGGGCTTCGGCGCGGAATAAGCGGTAACCTGTGTGGTCAGGCTGGATGTCCAACGCCGCATCAAAATCGGCGAGCACCGCTTGAATTGCGTCGTCCGAGGGCGCCGGCGAAGACCGGCGCCGGGCCAACCCACGCCAGGCGTAGGCTACGTCGTGATGCGGATCGAGCCGGATGGCCTGCGTCAGCGCTTCGACAGCTTGGGAATAGTCCTCGCGGCCGATCAGCGTGCGTCCGCGGTGGACTTGTAGCGACGGGTTGCGCCGATCGTGCGAGACGGCGGCGTCGAAGTCGGCCAAGGCCCGATCCCACGCGGCCAACTGCAAGTAGATCATGCCTCGGCCGGCCAGCGCGTCGGCGGATTCGGGATTCAATCGCAAAGCCGCTTCGAGGTCTTTCAACCCCAGCTCGTGACTGCCGGCGACACAATGGACCATCGCGCGTCGCACCAGGATCTCGGCTTGATCCGGTTGCACGGCGAGGCAGGACGTGTAATCGGCGATGGCCTGCTCGTGCGCTTCCATCTGTTCGAATGCTTCGGCCCGCATTTTGTACAGCCGAGCATAGTCCGGATACTGGCGGAGGAGTTCGGTCAACTCGGCGATGGTGTACCCGCGAGCGGGATCCGCCGGCTCGGGCGCCATCCGCGGAAACGCGCCCGACGTCGCGGTCGCAGTGGCGCCCGAAGGCGGTTCAGCCCGTTGCGTCGGGTCGCGCCGGAGGCGAAATTTCGGCCGGGCCCACCGACCGACGATTGCCCGACACCAACGCCCGAACCGGCGCGCGGCGCCGCCGGCCGATGCGGCGGGCGGAACCGACAGGCCGGCCGCCTCGGTCAACAGTTGGTCGAACGGAGCCGTGCGACCGCCGAAATACGACGAGAACGGAAACAAGAACGGCGAGTGTGGTTCGCCGGCGCCGCCCCATAACATCGCCCGGCAACAAAAGCTGACCGGCCCGCCCTCGACCGGCGGCTGGCGCAAGGCGTCGAGCTCCATCCGCAATTCACTCACGACGTGCGGCGGCAGGACATCCGGGCGGATCTGCAGATCGACCAGCCGACGCCCCCCGGGAAACATGGCATAACCGATCTGGATGTCCACGCCTGGACAGGCTTCCGTCTTGCCGGCAAAAGCCTTGACCGTGCGCTCGAACGCCGCGGCAAAGTGAACAAACGCTTCGTGGTGTACCCGCTGGACCAGCACGTGATCTGACGCCAGGACGATCAGAAACTCGCGCGGCGCCTGCTCGCCTTTCATCAGGTTGCCCGGGAATCCTTCTTGGCATTCGCCGGTCTCACGAGCCTTGCCTCCTGCGCGGCCTCCCCGTACTGCCCCGGTTGCAGCGCGCGGCGTGTGCCCATGACCCCGATCCGCATCGCCCGCGGCCCGGCCATGCTGCAAATCTGTCAAACACGGCGCCTCGATGACCCGGCCGCACGTACACCGCACCCGTGCTCCGGCCCGTCCCGCCGGAATGTCCAGCTCGTTCCCACAGGTACACCGGATCAAAAAAGTCATAAATGGCCCTCATTCATTCGCGTCCTTCGCCACGCGACCCATTATAAATCCGGCGTGTTCTTCGCTTCAATCGGATCGACAATTACGCTTGGAATCGCTGGCACAATTGGTAGCGGTTGACGGCGCTGAGCGAAAATGGATAAGATAATACGAGAGCAGGAGTGACCCTGAGCCGATGTTCAATCGATGCTTGTAAACTACGAGAACCGGGTTTCCCGATCAAATCACTTCGTCTGAGAGGAAAGGAGCCGATCGTGAAGAACTGGCTGTTTGTCGCGGCGATCGTCGCCGCAACCTGGTGTTTCGCGCCCTCGTCTGCGTCCGCACAACAGCCGGGCTGGTCGCCGCGTGTCATCGAATTCGGAGCACAACGCGCCCAAACCCGAGCGACGCCGATCATCTATCGCGATTACCGTCCGCTGCACTTCTACGGCAACACGGTCCGTCGCCAGTACTATCGTGGCCGACACGGCTAGCGCTTTGTCCCCCTGTCATTTTCAGGTAGTCGCGTTCGCCAGAACACGGGGCGCCATGGTCTGGCAACCGTGGCTGCCGCCAAGTTTCGTGTTGATAATACACGGGACGCCGTGTTTCGACCACGCGTCTTGCGGACGATCGTCGTGTCTCGGCGGTCTACCGCGAACATGCGCCGGTACGCCAGATCCGGGGCGCTATCGCGATCCGCGCCGCTCGTTGTGATCGCGGCGGGACGGATGGCGCCGCCCGATCACCACGGCGTCTGTCGATCGCTGATGGCCTTGCCTGCGATACTAAACGCACTCACGGTCTTCGCGCCCAGCCGTCCTCGTTTCGACCAAACGCTTGACAATATCCGCATAAGACATATACGTGAAGGTATCGGATCGGCCGTGACCAGGCCTTATCTCCTGGCCGCGTGGATGTTCTGGCACGGCTGTCGTGGAATGTCGATAAAAGACGAGGCTGCGGGACGGTTTGTGATCGCGGCCGCAGGCAGCAGGCGTTCGCACGTATTTTTTCTGTTTTCTGCCGAATATGTCAACTAGCGAACGACGAAAACGTTGACGGCTTCGTAAAAACCGGTAGGACACCAATAGCGCGCAACTTTTCACAACGGTAACGGACGCCGTCCAACAAACGGGAGGACGCGTCGCATGACAGATCGAAAACACAAACACCGGGGTGTTTGGCCTGTCCGCGGGCATCGCCCGAGATGCGCACTCCTCGAATCTGACATACGCCCGTCGATCTTCGTCCGCCGTGTCAGCCCCGGTAATGCATACGACCTTTCGGGGGGAGTGGCTAACTTCATCGACGGGGCATTGCGAAAGCCGAAAGGCGCGGTTCCGCGACGTTCGATTGCGCCGCGCTCGCTTCGCCCCAATGTCGATGGTTATCGGCCCGCTGGGTCTGATCGATCTTCGTGGATGGTTGTCTCGACGAAGTCTGGCCGGCCCGTTCGACCTCGGCGATGGCCGCAACACGCGACGGTTGTCTCTGTGTGCGCTGAGATTCTCGGACGACGCCGGCCACTGGCGGATGCGTTTACTCGCCACCAGCAATAGCAGGCACATCGTGTGCCGCGACACTTCTTGTTTTGTCGGCGGACGGCGCCGGGCGAATATCTGCCCGAGGCCGCACTCCGCAAGTTGTCTTCTGCGCCAAACAGTTTACGCGAGGCGCGTATCGAACGCGGCGCGAACAATAGAGTCTTTGTTCGTATCATGCGCGCACCGTGCGCGCATCTTGTCCACTGGTCTGTACACTACACTTTTGTGTTGCTGGCACTAGACCGCGTTAGG